>CAXTWM010000078.1:0-16512 GCA_964247915.1 uncultured Armatimonadales bacterium | reverse complement strand
CCCTGAAGGAGTCCCGACTATGAAAACGCTCACGCCCGTCAAAGCCGTCGCCCTGGCCGCGCTCGCCGCCGGCCTGGCCCTGCCCGCCGCCCACGCCACCCCGACCGCGCCGCTCAAACCCGTCCCCATGCCGAAACGTGCCTACACACTGTCGCCCACCCAGACTCAGATGGTGTTGCTGGCCCAGGCACGGCTGGTGAGACAGATGAGCGCCCACACGAAGGCGACGCAGTCCCTGATCGACTTCGCCACCCAGGGCGATGTGACCAATGGGGTGGCGATGCTATTCCAAGGCAGCCACCGGAGCTATGTCATCGAGCCGGACGTCTCCGGCACCGTGAACGTGAAGCTGAACGGGGTTTCTTTCGATCAAGCCCTCGACGCCCTCGCGAGCGCGAACTCCCTGCCGCTGGAGTGGAGCTTTCAAGGCGGCGTCTACCACATCCGGCCCTGGATCACCCCTCCTAACGCCGTCATAACGCTGCCTGGTTCGGGCCAGACGGTCATCGTTCCAAATCCATCGGTCACTCTGGACTTGAAGAAGGTCCCGATCCGTCAGGCGCTCGACACCCTGTTCGCAGCCGCCAGAGCCAACTGCACCGTCGCAGCGGGGATCTCCGACGACGACACCGTGACGGTCCACCTGACGAATGTCCCGCTCGTCCAGGCCCTGGACGCCGTACTCGCCGCCTCGGAAGTGCCGCTGACATACACCGTGAAAAGGGGTGGTATCTTCGTGATCACACCGGAGCGCACCCGCATTCCCCTCTTTGGAGGCCCATCCAGAACCCTCTTTACCATCAACCGCAATGACCAGGGGATAGAGCAAGAGTTCGCCGAACTTCTCGTGGAACGTGCAGCCAAACTGTCTGGAGGCGCGACGCCCCATCACCCGGACGTCGTTAGCCTTGATGCTCGCATCGCCGACTTGCAGCGGAGGCTGGGGGCAAAAGCGAGTGGGACGATGAAACGGAAGGCGGTCAACCCCGCGCCGGGCAAGGCCCCCTAGCGCGCCACGGGGCTGAACCCCCGTGCTGTATGAGTGCAATCCCCCGCCTTCGCGGGTGAAGATTGAAGAGCAAGCGTCAACGGCATTGATGCCCGCGTAGGGGGGGATGTGCTTTGCTAAAGCACGGGGGTTCAGCCCCGTGTTCCTCACTCCTCGCCCTCCGCCTCCCCGCCCTCCGCCTTGTACTTGAGCTGGCCCAGTGTGCAGTCGCTGGGCGAAAGGTCGTCGCGCTCGTTCAGGTAGGTCGCCTGGTAGAGCGAGCCGCCCTTGTAGGCGTACAGGTAGCGGATTTCGACCAGCGCGCCGACGGCGGGGACGGCCTTGTTGGGGGGGATGGTGACGCTGCCCACGGCGATGGCCTGCCCCGCGTCGTCCCGAAGCTGGAGGCGGACGCTGCGCTGGTCGTTCTGGCTCGCCACCAGGCAGGTGCAGGTGGCGTAGAACTTGCATTTGACCTGGGAGCCGCCCGACGCGGGCCGCCCGGCGACATAGGCCCCGTCCGCCTTCTTGAACACGACGCCCTCGCCGCCCGCCCGCGCGATCCGGTCGTACAGCGCCCGCTTGTCGGCCTCGTCCCAGGCCGTCTCGGCGACGAGGAGGGCAGGCGACGGCGGGACCGGGGCACAGAGCGCCGCGTGACGCTCCCGGTAGGGCCGCGCCCGGCAGTCGTCCGCGCCCCGCTTCAGCAGGTCGAAGACGACATACGCACCGCCCAGCAGTTCCCCGTCCAGTTCACAGTCCGGCAGGAAGGCGAGCGCGTCCGCGATCTCCTGGGGCAGCGGGACACACAGCCCCCTGCGGTTGGAGCCGGTTGGGGTGCCGCCCGTGACCGCCACCAGGATGCGCCGGCCGTCGAACTTCTCCTGGAGGCCCCATGCCGCGTCCGCCAGCAATGCCTGGGCCGCGTCTTCCCCCACCGAATTCAGAAGCTGCGGGTGCAGGCCCGACCGGCGGCCCTCATGGTCCGTCATCGCGAAGAGCGCCCCCGCCCCGTCCGGCGTGTAGCCCTTGCCCGTCTTCTCCGCCAGCAGCTTGTCGTAGATCTGCTGCGCCTTCTCCCAGGCGACCGGTGCCGCAGTCTTCGTCCCCGCCGTCAGAGCGCTCCCGCGCCGCCCGAAGGCGAACGTCACGGTGTACCCGCCGACCACGGCGTTGATGTTGGCGTGGTAGACCTTGTCGGAAGAGCCGTCGCGATAAAAAGCGCCGCGCTCGGCAGCGTCTCCGGCGCGGTGTCCGTGTCTTGGGGGGTCGTCATGGGCGTGTCTCCTCCGTTTGCTCCGCCTGAGTGTACCGCAGGGGAGAGGGGGGGGAGCTTTTTAGGTGGGATGAGAAGGGGACGATCTTGCAGAATTCTCGTGAGGTGAGATTCCGGCACCCTGCCCGGCCCTGGAGGGCCGGGCTTCCTCACGCCTTCAGCCAGTGCAGCAGGACGGAGGCCAGGGACAGGAAGATGCTGACCCCGATCACGTCCTGGAAGGCCGTCTCGAACGGCCCCGCCGTCATCGCCGGGTCGAAGCCCGCGCGCTTGGACAGGAGGGGGACGCACGACCCGACGACGCCCGCGATGTTGACCGCCATGAACATGCCCAGGAACACGACTAGGCCGAAGGCCCAGCGCCGGTCCCAGACGCCGGCGATCAGGCCCAGAGTCATCGCGCAGGCCCCGGACAGGATCAGCGTGGTCGCCATCTGCCGGGCGACGGCGTGCCGCCAGCCGGACAACTGCACCTGCCCGGTGGACAGGCCCCGGATGATGATGGCGGCGGACTGCAAGCCCGTGTTGCCGCTGATGGCGGAGATCACCGGGTACATGGCGGCCAGCAGGATGTACCGCTGGATGGTCGCGTTGAAGTGGCTGATGACGGTGCTCGCGATCAGCTCGATGAACAGGGTCGCCAGGATCCAGGGCAGGCGCAGCTTGGCGATCTGCACGGGCGACTTGCGCTCCAGCTCCTCGGCGTCGGACCCGACCGAGCGCATGTAGTCCTCGTTGAACTCCTCCACCAGCACGTCCATGATGTCGTCAATCGTGACGATCCCCAGCAGCCGACCGTCCTCGTCCGTGACCGGCAGGGTCAGCCGGTCGTAGCGCGAGATCAGCAGGGCCGCCTCCTGCTGGTCGGTTTCGGGGCGGACGGAGATCGGCTCGGCCGTCATCAGGTCGCGAATCTGAGTCAGGGGGGGCGCGGTCAGGACGCGGCGCAGGGGGATGACGCCGTGCAGCCGCCGGTCCTCGTCCAGCGCGTACACCTCGTTGATCGTCTCCAGATCGTCCGCGTGCCGCCGCAGGTATTCCAGCGTCTGGCTGGCCGTCGCGGCGAGCGGGATGGCGGCGAACTTGTCCGTCATCAGCCGCCCTGCCGCCCCTTCCGGGTAGGACAGCAGCTTGCGGACTTCGGCGGCGTCCTCGGGGGCGCGCGCCGTCAAGTCGGCCATGAGCGCCTCGGCCTGGTCCGGCCCGGCCTCGGACACGACCTCGGCGGCGTCGTCCATCGGCAGGTGGTCGAGCAGCTCGGCGATGCGGCCCGAGGGCGCGTTGCTGGTCAGAAACTTCACCGTCTCCGAATCCAGCTCGTCCAGCACCTCGGCGGCCCGCTCGTTGTCCAGCCAGTTGAAGACGGCCAGCGCCTCGGGCGGGGATAGCCCGTCCATCGCCTCGACGATGTCGGCGGGGTGCCGGCCCTGGAGGGCCGCCGTCAGGCGCACGTCGCCGCCCCCGCCCAGCGGCTTCCGCAGGGCCGCCTTCAGGTTCTCCGCCAGTGACTGGCGCTCGGTCTGTGGCATGGTGTCTCTATAGTGTCTCTTTCGTTTTGTGTGTGAGGCATTATAGCACGGAACGGGCCGCGAAAAGATTGTGAGGTTGAAAGTGTAAAAATAACACTTTATCGCCTGCCTGGGGTATACTGTTCTTGTCACCCAGAGACTCAGGACCGGAGGCAGGACAGATGCAGGTGGAACTCTTGATCATTGACCCCCAGGTGGACTTCTGCGACCCGTCGGGCGCGCTGTATGTCCCTGGAGGGGAGGCCGATATGGCGAGGCTGGCGCGCATGGTCCGTCGGCTGGCCCCCCGATTGGACGGTATTCACGTCACGCTCGACTCGCACCACCTGGTAGACACCGCGCACCCGATCTTCTGGCAGGACGCGGCGGGCAGCCACCCCGCGCCCTTCACCCTCCTCAGCGCCGAGGATGTGGAGGCGGGCCGGTGGACCACGACCCAGCCGGACATGTACCCGCGCGCGCTGGCTTATGTGCAGGCACTGGCGGCGCACGGGCGCTACCCGCTCTGCATCTGGCCGCCCCACTGCCTGATCGGGGGCGCGGGCCACGCGGTCGTGCCCGACCTGTTCGCGGCCCTGGCGGAGTGGGAGGAGAAGTTCGCCGTCGTGGACTATGTTCCCAAAGGCAGCAACATCTGGACCGAGCACTACTCGGCCATCCAGGCGGACGTCCCCGACCCCGCCGACCCCGGCACACAGACGAACACGGCCCTGATCCAGACCTTGAAGGAGGCGGACGTGATCGCTGTGGCGGGTGAGGCTTCGAGTCACTGCGTCGCCAACACCGTCCGCGACCTAGCCGATAACTTCGGCGACGACCGCCTGGTGTCCAAGATCACGCTGCTGACGGACGCCGTCAGCCCCGTCCCCGGCTTCGAGGCGTTCCAAGACGATTTCCTGCGCGAGATGACCGCGCGGGGCATGACCCTGTCCACGACCACGGAGTTTCTGGCGTGAACTGCCCACGGGGCTGAACCCCCGTGCTTCGGAAGGGCAAGCCCCCGCCTTCGCGGGCGAGGAAAGAGCAGATGCCAACGGCATTGATGCCCGCGCAGGCGGGGATTTGCTTTACCAAAGCACGGGGGTTCAGCCCCGTGTCGTCCCTCCAACGGCCACTTTCGGGTAAACTCATCCAGAGGACCGCCATGATTATCCAATCTCTGCTGGACAGCGACCTGTACAAGACAACAATGCAGGAAGTGGTCTGGAGCCACTTCCCCGACGTGCCCGTCGAGTACGCCTTCCAGTGCCGCACGAAAGGCGTGGACCTGTCGCCCTATGCGGACGAGATACGCGAGGAGCTGGCCGCATTCTGCGACCTGCGGTTGACCGATGACGAGGCCGCGTACCTCAAAACCATCCGGTTCCTCAAGCCCAGCTATGTGGACGCCCTTTCCGACCTGCGCCTGTGCGCCGACCGCGTCCAGATCACGACGCGCCCGGACGCGCCGCCGGAGCAGAGGCTGCAAGTGCGGATCGCTGGGAACTGGTTCCAGACCATCCTGTTTGAAGTGCCCCTGCTCGCCATCATCAACGAGGTCTACTTCCGGCACACCCAGCCGGACGACGCCGCCAACCAGAAGGAGGGGATGCGGCGCTTGGAGGCCAAAGTCGCCCGGCTGAAGTCCGCCGATGTGCCCGTGCCGCTGATTGATTTCGGCACGCGCCGCCGCTACCGCCGCGACTGGCACCGGACCGTGCTGGCGTATCTCCAGGAGCATCTGGGGCCGCAGCTTTTGGGCACCAGCAACATCGGTCTAGCCCGCGAGCTGGGGCTGAAGCCGCACGGGACGATGGCGCACGAGTTTTTGCAGGCGTGCCAGGCGCTGGTCGCCCTGCCGGACTTCCAGCGCTTCGCCTTCGACACCTGGATGGGCGAATACCGGGGCGACCTGGGGATCGCGCTGTCCGACGTGGTCGGCATGGACGCCTTTCTGCGCGACTTCGACAAGCTGTTCTGCAAGGCCTATGACGGCTGCCGCCACGACTCGGGCGACCCCTACGAGTGGGGCGAGAAGCTGATCCGCCACTACGAGCGCATGGGCATTGACCCCACCACCAAGTCCGCCGTCTTTAGCGACAGCCTGGACGTGGAGAAGGCCATCGCCTTGGCCCGACGCTTCCACGGGCGGCTGCGCCCCTCGTTCGGCATCGGGACGTTTCTGACCAATGACATGGGCTTTGAGCCGCTGTCGGTCGTCATTAAGATGGTCCGCTGCCGCGACCGGCCCGTCGCCAAGCTCAGCGACAGCCCCGGCAAGGCGATGTGCCATGACGACGTGTATCTCGCCTACCTGCGCGAGATCTTTCCCCCTGAGAAGGCCCGGTAACCTCCATGCGGTTCGATCTGCAAGGCGCGGACCAGTCTCAGGCGTACCGGCTGCTGGCGAGCGTCGTCGTCCCGCGCCCCATCGCCCTGGTCACGACCGTGGGCGCGGACGGTGCGGTCAACGCCGCCCCGTTCTCGTTCTTCAACCTGCTCGGCTCCTCCCCGCCGGTCGTTGCGCTCGGCATAGCCAACCGGGGCGCGGATACGCCCAAGGACACCCGCGCCAACATCGAGCGGACGGGCGAGTTCGTGGTCAACCTGGTCGGCGAGGGATTGGCCGAAGCCATGAACGTCTGCGGCATGGACTTCCCCGTCGGGGAGAGCGAACCCGACGCCGCCGGCCTGACGACCCTGCCGTCCGCCCTCGTCTCCACCCCCCGGCTGGCCGAATCTGCGGTGCATCTGGAATGCCGATTCCACTCCATCGTCCCCGTCGGCGACAACAAGATCGTGCTGGCCGAAGTCGTCTGCCTGCACGTCCGCGACGAGTTCCTGGACGGCGACCCCGCCCGCCCGCGCGTCCGCACCGAGGCGCTGGGGCTGATCGGCCGGATGCACGGCGGCGGCTGGTACGCCCGCACGACCGACCTGTTCGACCTGCCGCGCATCCCCTATGACGAGTGGCGCACGGCCGGAAAGCCCCCAGGGTAAAGCGCGACGGGCGAAGCAATTTGTTTGGCGGGTTAGGGATCGGTGCGGGGCTGGCCGAGCCGCCGGCGGTGGCGCTGACACAACGGCCCCGGCAGTTCATGCCGGGGCCGCTTCTATGATCCAGGTAGACACCAAGGGAGGCTTTCCAAGAACGACTTCCAGGCAGTAATGGTAGCCCTGTCCTACAGGTTTTTTGTTCGTGTATGGGTGCTTGGTAGCCACCAGGGAAAGTCGCGGTATGGCAACGTGGTTTGGCTGCAACCATACTCTGTCAGCGACTTGAAAGCGCCTAATGGATCGCTTCCGCCGGCGTGCAGGGCAGTCGCCCCTGCCTTCGCGATGATGGCCGGGCTAACCTTACTGAACACCAGATGATCACGGGCGGCGGCACGACGCAGCGATGATCCTGTCAGTCCATACCCGCCGTTGTGATCCCCCTTGCGGAAACATTCCAGGGTTCCACGGCGGCGATTGTATAAGGCTGTTCCGACCTCGCTGTAGCTGCCTGAACTGAAGTCCCAATCCACGCGAAAGAGGTACGAGTGAGAGTGGCTTGACTGCACTTCGGAGAGATCCAGCAGAGGCAAACATCCATAGCCCCCATCCGTGGCGATCCTGCCGACGTAAACAATCCTGGCGGCGGATCTGCTCTGCTTTTCGGCATGGGTAGGATGTTCGCTAACGTCGGCCACGACCCCGAAGCAGGCGAAGAAGAGCGCCCATCCCTTTAAACACTTGAGCATTGACTGATCTTCGCCTGTGGAGCCGTTGCTCCCGCGAACGTGGTGTGCCGCTTGATAGAAGTCTAGGCTGATTGCTCCCACGCCTGCTCGGCCAGGCGCTTCATTATCAAGCTCTGTTCCCAGCGGTCGCTGAACTCGCGGCCGTCGGGGAGGGTGATGGCGTAGCGGGGCGGGCCGAGTTCACTCGCGAAGGGGAACACGTCGCCCGGCCCCGCGCCTTGCCGCCAGTAGGACAGGACGCGCGCCCACAGGCGGACGAAGAACTGGGCGGTGTCGCCGGACCCGTCGCCGACGTCCACCTGCACCTGCTCGCCGTTAGAGATGCGCCCGTGCAGGTGGGCGACGCGCTGCAAAATGGGGTCCATCCGGTCAATCGCCCGCTCGTCCTCCCAGCCGTAGAACTCGCCGATGACGACGAAGTGCGAGAGGTCCCCGGTGAACGTCACTTCGGGCATCCGCTCGACCAGGGCCAGCGCCTGGTTCAGACTTTCGGGGATGTTGCCCCGGTGCGTCTCGATGAACAGCGGCAGGCCGTGGTCGGCGGCGATTTTGACGGATTCGCGCAGGAACGGGACGGCGTCGCCCAGCGGGACGTAGGGGTGGAGCGGCTGGGCGAACACGAAGTCGGCGTTCAGCCGCTTCGCCTGCTCCACTGTCCGGCGCACGTCCTCCAGGGTGAACGGGTGATGGCCCAGGACCAGGCGCAGCCCGGCGGCGTCCAGGGCGTCACGGTGCCGCCGCTCGTCGCTCTCGTCCAGCCAGCACTCGACGGCCTCAAACCCGGCCTCTTTGACCCGCGTGAACTTCTCGCCCAGCGTCCATTCCCCGTCGGGGGGCGCGTTCATCGGCAGACTTTGAAGTGACCAGAGCGAGTGCCCGACGCGCAGCCGGGGCGGGTTCTGGGAGCCGTCGTTGTAGCGCATGAGGGGCACGGTCATTGGCCCAGCCCGTTTCTGAGCGTCGCAGGCGCGTCAGCCGTCGCGGCGGTGCCGGCGGCGCTTTTGGTTTCCAAACGGCTGACGCGGCCCTCCATCCGGCTCAGAGCCTCGTCAAAGGAGATGTCGAACTGGTGGCTCGTACTCTGCATCTCGGCCATCTGCTGCCGCATCGCCTTCATCTCCGCCAGGAGCGCGTCGTCCGGCAGCGGCGCGGCGACGCCCCGATGCGCCTCCGCCTCGGCCTTGATGCGCGCGATCTTGGCCTGGACCGAGGTCCAGATGATCAGCGCGGTGCCGCCGAACGTGCCGCCAAGAATGCAAAGTATTTGGATCGCTTCATTCATCGGTGTCTCCTATCGCAGCCCCACGCGCTGCACGTCTTCCGAAGGAGGGGCCGCCGCGGGCGCGGCGGCCACTCGGGTTTCCACGCGCCCGACCCGCTCCTCCAGCCGCTCCACGGAATGTTCCAGGCTCATGTCGAACTGGGTGCTGGTGTCGCGCAGGCGGGCGACCTCCGCCCGCAGGGCGTCAATCTGGCGCGTCACGTCCTCGTTCTGCCCCTGCTGGGCGCGCAGGCGCATCTCCATCCGCCGCTCCTGGGACTTCAGGATGCTTTGGACGATTCCCCCGGTGATGGCAAGGATAGGGATCGAGACGCCAATGATCGGTATTAGGATGGGGTCCACCATCGCCTCCTTCTGTCTGGTGACACTCAAAGCCGTGAGAAGTTGCGGAGAATGGCTAAACCGACCGGGCCGGACTTCTCCGGGTGGAACTGGGTGGCCCAGACGTTATGGCGATGCAGGGCGGAGCAGTACGAGACGCCATACTCGGTGGTCGCCGCCCAATCATCGGGGTCGTCGGGCGCGCAGTAGTAGGAGTGCAGGAAGTAGGCCATCGGCGAGTCGCCCGGCAGGTCCGCGCCCAGCGGCGAGCCGGGGGCGAACGCGATGTCGTTCCAGCCGATCTGCGGGATTTTCAGACCCCCGTTCGGACCGGGGCCGGGCGGGAAGCGGCGGACGCGGCCCGGCACGACGTCCAGGCCCCGGACGCCCGGCTCGCCCTCCTCGCTGCCGGTCAGGAGTACCTGCATCCCGACGCAGATGCCCAGGAAGGGGCGGCCCGAGGCGATGAACTCTAAAGCGATCCGGTCCACCCCGGACCGGCGCAGGGAGCGCATGGTTGAGTCGAACGCGCCGTCGCCGGGCAGGACGGCCTTGTCGGCGCGCGCCACCTCGGCGGGGTCGTCGGTCACGAACGCGCCGTCCATGCCAACCTTGTGGAAGGCTTTTTCGACGCTCCGCAGGTTGCCCATGCCGTAGTCTATGATGGCGACTTTCATTGTCTACTCCCGGACCCACTGCCGGCGGACCGGGTATTCCAGCTTCGCCCCCGAAGGCCTCAGGCCGCACCGGCGGATGGCTTCCTCGGCGACGGCAATCTGGGCGGCGGTGGTGACGAGGGACAGCCAGACCAGCTCGCGGTCGCCCTCGCCGTAGATTGAGTACGCCTTGCCCTGGTCCACCCGCCGGACCGAGTCCCAGGCGGCGTCTTTGCGCCCGAAAAGGGACCGCTGGCGCAGCCCCGCCTCGTCCACTTCGAGCCGGAACGTCAGGGTCAGCAGCAGCACACTGAGGAAGACGGCGAATGGGATGCACATGACGATCAAGTTCTGCGTCTGGTGGCGGCTGGCCGCCAGGCCGATCCCGACGATGCCGACCAGGCCGAATAGGGCCGCGCCGAGCCGGTAGGACAGGTCGGCGGGGAAGACGGCTGGCAGTGTGAGAGGAGCCGATTTAATTGTCAACGGTGCGGCCCTTTCTGATGACCCATTTCTTGATGCCCTTCACAGTCTCAGGACGCGGTCGCGCCCGTTCACCTGGTACTCCACGCTCCGGCAGCGTTCCAGAAGGCGGGCGGGGCGCGAGGCGCGGTCCCGCCGTGCCCTCTGCCCAAGCGCCCGGCCCGCGAGGGCGCAGACGGCACAGGCGGCCACGCCCGCCGCCCGCTCCGGCGGCGTCGGCCAGGGCAGCGGTCCCGGAAAGCCGCGAATCAGGGCCGGCACCCAGAAGAACTCGGAGAACACCGCCGCGTAGAACGGCAGCGCGGCCCACACGAGCGGCCCCGCCTCTTTTTCCGATGTATACGCGAGGAGCGCCACGCCCAGCCCGCAGCCCAGCGCCAGCCAGGTCAACTGGATAAACGGCAGCGCGGCCATCCAGTGCGGCAGGAACGCGCCGCCGGGCGACTTGTGGAAAAGCGAGGGCAGGTCGAAAAGCGCGGCGACCGCCGACAGGGGCCAGGCCGCCCATTGCAGCGTCACCCCCAGGCTGATGAAGAACCCCTTCCAGCCCAGCAGGAGCCAGCGCCTCACAAGATCCCCTTGGTGCTGGGGATGCCCTGCACGCGCTCGTCCCGCCGCTTCGCCATGTCCAGCGCGCGCCCGAAGGCTTTAAAGGCCGCCTCGGCGATGTGGTGGGCGTTCGCCCCGCGCCGCTGCTCGAAGTGCAGGGTCAGGCCCGCGTTCGCGGCGACGGCCCGGAAGAATTCGGCGACGAGTTCGGTGTCAAACGTGCCGATCTTGGGCGCGGCGAAGACGAAATCCGAGACCAGCAGGCCGCGCCCGCTCCAGTCCAGCGCGCAGGACACCAGTGCCTCGTCCATCGGCACGAGCGCGGACCCGTAGCGGGCGATCCCGGCCTTGTCGCCGACGGCCTCGCGCAGCGCCGACCCCAGCGCGATTCCGACGTCCTCGACCGTGTGGTGGTCGTCAATGTGCAGGTCGCCGGTCGCCTGGACCGTCAGGTGCAGCAGGCCGTGGCGGGCGACGTGGGTGAGCATGTGGTCGAAGAAGCCGACCCCGGTGACGACCTCACCCCCCCCGTCGCCGTCGAGCGAGACGGACAGCGCGATGTCGGTCTCGGAGGTGCGCCGTTCCAGCCGTGCCTGTCGTAAGGGTGTCATGTGCCCCCATTGTACCAAACGGGCGGCGGTTTGTCTACCGGCAGATCGCCCCCGGCCCCCAGTTCTGGGGGAGCCGGAGGAAAGGAGGGCGCGATGAATCGCGCCCCTACGAAGTTAGGGGTCCTTACAGGTTCAGCCCCGCCACATAGGCGCTCAGGTCGGCGCGGGCCGATGCCAGCTCGGCCTGGCGGGCGTCGCGCTCCGCCGCCAGCGCGCCGATCTGCGTTTCCTGCTTGTCCAGTTCGCCGACGTAGCGCCGGTACAGGTCGGATTTATGGTCCAGGGCTTCCATGTTCTTGCGGATGCGCTCCTGCCCTTTGGTGATGGCCTGAATCTGCGCGTCCAGGTCGTCGGCCCGGACTTTCAGGTCGGCCAGACGCTGGGAGCGGGCGGCCACCTCTTCCAGCGCGGCACGAAGGGGGGCGGTCGCCTCGGGCGAGTCGGCGTAGACCGCCAGGCTTTCCCGGCTCGCGTTCGCCAGCGCGAACGAGTCCGTGTCGGTGCGCTCCTCGCGGACGCTGAACGTGACGGCGGCGCCCGCCGGCACGGCGACATCAAACCGGTAGCGGTCCGCCGTGCGCTCGGCGGGCGTCTCCGGCTCCATCAGAGTCCACTGCCCTTCGCGGTTGGGGTGCTCCACGACGACGGTTCGCGCCGCCGCGCCGTGGTTTTTGAGGGTGTAGTCTGTGACCTCGCGGGCCTTGCGGCTGATCCGCAGCACGCCTTTGGCGATGCTGAGGGCGGTGATGAAGCCGCCGGCCCGGCCCGGCTTGGCGTCGGCGTCTACCGCGAGGTCCAGGGCGTAGGTCAGCAGCCGCGTCTGCCCGGCCTCGGTGTCGTCCATCAGGGCGTCGCCGACGTAGCCCGCCGCGCCCCCGCCCTGGGTGTCGAAGACCGTCAGCGGCCCGCCCATCAGGTGCAGATCGGTCGTGTTCTTCAGCCGGACGCCCGAGAGCGGGTGGTCTTTCTGGACCAGGAGGTTGTAGACCGAGACCCGCTCGGCCTCCACCTCCCCGGCGACGAAGGGGATCATGGCGGACTGCTGGCGCGGGACGGACACGGGCACGTCGATGTGGTAGGCGAACAGGGCCGCGCCCAGCGACGCGCCCGTGGCGGCGACGCTCTGCCTGGCCGCCTGGCCGGGGTCCAGCGCCGCTCCGGGGGCCGCCGCGCGCCGTGCCGCATGAATGAGGCCGCCGGCGGGGGGCGCGGGAGCGGCGGCCATCGCCATCATCGGCTCCTCTGGGGCGCCGCCCCGCTCCATCAGGTCGCCCGCGTAAGTCTGCGGGGTGGGCGAGGCGAGGATGCGGGGCTGGACGGTGGGGCGGTGGACGTACAGCGGCGTGTACAAGTCCTGGATGAACGAGATGGGGCGGCCGGACACGAGGCTCAACTGCGCGTCGCTCCAGTCGTCCTGCCCCGTGTTCTGGACCAGCGCCCAGCCTTGCAGGCGGGGCGCGTCGCCCAGGACCAGGCGGTACGAAGTCTGCCAGGCGGGCGCTTCGAGCAGGTAGCCGATCTGGACCGTGCGGCTGCCTTCACCTTCAAACGTCAGTGTCACGGGCCGCTTGCCGGCGTCCCGGCCCTGCGCGACGGCGGCCAGGGCCTGCCGGAATTCTTCGGCCAGGGCGGCGTCGTTGATCTGGAGGCTGCGGACCGAGTCCAGCGCGACGGTATGGAGTGCGTCCCCGGCCAGCAGGGTCAAGAGGGGCCGCTCGGTCGTGCCCCGGCCTTCCGGCAGGGAGACGGTCTGCGTCTCCACGCCCGAGATGATGCCGGTGAGCGGGCCGGTGTTATCAGTCGTAAGCGTGACCGAAACGCCGCGCATCCGGCCCAGCAGCGTCGCGCGGTCCGGGTTGTCGCCTAAGTCCAGGGAGAAGGCTTGCAAAGCCTTATGCACGGGGTCCTGGGCGGCGTAGGTGACGGGGGAGATCGCGCCGCCCCCGCCGTCCAGCAGGACCAGGGACTTGAGCACGTCGTTGACCTGGCCGACGGGGAAGAACAGGGTCAGGCGGGCGTCGCCCTCGACCTCGCCGCCGCGCTCGAAGTAGCCGACGCCGCTGGTGTAGAGGGTGACGCGGGTGATGGGGAGCATGTCTAACCTCCTTCGGGGACAGAACACAGAAAGCGTGGAACTAAAGTTCTACGCTGTGGGGCCTTTGGCCGAGTGTCCGCCTTCGCGGACAAGGAACGGAGTTACGGACGCTATCTTTCTCGGCGAAGGCCGAGAATGGGCGTCTGCGCCCCACAGCGTAGGATTTCAATCCCACGCCCCTGATCGCCGCACTCACGGACATTGTACCGAGCGGGCGGAGTTTTGTCTATCGCTCCGATGATCCCTTTCGCGGCCTCGCCGCGCCTTTGTTATGATGACTCCTGAAACCGACACGGAACTTGTCCGCCGCGCATTGGCCGGAGACTGGCCGGCGGCGGGGAGGCTGATGGAGCGGCACCGCCGCCCGACTCTGGCCCTCGCACATCGGGCGCTGGAAAACGCCGACGATGCTCAGGACGTGGCCCAGGAGGCGCTGGTGTATACCTTGCAGCGGCTCCCCGAGCTGCGGGAGGCGGGCCGGTTCACGCCCTGGCTCCGCAGCATCACGCTCTCGCTGTGCGCCGACTACCGCCGACGCCGGGGCACGCGGCGGCTGGGGGAGCCGATCACCGTTCTCAGCGGAGCGACTGAGGAGGTCGCCTATGCCGAGGCGTTGGTCGTCCGGCAGGCCGTGGCGGGCCTGTCCGATTCCCACCGGACGACATTGCTGCTGCACTACGTCGGCGGCTGGTCGCGGGAGGAAGTCGCGGCCATCCTACAGATTCCCGTCAACACCGTCCGCAGCCGACTGATGGCCGCCAAGCGGAACCTGCGCGCCGATCTGCCCGGCTTCTTCCCGGAGCCAACGTTACCCAAAGGAAAACCCATGCCTAGCGATCCCCCCGGCCTGTCTGAGACACGCCTTTCGCTCCTCAACGCCGCGTTCCCCGGCGCGCGCCTCCTGTCCGTCCAGAGCGACCTGGAACCCTGGATGCCGTTCGGCCCGCGCGTCCGCTTTGCCCTGGCGGACGGTGTGGAGAAGGCCGTGGACTTCCGGGGCGACATTGACCCCGCCCGCGCGGCCCTGCTGCCCGTCCTGGAACGGCTGGGCATCCCCGGCCCCCGCCTCATCCACGGCCCCGTGCCTGACGGCGAGCGTTTCCTCAGCCTGTGCGAGACGCCGCGCGGCGAGAACCTGCTGCTGTGGGCGCTGGGCGGGACGCCGCACCGCATCCGCCTGGCGACCGAGCGGGCGTTTGAGGCTATTGACAGGCTGCAAGGCATCACGGGAGCTTTGCAGGCCGACCTCGTGGGGGCGAAGCTCGAACGGCGGACGCTGGCCGATGAGGTTGCCGTTCTCACGGAAGACGCTCGGTGGGAGGCCGACGCCTGGCTGGCCGAGGAGGGCCGCGCCCGCACCCAATGGCTCGCTGACCCGTGGTTTACGGACGCCGTGGCGAAGGTGCAGTCCGCCGTCGCCGACATCCACGACCCGCTGGTCTACACGCACTACGGGTTCTTCTTCCCGCTCTCCTACCGGATCGCTGCCACGGATGACCCTTTCAACGAGCCGTTCGGGGCGCCGGGCGACCCGGCATACCAAAAGAACCCGTTGGTGGAGTTCGTCCAGCCGTTCGGCCACTACGGCGACCCGTTGCTGGGCCTGGCGATGGTGTGGGTGCAGGACTGCTACCCGTTCGTGCATACGGGCTTTGTGGAGCAGTTCTTGTGGCGGCGCGGGGTGACGAAGCGGGAGTTCGCCCCCCGGCTGGCCCTGAAGGCGCTGCAAATGATCGCCCGCGACCTGCCGCTCGCGCGCCCCGCCGAGGGCGGCGGGTATTGGGACGGCCTGCGCGGCTGGGCGGAGCAGGGGCTGGGGTGGATGTGAGGGCAGCCCCCTCCCGGAAAGGACCCACCCCGGCAGGCTCCGGCCCTGAAGGGCCGGTCTATTCCCGGCTGCGCCGTGGGCCGCCCCTTCGGGGCTTTGGATTACGCCGAAAAGCCTCACGGGACTTTTCCCCAGCCCCGAAGGGGCGGCCCTCCCGAATAGCCTGCCCCTTCAGGGGCAGGGGACTTATCCGAAAGCCTTTCCCTAACGGGAAGGGCTGCCCTCCAGCCAGTCCAGCACCTCGTTGACATCGGCGGCGAGGATGTCCGCGCCGGACGTGCGGAACAGCTTTTCGTTAGCCTTGCCCGCCGGGCCGGTGAGCACCTGGGCGGAAAGGAAGGTGGCGGGAGCATGAGCCGCGTTGAAATTCTTGACCGTCCGCAGGTCGTCCAGGGCGTCGCCGATGTAGACGGCATCCGAAAAGCCCATGCGCTCGGCCAGCTTCGCCAGGCCGCCCGGCTGCGGCTTCTGGAAGCCGTCGCTCTTGGTTACGACCTGTGTTTCGGGGATGCGGCCCGCCAGGCCGCACATCTCCAGGCCGATCCGCGCTTCTTCCAGTGTCCGCCCGGTCTGGACCCCCAGCATTTTGCCTTCCGGCAGCTTCGCCAGGTCCAGCAGGGGGCGGTCGTGGTTGATGTAGCCCGGCCCGGTGTAGAGGGTCGGCGCGTACCCGTACAGGCGCTGGCAATGCTCGCCGGCGAACATTTCCTGGAAGACCTGCTTGATGAGGTATTTGCGGTAGTCCGTTTCGACGGCCAGCCGGTCCTCGCGAGTCAGGTGCTCGAAGGCGATCTCCTCGGCGGCACGGAGCCAGCCGCCGCGCTCCTTGATGCGGGCGGCGTAGCGGGCGAGGTTGGGCTGGAAGACGTTCAGCGTTTCGGGCGCGGCGTTGGGGTGCTCGTGGCCCTTGGCGGCGTAGTGCAGGACGAGGGCGTAGGTCAGGTCCCAGTCGTCGTTGAAGCCGCCCGCGTTCTTGAACATCTCGATGTCCTGGGAAGTGAGCAGGTCGTCGGGCGCGGGCCAGCCGAGCACGGTCCGCAGGTAGAAGGGGACGGACAGGCAGTTGACGACCCGGATGGAGCCGCTGATGTCGAGCAGGACGCCGTCCATGTCAAAGATGACGGCGTCTATGGCCTCGCGGCGGGCGTCGGCGTCGGGGGTGGTGTAGGGCA
>CAXTWM010000077.1:0-16528 GCA_964247915.1 uncultured Armatimonadales bacterium | reverse complement strand
GCGCGGGTGGGCGGGGTCGGCATCCAGGACGGCGATGTCGGCGAACGCGGTGTCGAGGCCGTCGAGGCTGGTGCCCGACATGAGGCCGGCGTAGAGGGGCATGAGTTCCGAACCTAACCCCGGCGCAAGCGCCGACCCTTCCCTGTCAAGGAAGGGTAAGAAGTGTATCTGTCAGGCTGTGCTTCTGCCGAGAGACGAAAGGCTACTGTTTACCCTTCCCTAACAGGGAAGGGTCGGCGCTTGCGCCGGGGTTAGGTCCCCTGGGCTACCTTCCGCCCGTTGTCCACCCAGATCTTCGTGCGCGTGGACGAGAGGGTCTGGTCGGAGGCGTCCTGGGCCAGCGCCTCGATGACGTACTCGCCGTCGGGCACCGACCGGGTGTTCCAGGCGAAGACGTAGGGGGCGGAGTTGGTGACGCCCCGGAACTGGCCGTCCACATAGAAGGCGACATAAGCCGTGCGGCGGTCGGGGGCGGCGGCGGTGAGGGTGATCCGGCCGCGCGTCACCATCGTCTGGCCCGTGCGGGCGACGGACAGGGCACGGCTTTCGTAGTCGTGTTCGGCGACCGTGATCTCGCCCGCGCGCCAGGCGGCGTCCCCCGGCGCGTCCCGGACCAGGCGCAGGGCGGAAACGTCGGCCAGGGCCAGCGTGCGAGAGCCGATCACGGTGGGCATCGGCTGCCAGGGGCCGTGGCGGCGCTGGACCTCGGCCCGCCAGGAGTGGCCGGGCTGGTCGCGGCTCCAGGCCAGGTCGAAGTAGCCGAAGAAGAGCGGCGGCGTCCCCTCCATCTCGGGGGCGGGCGGCTTCTTGCGCGAGCCGATGACCAGCACGGACGGGGCGCCCGCGCCGTCCCCCTGGGCGTTGTGAAAGGCGGGCTGGATCTGGAAGCCGCCGCGCCGCTCCGGGCCGATGCCTTCGAACAGCGGCGACGTCGAAACCGGGGCGGTCGAGACCGTCAGCACACCGTCGTGGTTGGTGTTCAGGGCGCCGACGCCCGTGTACGAGCAGCCGTCATAGCGGCCCACGCCGACGACGGGCTTGACGACGCGGGTGAGGAGCTTCGCCGTCCCGTCGGCGAAGGTCGCCCGGACCTCGCCGCCGGCCACGTTGTCGAAAAAGACCTCCTTCAGCGGGTTAGCCGGGGCCAGGGCGCGGATGAGCAGCACGTCGCCCTCGCGCGGGATAAAGTTGAGCGGCAGCGGCTGCGGGTCTCCGCCCAGCCTGTTCTCCAAGTAGACCGGGTTGCCGACCAGCGGGGAAAGGTTGCGGAAGATGCCCGTGCCGACCGGGATGTTGGTGTAGATGCCGGACAGGCCCGAGACGTGGCCGCCGAACAGATTGGGCGTCTGGGCGAACTCGCGCGGCAGGACGTTGATGAGCAGCGGGTCGGGTGTGCTCAGGTCGCCGACCCGAATCCGCAGCCCGTGGACGGCGACGGCGGCGACCGTGCCGGGCTGAGCGTAGCCGCTGGCCGAGTACCCCATCAGGCTCTGCGTCGCCGGGGCGGTGACGCGCCCGACCAAGTGCCAGGTCTTGCCCGCGTCGTCCGAGACCTGGATCGCCCCATCCACGCTGTTGACGATCCGTATCCGGTGCGTCTCGGTCTGGGCGAATGCGGCGAATGTCGGCGGCCTCTCATCCGCCCGGACAGGACGGACAAGGAGGGCCGGAGCCAAACTCGTGACGAGAAGCAGGACGGAGAACAGCAGGGCCGGGACGCGCATAAAAGGATTATACCCGAAGGCCTCTTACCAAGATACGGCGTAGAGAATGTGAACGACTCATGTGGGAAGATTAGGACTTGATGATCTCGTTCAGCGTATAGTGAGTGAGAAAGTCAGGCATATTAAAGTTTTCTATATACGTCGCCTTCTTCACCCGTTGAAGTGCAGGACAACGAAAGAAAAACAGCCGGAGACACAAAAGTAGGTCATCTCTCAGTACAACTGCCTCTTTATTGGAGATGGATGCACCCTCCAAGACCCGTATTAGCTTCGCCATAGAGCCTGATATAAAGGAAATCTCATCTGCGGCAAAACCACAACTCCACTTAAAACTAAACTTAGTCGCAAGTTTTGTCCAGAATCGCCATGCAACGACACGCTTTTCGAGGCGTGACTTGATAACCATTGCAGGATCACTTTGGCTTGACTGGGCCAATTTTAGCAAAAGATCGGAAGAACTTCTCAGAGCGTCAATTCGGCTTCCCTGGTAGTAGTCCAGCATATAAGGCCACCAACTATTTCCAGTAGGCGGCATTGCGTGGGCAATTGATCGGTGTGCTTGCTGAATCAAGGACATCGCAGTTAGGGCAGACAAAAAACTCATCTTCGCCATAGTTGCTGGCTTTCTTTCAGGGGATCGCTTTCGGGGGCTGCGCTGTGATGGCCGTAGGAGCAGGCGGAGCGTCACGGAACGTGCGGCGGGTGAGGGAATACTCGCTGAGGGAGCCGCTGAGGACGATGGTGTCAACGAACAGCAGGCGCGGGTGGGGCGTCAGCGCGAAGGTGAGGACGGCCGCCGACAGGGGGACGCCTTCGGAACGGTCGAAGTAGCGCAGGCCCGCCCCGCCCGTCGTCCCGGCGTTGCAGATCACGGTGATGCCCTGGGTGTCTATCGAGGCACGGTGCAGATGCCCGCACAGGATGAGGGGGACTCGGCCCCGCAGCGAGTCGGCCTGGACGGGGTTATGGACGCACACGATGTCCGGCGGGGCGGGCATCCTGGCGACGGTGTCCGCGAGATGCCCCGCCGCCGCCGCCAGCGCCGCCGGGGGGGTGTCCACGCTGCCCAGCCCGGCGCGGGCCGAGGAGGGGTCGGGGGCGCCGATCATCGTCAGCCCCGCCACCTGAACCGGCTGCCCGTCCAGGACGATCCCGTTGCGGGTCGCGGCCACGCCCCGGACCGTCGCCTGGGAGTCGTGGTTGCCGGCCACGAAGACGTGCGGCATGGGCAAGCGGCCCAATGCCTGCGACAAGGGGGCCTCCACCGGCGTGCCGTAGTCGGTCAGGTCGCCGGTGTCAACCACGGCGTTGACCTGGAACCTGTCCGCCAGTTCACGGACGAAGCCGATAGCGGCGGGGTTGTTGTGGATGTCCGAGATGTGCAGGATGCGGACCGTCTTGACGCCCGGCGCCAGCGCGGGCATGGCGCCGATGCGCCCGTACAGGGTGTTGACGTTGACGGCGACCAGGCGCAGCTTGTCGGACAGCGCTTCGGCGTTGTCGAACGCGCCCCGGACCAGGGACACGATTGTGGCGGCCTGCCGCAAGGAGCCGACGTAGGTGAGGCTGCGGAAGGCCGTCCGGTCGTAGGTGTGCAGCGTGAGGAGGAGTAGCCCCGCCGTCGCGCCGCCGCCCAGAAAGAGGGAAAAGAGCCACGCGCGGACGCGGCGGGCGCGCAGCAGGAGGGGCGCGAGCAGGCCGCCCAGCGCGCCGACCAGCACCTGATGCAGAGCAAACCGTGTCAGCCGGTCCCGCGCCGTCTGCTCCAGGTCGTGCTGGAGTTTGGCCTGCGCGGGCGGGTGGGCGACCAGCGCCTGAAGCTTCTCCAGGCTGATGCCGCTGAGGCTGACACTCAGCACGAGCGGCGTGTGGTGCGTGCGTGCGCGGATCTCCCCCAGCGGCGTGAAGACCAGCCGCGTCTGCCCCCGGAGCGCGGGCTGCACGCCGAGTTCGACGTCGAACGCCTGCCAGTGGTAGGTCTGCCTGCCTGCGTAGGTGACGGCCAGGCCCGCCCCCAGCAGCGACAGCAGACAGAACAGGCAGAACACCCCCACAGCGCGGGGCGGCAGCCGGCGGAGGAGCGCACGGAAGAAGGCACGGAGAAAGGCCACGGGCGCGGTCACTTACCCCGCGCCGGGGCGGCAGGGCGCGCGTCCCCGACGTACAGCGGGAGGACGTAGTCGCTGCGGTAGACGGAGCCTCGGAGGGGGAAGTCGGTGTTGGGGACGATGGCCGTCACGCCGCCGCGCGTCTCCTGGACGGCCTTGACGAAGGGGCCGCCGAGGTTGGTGAACAGCGTGGCCGAGACCCGCCCGCCGTCGTTGACCAGCAGGGGGTTCTGGTGGTCCGGCGGGGGCCGGTTGGTCTGGTTGCAGTAGCCGCCCAGGATTTCGAGTGCGCCGCCGTTCTTGACCGTGAAGGGCGTCGCCCCCATGTTCTCGGTCTTGAAGCCGAAGATCCACAGGTCGCCCCCGTTGCTGACGATCTGGTTCCCCCGGCCATACTCGATGTCTATCTGCCGGGCATAAACCCGCTGGCCGGGTCGGCAGAAGTCGTCGCCGGTCGCGTTGTCGTTGACGTTCTCCAGGTAGAACGTAACCGGCAGGCCCTGGGGGTTGGAGATGCCCCCGCCCGCGCAGCGCTGGATCACGTCCCGCCGGGCCGTGACCCGGATCGGCATCGAGGAGTCCTGGAACAGCACGGGGTCGGGAGAGGGTTGACCCACGACAAACGCCCCGCCCTGTACACTGGCCGCCATGCCGTTGACGACGTGGACCGAGGCGGGCACCGTCACGTCGCCGGTCAGTGTGTAGTGCCGCCCCTTGAAGCAGACGACAGGCTTGCCCGAGTCGAGCGCCGCCTGGACGCTGGGGTAGTCGTCCACGACAGCCCACTGCGTCGCGGGGTCGTACCACGGGACAGGCGGCGTGTCCACGACCGGCAGCCGCAGCGACCGGGCCGTTTGCCCGGCGGGGGCGGGCGTCAGAGTCTTGGCGGGGTACGACACATACTCGCCCACGAACTTCGCGGCAACGGTGTCCATGCCCGCCTTGCGGATCGCAGGCGCATAGCCCGCCGTCTGAACGTCGCGGGCGAACAGGCACTGCTCCCTATCGCGGGTCATCTCGATGGCCGGGCCGGATGCCCCCGCTCCTTTCATCTCGCTGTCAATCACGACGGCCTGCGGGCCGGAGCCGTCTATCTTCAGCGCGGGGACGCCGGGGTGTGTCTGCTCTGACCGCAGCCGCCGCAGTGACATCCCGCCGCCGGTGTGCAGGATGCCCGCTTCGGTCTGGCCGCGCAGCGTCAGGTACTCGAACGCGACATCCCCCTCGGGGTTCACCGAGTCGCAGATGCCGTTGTCAAACCCTTCCACCGTCACATCGGCGTAGTAGCCCTGGACGGACCCCTGCTTGAACCAGATGCCGTAGCGGCCCGCCCCGTCGCCCGACCGGATGGTGACGCCGCGCAGATCGGTGTTGTTGGCCCCCTGGAAGAACAGCGCCACCGCGCCCGGATTGCCGCGCCCGGTGTCCAGGGTCAGGTTGCGGAGCCAGTTGCCGCCGGGCACGTTGTTGAAGACCGTGTCCGGGTGCTGGAAGGCCAGCACGATCTTGGGGTGGGCGGGGTCCGCGTACCCGGCGCAGCCGTCCGCCAGCTTGATGACGGTTTTGTTCCGGTCCTGCCCGACGAAATGGACGTGGTTGATGTCGAACGTCCCGTCCCACTTGGGGGACGCGCCGACGGTCGCCCCGCGATAGATCAGCGTGTCGCTGACTCGGTACGTCCCATCGGGCAGATAGACATAAAAGCTGTTGTCGGACCCCCACGGCCCGTGCGCCTTGTATTCGCGCTTCAGCAGGTCCCACACGTCCTGGAAGGCCGCCGTGTCGTCGGTCACGCCGTCGCCTTTGGCCGCGCGCATCCCCGCCTCGGGCGGGCGCTTGATGTTGATGACCGGCCCGCCGTTCTGCCTCAGCAGCGTCTCCGGGAAGGTAATGACCGGCCCGCCACCCCGGTCCCCCGCTTGGGCGGCGGAGGCGGGCACGGAGGAGCCTGCCAGGGCCAGGAACAGGGCGAAAGCCGCCAGGCGGTGCGTATACGTCATGAAGGCCGTCTTTCGCCGCCGGGCGTTCGTTTTCCTGCCCGTGTGAACCGCCGCCCGCATGGGCATAACGGGCTACACCGGATCATCCGCCAAGGGGGCCGGCCTTGGAGCAAAGGAACAGCCATGTCTGGGAACGGGGCGGAGCGGGAGGAAGCGCCGGACGGAGTCGAGCTGACCGAGAAGGAGCGGTCGCAGGCCGACGAGCGGGCGCGTCCCAACGTCCTCGTCGTCCACGAGATCATCCGCGAGGAGGGCGAGCAGGAGCTGAAGCGGCCCGTCGCCGGCCTGGCCTGGTCCGCCCTGGCGGCGGGGCTTTCCATGGGATTCTCGCTGGTGGCCGAGGGCCTGCTGCGCGCGCACCTGCCGGACGCGCCCTGGCGCCCGCTGGTCGCCAAGCTGGGCTACACGGTCGGGTTCGTCGTCGTGATCGCCGGCCGCCAGCAGCTCTTCACCGAGAACACCCTGACGCCCGTCCTGCCGCTGATGAACAAGCCCGGGGGGCGGACTTTGGGGCGTCTGCTGCGGCTCTGGGCCGTCGTGCTCGCCGGCAACCTGCTCGGCGCGCTGCTGTTCGCCTGGGTGATCGGTCACACCGGGGTGTTCGAGGCCGACGTGCGGAAGACCTTCGCCGATTTGGGGCGCGAGGCGCTGCGGGGCGGCTTCGGGCTGCACCTCCTGCGGGGCATCTTCGCCGGGTGGCTGATCGCGCTGATGGTCTGGCTGCTGCCCGCCGCCGACTACGCCCGGCTGCAAATCATCATCCTCCTCACCTACTTAGTCGGAGTGGCCGGCTTGGCGCACATCATCGCCGGCTCTGTCGAAGTGCTGTACCTCGTGACGACCGGGGCCGCCCCCTGGGGGAGCTACTGGGGGCAGTTCATGGCCCCCACGCTGCTGGGCAACACACTGGGCGGCGTGATGCTGGTGGCGGCGCTCAACTACGGGCAGGTCGCCCCGCAGAAGGAGTGAGAGGGTTCGCGAGAGCGGCGTCGCGGAAGCGGGCACGCCACCCGCGAACCCTTTTGCCCCCGTCCCCCGTTTGGGAGGGATGACCACACGAAAGCCGGGCTTCACGCTGATCGAACTGCTCGTCGTCCTCGCCATCCTCGGCATCATCGCCGCCCTCTTGTTTCCCGTCTTTGCCCATGTGCGCGAACGGGCGCGGCAAACGACGTGCGCCTCCAACCTCCGGCAGATCGGGATAGCGACGATGCAGTATGCGGCCGACAGCGACGGACTGCTGTTTAACGCATTGCCTCATGCCGATGATTTTGGCCGCGTCACGCACTGGAGCTTCTGTGACGATCACCTGTCGGGCAAGGCGGGAAGCGTTGACGTCTCGTGCGGCCCCCTGACGCCGTTCCTCAAAACTGCGGGCGTCTGGCAGTGCCCGTCCGCATCGGGGGTGACGGCTTCAGACTTTTATTCGGCTGTGCCCCCTCCCTACGGCCTGAACATCGCGTATGTGCGGTCGGAAATCAGCCAGGGGCGTCCCGTTTCTCTTGCCCAGGTACAATCTCCTGCGGAAACGATCCTCGCCGCCGACAGCGCCATTCCCTCCCCCGGCCCGCCATTATGGACTGAGTTCATCCATTTGCCGTCCGACCACGACGCTTCCGTGCAGGGGCGGCATTCGGGGATGGCAAACGTCCTGTGGCTGGACGGCCACGTTAAAGCCCGAAAGCCGGTCTCCCCGGACGCCCGGCGGCAGGCGCTGGACATCGGGGACATCCTCAAAGGCCCGTACATGGGCAGCGCCCCGACCGACGACTACTATTACGAGCTGGTGAAGCCGGCGGGGGGGTAAAAGCCAGGGGAAGAGGATACCCCCTAGCCCCCAATCCTGGGGGGACCAGAAAGGACAGCCGCGTGGGGGCGCGATGAGTCGCGCCCTTCTCCGGCTCCCCCAGAGTTGGGGGTTGGGGGTGACAGATGTGGCACTCTAGGGCGAGGGGGCGGATTCGTAGGCGGAAACGAGGTATTCGGCCTCGACCGAGACGTGGACGGTCTTGGTGTGCGAGATTTCCAGGCCGAGTTCTTCGCTCATCAATGGCTTGGATCGGGCGCGCATCATAACCATCCCCTCCTCGGCAACGGTAGTCCGGTTCGGCTTTTCCCCGTCCAGATACTTCTCGGAGAAGGCGTGGACGCCCAGCAGACGGACGTTCAGGCCTTGGGCGACCCGCGCGGCCTTCGCGTTGGCGCGGGCGATGCACTCCCCGAGCCACTGGTCTCTGATGCCCTCATCGTCGGGGTAGCCCCACTCGATGACGGTCAGACGGGCGTTCTTCTGCCCCGTCACGATGCCGAGCAAGTCCGCCAGCCGGGCCAGGTCCGTGCAGTGGAGGCGCAGCTTGTAGCGGGCCAGCGAAGTCTTGCCGAGCAGGCCCGCCGCCGTGTCCGCGTAAACGCCCTGGAGGTGGATGTCCGTCATGGGCAGGCCGCCTTCGGTCAGTTCCCGGACAAGCTGGGCCACCTCGCGCGCCTTCTTCAGCGCCTCGCCGCCCGTGAACAGCGACGCGCCTTCCACGGTGACGTGCAGGTCGGCGCGGTCGGCGGCGATCTCGTGCCGCCGCAGGACGCTGATTTTGATGGTGTCCGCTTTTCCCTCCGGCATCGGGGAGCGCCTTTACTGTTCGTCCCGCAGATCGGCGAACAGGACGGTGGACAGGTAGCGCTCGCCGTTGGAGGGGATGATGACGATGATCGTCTTGCCGGCGTTCTCGGGCCGGTGGGCGACCTGCATGGCGGCGCACAGGGCCGACCCGGACGAGATGCCGACGAGGATGCCCTCCTCGTGGGCCGCCCGCCGCGCCCAATGGACCGACTCCTCGACCGTCACCTGGATGACCTCGTCCACGACCTTCATGTCCAGGTTGTCGGGGACGAATCCCGCCCCGATGCCTTGCAGCTTGTGCGGGCCGGGCTTGATCGGCAGCCCCTCGCGGGTCTGGGTGATGACCGGCGAATCGCGCGGCTCGACGGCGATGGCCTGGAACGAGGGCTTGCGCTCCTTCATCACCTCGGCCACGCCGCTGATGGTGCCGCCCGTCCCGACGCCCGCGACCAGGATGTCCGCCGTGCCGTCGGTGTCGTCCCAGATCTCCTGGGCCGTGGTCTTGCGGTGGATGGCGGGGTTGGCGGGGTTCTTGAACTGCTGGGGCACGAACGAGTGCGGCGTCCGGGCGGCAATGCGCTCGGCCTCGGCGATGGCCCCGCGCATCCCTTCCGTGCCCGGCGTCAGGACCAGCTCGGCCCCGTACCCGCGCAGGAGCAGGCGGCGCTCCATGCTCATGGTGTCCGGCATGGTCAGGATGCACCGGTAGCCCTTGGCGGCGCAGGCGAAGGCCATGCCGATGCCCGTGTTGCCGGACGTCGGCTCCACCACGACCGAGTCGGGCGTCAGCACACCGCGTGCCTCGGCGTCGTCGAGCATGGCGACCGCGATGCGGTCCTTGACCGAGGAGGCCGGGTTGAAGAACTCCAGCTTGGCGAGGACGGTGGCCGGGGCGCCATCGGTGATGCGGTTCAGCTTGACCAGCGGCGTGAAGCCGACCAGGTCGGTGATGCGCTCGTAAACCTTCATTGGATATTGGTTCCTTCTTTGGCCTGATGATACCCAAAGGGATGGCGAGTGTCAACCGGCCCCAGTGTGCCTGCCGACCGCGCCGCAGGGCCTCACAAAGCATGGGAGCGAACTTCGGTGAAGCAACCACGCTCGTGTGACAAACCGCTTGAAGGCGCTAAGGCATCGCGGTGGTAGCGTCCAGCGCAGTGCTAGGCCGGTCGTTTTAACTTGTCCCGTGCCCCACTCTTTCTCTGCTCCAAAGCTTCGATGGCTTCCTCCACGCTTTCGTGAGAAGTGTCTTCCGTTACTTCCCACTGGTCATTGCAGTAGAAAAGGTAAATGCCTGTACCACCGGTATAGGCGCAGATGGCAGCGGCTTGAGGCTGGATAAACTCCCGTAAGATGCAGTACTGAAGGACCTCGGCTCCATCGAGTTTGCTAGGCGGAACAGGCCATACACCCGGCTTTTTGTCCAACGCCTTGACCTTTCGTGAACAGCCCTGCTACGGCGCGTGCGGCCTAACGGTAGATCTCACCGGCGACACCGCCTGCACAGCCTTTCAATACCCACGGGACACGGCGGCGGTGGCGTCCGGTGCCACGCGGCGTTGGGCCACTGGATGCGCCGCTTGCGGTGCTAGACTGCCTGCACCTGGGGAAGCGTCCGCCGTGGCCCGAGGTCAGGCGGCATCCTCGAACGCCGTGTCGTCCTCCAGGCCGAGGATGAACGCCGCGAAGCTCTCCGCGATGAACACGATCTTGTAGTCCCACTCCTGGTCGATGTGGACGACCTGCGGCTCCCCGGTCGGCCCGCACGCCCGGTAATCCAGACACAGCATGTCATGGCCCGCCGAGGGGCAGTCTGCGAAGTAGACGCCGATGTCCGGGTAGCCCCATTCCTCCACCCAGAACCGGCTTCCAACCTCGCCGCACAGGGAGCACGGTTTTTCGCTGCCGATGGAGTAGATGCCGGTGATGGCGATGTGGTTATCCGACCACGAGGTCCGCTCCCCGGTTCGGTGGTTCGTCCGTCGGGGCAAACCACCGTTCTGAAACTGCATGAGTTCGACGTAAGCCGCGGGCAGCTTATAGCCAAGCTCGCTCTCGACGGCGGCGACGGCTTCCTCGGTCGGCGGCGCGCCGACGTACTCCTCCAGGGCGTACTCCGACGGCTCCCAGAACTGCTCCATCTCGAATCCCGCGAACGCATCCCCCATCTGTGACCCCCCCCCACGGCAGTATGGCTGTGCTGATTGGCGAACTACGATTGCGCTCCGCAACCGGCGAAGAACTGACGAAGCCGGCAGAGGCATCCCCTTCACAAAGCGCGGTAACGGAAGTCGGCGAAGCGGGCCTCGCCCGTGCCGCTGGCCGCCAGCGCCGGGCGCAGACACTGGAACCCGTGCAGGGTGTCATTGTCGAAGCCCGACACATCAACGCCGGCGGCCAGGCTCTGCCAGCCGCGCCCGTTCTCGCTCGCCAGGAAGTCCACGCGGTTGCGGCGGTTCACGATCTTTAGATGCGCCGCGCCCGCCGTCCAAGCGCGACTCGCCAGCGTCTCCCCCGCCCCGTAGACGCGCATCTGGCCGCCTTTGAGTTCGGCATACAGCCCGTGGTCGGGGTTGTAGAACAGGCCCAGGGCGGCGCCGCACCCCGGCTGCGGCGCCGCCGCGATCTGCACCGCGTAGCTCGCATCCCGCGCCCGCACGAGGAGCGGCGAGCTGTGGCCGGGCGAGTCGCCTTTAGCGCGCACCGTCAGCGCGCCCCGCGCCACGCCGAAGCGGCTCATATCGGTCTCGTCCCACGCGCCCCAGGTCGCCTTCAGCGTCGGCGCGCGGAAGTCGTCCGACAGGGGGATCATCGGGCGCTGCGCGACGCCCATCGGCGCGGGCATCGGCTCGCCGCGCCGCGCCCCCAGCGGCGCGACCGGCCAGCCGTCGGGCGTCCACTCCACCGGCTCCATCAGCGTCTGGCGGCCCAGCGTCGGCAGCCCGTTCCGGTAGCCGTGGTAGACGAAATACCAGCGGTCGTCGGGGGTGGAGACCAGGGTGCCGTGCCCCACCGACCACCATTCTTCGTCCGCGCTGTAGGTGTGGATGAGCGGGTTGTGGGGCGAGTTCTCCCACGGGCCGAGCGGCGATTTGGAACGCGCCACGACGGCCATGTGGCTGGTCGGCGGCCCCGCCGTGCCGCCCTCGGCGCAGATCAAGTAGTAGTATTCGCCCCGCCGGGTCAGCTTGGGGCTTTCCAGCCAGAAGCCCTCCGTCTTCCACTCCTGGGGGAACTGCCAGCCGGCGTAAACGACCTTCCGCTCCCCAACCGTTGAAAGGCCGTCGGGGCTGAGTTCGATGACGTGGCCCCCGGCGGTGTAAAGGTAGCGCCTGCCGTCCGGGCCGACCACATGGCCGGGATCGATGTCGTCGATCTTCAGGTTGATTGGCGCGCTCCAGGGGCCGCTCGGGTGCTCCGCATGGACGACAAAGATGCCCCCCATCGGGAAATAGATGAAGTAGCGCCTCTCGTGGTAAACAAGGTCAGGCGACCAGACTTCCGCGTGCGTGCCCCGCATGTCATCCAGCGCGTGTGAAATGGGCGTCCAGTTGACCAGATCGCGCGAGTGCCAGATCACCAGGCCCGGCGCATAGCGGTAGGAAGTGTGGGTGAAGTAGAAGTCCTCGCCCACGCGCAGGATCGAGGGGTCGGCATAGTCGCCGGCGAAGAGCGGGTTCTGGAACATGACGGCGTGGCTCCGGGGTGTCCGCCCCCACGCCGCTGGCAAGCGGCTTGCCACCGCCGCTGCGGACGCGCCCGCCGCCAGTCGAAGCAGGGCGCGGCGCGAGACTCTGGGGTTGATGGAAGTCATAATCACGCCATTATACTGCACCTGCGCCCCCTTGACAACCCGCCCCAAAAATGCTACCCTCTACCCTATGAGCGACGAGGCCGTCACCGGCGGGGCGGAACCCCGCAAGCGCGTTCGCGTGGCCGTGGTCGGCAGCGCGAACACGGACATGGTGGCGCGCGTCGCGCGCCTGCCCCGGCCCGGCGAGACGGTCCTGAGCGCCGGGTTCGAGAGCGTGCCGGGCGGCAAGGGCGCGAACCAGACGGTCGCGGCGGCGCGTCTGGGTGCGGGCGTGACGTTTATTGCCTGTGTCGGCGCGGACAGGCTGGGCGACGGCCTGGTGCTAGGGCTGGAGGCCGAAGGGATTGACACCCGCCACGTCGTCCGCGACCCCGACGCGCCGACGGGCGTGGCCCTGATTACGGTGGACGAGGCGACCGGCGAGAACGTGATCGTGGTCGCCTCCGGGGCCAACGCGAAACTCAGCGTCGGTCTGATGGAGATGGCGGCAGAGGCCATCCGGGACGCCGATGTCCTGGTCTGCCAGCTCGAGTCGCCCCTGGAAACGGTTACAGCGGCTTTGAAGCTGGCGCGGGAGGCGGGCAAGACGACGATCCTCAACCCCGCCCCGGCCCAAGCCTTATCCGACGAACTGCTGTCGCTGGTGTCCGTCCTGACGCCGAACGAGACCGAGGCCGCGCTGCTGGCGGGGGACGCGCGGGCCACGCCCGAAGCGGCGGCAAGAACACTCCGCGCGCGGGGCGTCGGGCAGATCGTCGTAACGCTGGGCGCGGCGGGCGTCCTGCTCGTCACGGAAGAGGGCGAAACGTGGCTGCCGGGGCGGCCTGTGGCGCGTGTCGTGGACACGACGGCGGCGGGCGACTGCTTTACGGGTGCTTTGGCCGTCGCGCTGGGCGAGGGGAAGCTGCTGGCCGAGGCGGCGGCGTTCGCCAACGCGGCGGCGGCTTTGAGCGTCACGAAGGCCGGTGCGCAGCCGTCGCTGCCATCGCGGTTCGAGACCGAGCAGTTTTTGGCAGATGTTCCACGGGGCTGAACCCCCGTGCTTTAGCCTTGCAAGCCCCCGAGGGTAAGGGCGAAGAACTGCTGTCGAAACCTATTCTTATGCCCGCGAAGGCGGGGATTTGCTTTTCTAGAGCACGGGGGTTCAGCCGCGTGACACCCCCCCGCTCACGGCGGGCCATTCCGGGTAACATTCCTTCATGACCAACGTTCGCGTCCGTTTCGCGCCGTCTCCGACGGGCGCATTGCACATCGGCGGCATCCGCACCGCCTTCTGGGACTGGCTGTACGCCCGGCATACCGGCGGCACGTTCGTCCTGCGGATCGAGGACACGGACAAGAACCGCGAAACGGCGGACGGCGTCCAGGTCATCCTCGACTCGCTGCGCGAGTATGGGCTGGACTACGACGAGGGGCCGGAAAAGGGCGGGCCGCACGCGCCCTATGTCCAGTCGCAGCGGCTCGACATCTATTACAAGTATGCGGAGCAGTTGATCGCCGAGGGAAAAGCCTATCGGGCCTATGACACGCCCGACGAGCTGGCGCGGATGCGCGAGAATCAGCAAAAGCGCGGCCTGCCGCCCGGCTATGACCGCCGCCACCGGCATCTGAACGAGGCCGAGCGGACCGAGTACGAGCGGACGCGCGGCGAGTTCGCCACGGTCCGCTTCGCCGTGCCTTTGGAGGGCAGGACGACCTTCCAGGACGCCGTCTACGGCGAGATCACGGTCGAGAACCGCATCCTCGAAGACGCGATCCTGCTGAAGTCCGACGGCTACCCGACCTACCACCTGGCCGCCCAGGTGGACGATCATTTGATGGAGATCTCGCACGTCCTGCGCGGCGAGGAGTGGCTGCCCTCCGCGCCCATGCACATCCTCATCCACCGCGCGCTGGGCTGGGAGCCGCCCATTTACGCCCATCTGCCCGTGATGATGGGGCCGGACAAAAAGAAGTTCGGCAAGCGCAACGGCGCGCTGGGTGCTCTGGAGTACCCCAAGCAGGGCTATCTGCGCGCAGCGACGCTGAACTTTTTGGCGATGCAGGGCTGGTCCCCCAAAGAGGAGCGTGACCTGTTCACCGTCCCCGAGCTGATCGCCAAGTTCGACCTGGACGGCATCCTAAACCGCTCGCCGATCAGCGACCCCGAAAAGCTGCTCTGGTTCAACGGCCAGTACATCCGACAGTTGTCGCTGCCCGACCTAGCGGCGCAGACGCTGCCGTTCCTGCAAGACGCTGGCCTGGTCGGTGACGACCCCGACGTGATGACATTGGAATACATTGGCCGCGTCCTTGCCTTGGAGCAGGAGCGGATGAAGACGCTGGCCGAAGCGCCCGCGCTGGCCGACTTCTTCCTACTCGGCGACGATGAGTACCTGTTCGACGACAAGGCCGTGAGCAAGTGGTTCGCCTCCCCCGGCGTCGGCGACCGCCTGCGCCGCGTCCGCGCGGGCTTCGCGGACGTAGAAGTCTTCGACGAGGCGGCGACCGAGGCCGTCGTGCGGGACACCATCGCCCACTTTGAAGTCAAGGGCGGCGAGGTCATCCACCCGGTCCGCGTCGCCGTTTCGGGCCGGACGACCGGGCCGGGCCTGTTCGAGATGATCTCGGTCCTGGGCCGCGCCCGGTGCCTGCGTCGCCTGGACCGGGCGCTGGGGATGATTGGATAAGACGCTTATGGAAATCACGGACGTCAATACGCTGTTCGGGGCCTATCCCGCCCAGCACGCGGACAGCAGCCCCGAATCGCTGGTCGAGGTGATGCGGGCGCAGGGCGTGGACTGGTGCCTGGCCCTGTCCACCTGGGGGCTGTTCCATTCTGCTCAAGCGGGGAATGCCGAGACGATGCGGGCGTGCCAGGCGCACGACCATCTGATCCCGGTCGCCACGATTAACCCGGCCCACTACTGGGGGCAGGAAGGGATGATCGAGAGCATCGCCGAGGGCGTATTCGAAATGTTCCGCTTCTTCCCGCACCTCCAGGGCTGGCCGCTGGAATTCGCGCCGTTCATGCGGATCGTCTCGGTCCTGGGGCGGTCGGCGCGGACGCCGATCATGGTGAGCGTTCAGGAGCGCGGCGAGGCGACGCAGCTCCTGCGTCTGCTGGACGACTTCCCGCACCCGGTCATCCTGGACGGCGTTTCGCCCGCGACGCTGACCGAGGCGGTCGCGCTGATGCGGGTGCATGAGAACCTGCACGTCGAGACCAGTGCCCTGCTGGCCCCCTACGCCCTGCCGCTGCTGCGGGACACCGTGGGCATCGGGCGCGTCCTGTTCGGGTCCGACGCGCCGGGCCGCTCGCTGGCCGCCGCGCTGGCCTATGTGCGGGCGTCGGGCCTGTCCCCGTCCGACCAGGACGCGGTCCTGTCCGGCAACGCCCAGCGCGTATGGCACGAGGGAGGGGCCAATGATTAAAGGGGATAAAAATGCCCACGTTTGATGTCCACACCTACTACGGGGCGACGCCGTTCTCCTCCGACATGGCGACCCGCGACTCGCTGCTGGCGACGCTGCGGCGGGCGGGCCTGGACGGGGCCGCGCTCGTCTCGGGCCTGGCCGCCGACTGTGACTTCGTGGCCGGCAACCGGCAATTGCGCGAAATCGTCTCCCCCGAAGACGGTTTGTTCGGCTGGGTGACGCTGAACGCGGGCTACCCGGTCGAGTCGCAGGAGGAGCAGCGGCGGCACCTGAACCGGCGCGGCATGGTCGGCGCGGCCCTGTTCGGGACGCTGGGCCGGCCCGTGACGCTGACCCAGGCCCGCGAGATTCTGAACGCCCAGCGGCGCTACGCCAAGCCCGTCGCCATCGGCGTGCCCGACGCCGAGGCGGTCTACGCGGCCCAGATGATCGCCGCCGAGTTCCCCGCCATGCGCTTCGTCTTCCTGGGCATGGGCGGCGAGGACTGGCGCGTCGCCGTCGCCGTCGCCAAGCAGCACCTGAACGTTTACCTGGAGGTCTCGGGGAGCCTGGACACGGACAAGATCGCCCACGCCTCGTCCGTCGTCACCGCCCGCAAGCTGCTCTACGGCAGCGGCCTGCCCCACGGCAGCCCGGACCTGACCCGCGCCCTGGTCGAGAGCGCGCCGACCCTGACGCGGCCCGACCGGGGCCGCATCCTCTCCGAAAACGCCGCCGCCCTGCTGCGGACCCAAGTCGAGGCCGAGTCGGAAGACGCGGAAGACGGGGCCGATGAGTAGCGTGGCCCCCCCCGCCCCCAAACCTGGGGGGGGCGGACCCGGGGGCGTATACACATCGCCGCGCCCACG
>CAXTWM010000076.1:0-16580 GCA_964247915.1 uncultured Armatimonadales bacterium | reverse complement strand
AAAGCCCTGTCGACGGCGGAGAAAGCTGCAGCAAAGCGCGCCGAGAAAGCCGCGCCGGGTCAGAAGAACGTCATCAGTGCCTTGCATGAGTTTATTTTGCCCGTTCACGTTCCCCGGCAAACCGCCGGAACACGACCCGCCCGGCGGGTGTTTCAATCAGCGATGCAAGAATTTGTCAAAGACTCGCACTGTTCCTACTGCGGGGCGGGTTTCCCCGCCGATCTGCCTTGGCCGCGCCGTTGCCCGCACTGCGGCGGCGTCACCTACCGGAACCCGCTGCCGGTCTCCGTGGTCCTGCTGCCCGTCGGCGACGGCCTGCTGCTGATCCGCCGGACCCAGGCGCCGCAGGCGGGGAAACTGGCGCTGCCGGGCGGTTTTATCGAGGTCGGCGAGACGTGGCAGGAGGCGGGAGCGCGCGAGGTGCGCGAGGAGACGGGGATCACTGTTGACGCGGGCGGCCTCCGCCTGTTCGACGCCCGGAGCGCGCCGGATGGGACGCTGCTGGTCTTCGGGCTGGCCCCGCCACTGCCGTCCCAAACCCTGCCGCCGTTCGTGCCGTCGTCGGAGACCTCGGAAATGATCGTGGCGCGTGGCCCGCTGGAACTCGCGTTCCCGCTCCACACCGAGGTCGTCGCCCGTTATTGGAAGGAAATAGATGACAATGGCAAAAGCGATGCTGGATGAGAAGGGCGTGGTCGCCGCCTGCGCGCAGTGCGGCCAGAAGAATCGCATCCCCTATGACCGCCTGGACCAGACAGGGACGTGCGGCAAGTGTCAGGCCAACCTGACGGCGCCGAGCGCGCCGCTGGACGTGAGCAGCGCCGCGCAGTGGGATGCGCTGGCGGCGGCCTCGCCGCTGCCGGTGATCGTGGACTTCTGGGCGCCCTGGTGCGGGCCGTGCCGGACCGTCGCGCCGGAACTGGAAAAAGTGGCGGGGGCTAACGCGGGGCGCTGGCTGGTCGTCAAGATCAACACCGAGGCGTTGCCCGTATTGGGCGCCCGCTTCGGCATCCGCTCTATCCCCACGATGGCCGTCTTCGCCGGGGGCCGCGAGGTCGCCCGGACCTCCGGCGCGCGCCCCGCCGCCGCCATCGAAGCCTGGGTGCGCGAGAGCGCCGCCAGCTAATATCTGTGGCAGCGCGTGGTACACTAAGGGCGGAGGATACCGAATGGGCGTAGTGATGCGCGGGGGGCCGCCGGGGGCGAGGGACCGGGAAAAGAAGCCGCTGAAGCCCGGCACGCTGCGGCGGGTGGCGCAGACGTTCGTGCCGTACCGGGCGACGGTCGCCCTCATCGCCGTCGCTGTTCTCGCCTCGGCGGCGCTGGGGCTGTTCTCGCCGTTCCTGCTGCGGGCGATCATCAACCGGGGCCTGCTGGCCCGCGACATGGGGCTGGTCACGCGGGACACCCTCCTGACGCTGGCGGCGACGCTGGGGGCGACCGCACTGGCGCTGCTGTACGGCTTTTGGAGCGTCCAGGTGGGCCAGCGCATCATGCGCGACCTGCGGAACCGCCTGTACGACCACCTGCAAGGCATGGCGCTGAAATTCTTCGCGGACACCCGGACCGGCGAGATTCAGTCGCGGCTCGCCAACGATGTCGGCGGCGTCCAGTCCGTTCTGAGCGACACGGCGGCCAGCGTCCTGTCCAACGTCACGGTCGTGCTGTCCACGCTGGTCGCCATGATCGTCATGGACTGGCGGCTGACCCTGCTCTCGGTCGGCATCCTGCCCCTGTTCGCCCTGCTCGGCCAGAAGGTCGGCGACTACGGGCGCGGCGTGCGCGGGGTCGTGCAGTCGAGCCTGGCGGACCTGAACGCGACCATGCAGGAGACGCTGTCGGTGTCCGGCGTGCTGCTGACCAAGACGAGCGGGCGGCAAAGCCTGACGCGGGCCAAGTTCGCCGGGGAGAACGAGACGCTGACGGCGGCGCAGATCAAGCAGGCGATGGTCTTCCGGCTGTTCTTCAACCTGATCGGCCTGACGTTCTCGCTGACGCCCGTGCTGGTCTACTGGCTGGCGGCGGATCTGATCGTCGCGCGCGGCGACCGCCACCTGACCCTGGGCACGGTCGTCGCCTTCACGACCTTGCAGGCCCGCTTGTTCTTCCCGTTGACGGGGCTGCTGAACGTCCAGGTGGAGGTCACCAGCGCGCTGGCCCTCTTCGACCGCATCTTCGAGTATCTCGATCTGAAACAGGACATCACGGACGCGCCCGACGCGCTGGCCCTGTCCCCGGCCCAGGTGCGCGGCGCGGTCGCCTTTGAGCGCGTCACCTTCCGCTACGACGAGTCGCAGCCCGCGCCGACCCTGGACGACATCACGTTCGAGGCCGCGCCCGGCCAGCTCGTCGCCCTGGTCGGCCAGTCGGGCGCGGGCAAAACGACGCTGACCTACCTGATTCCCCGTTTGTACGACGCCGACGCGGGCCGCGTCACCCTGGACGGCCACGACATCAAGCACATCAAACTCGAATCGTTGGGCCAGATCGTCGCCGTCGTGACCCAAGAAACGTACCTCGTCCACGACACCATCAAGGCGAATTTGCGCTACGGCAACCCGGACGCGAGCGACGCCGAACTTGTGGCCGCCGCCCAGGCCGCCGCCATCCATGACCACATCGCGGGCCTGCCCGAAGGTTACGACACCGTCGTCGGCGAGCGCGGCTACAAGCTCTCCGGCGGCGAAAAGCAGCGCATCGCCATCGCGCGGGCCATCCTCAAGAACCCACGCATTTTGATCCTGGACGAAGCGACATCGGCCCTGGACACCCACTCCGAGCGGCTGATCCAGGCCGCGTTGGGGCCGCTCATGGCAGGCCGGACGACGTTCGCCATCGCCCACCGCCTGTCCACCATCCTCGCCGCCGACCTCATCTTAGTCATGGAAGACGGCCGCATCGTCGAGCGCGGCACCCACACCGCCCTGCTCGGGGCGAATGGCGCCTACGCCCGTCTCTACGCCGCCCAATTCCAGGAAGGTGACGCATATCCTACGGGCACACTGGCCGCAGGCGTCGCCTGATCAGGGCTGCTTCCAGGCATAAAAATTGTACACCAGCCCGCGCCACGGGCCGTAGCCCTCGAAGAAGGCCAAGACTTCTTTGTCGGTCACAGGCCGACCTAGTTCTTTTGACAGCAGCATCCGCGCCCACGAGTCGGCGTTGACGTGTTCCGGCTTGCCCAGATACAGCATCAGGCAGGCGGCCCCGTAAGGCCCGATCCCCGCCAGGGACAGCAGGCGCTTCCGCAGTTCGGGTGCCGTTAGGCCCGCATCCTGCCAGGATTCCAGGTTCAGTTCGCCGGAAGCAATGGTCGTGGCGATGGCGTGGACGTAGGCGTTCCGGTAGCCCATGCGCGCCTTCGCCGCGAACTCTTCAAACGGCACGGCGGCAATCCGCTCCGGGGTCGGGAAAGCACGACGTTCCGGCGCTTGGGGCAAAGGAGCGCCGAAGTTTTCCACCAGCCGGGCGGTCATGGCGATGGTCTGCGCCCAGGTGGTGTTGGAGGTCGCGATCACTTTTAGCGCATCCTCAAACAGCGTAGAACAGCGCAGCATCCGGCCCTTGCGGCAGGCGACGACATGACCGAGTTCGGGCCGGGTGCGGCAGTAGGCGTGGAAGTCCGACAGCGGCAGGTCGAGTTGCAGCATCCGCCGAACCCGCCGCACGACCTCAGTTTCGTCGCCGCTTCCCTCCACGTCCACGAGGACCTGCCCGCCGTCCGCGCGGAGCCGGAGCCGCGCGACGGCCCCCGTTGCCAGTTCCTCGACGCGCTCCAGCGTCTGCGCGTCCTCGTCCCAGACGAACGGCAGCAGGCGACGCCAGCCATGCGCCGATAGCGTTTCGTAGAACGAGAAGTCCGGAGGGGTGGGAATCACAATCGGCATGGCATCCTAACAGAACGGGCGGCGGGGGCGAGGCCCCCCCCCCCCGGGGGCGCCCCCCCCCCCCCCCCCCCCCGCCCGTTCTCCTTCACAATGGCCGTTTACCAGCCGCGACTGGCAAGCATCTCTTCTTTGGGCAGGGTGCTGAGGTTAATGCCCACCATCGGCTCGCCGATGTCGTTGGAGATCTCGGCCAGCATCTGGGGGTTGTCGAAGTGGGTGCAGGCGTCCACCATCGCCCGCGCGCGCCGCTTGGGGTCACCCGACTTGAAGATGCCCGACCCGACGAAGACCGCTTCCGCGCCGAGCTGCCGCATCAGGGCGGCGTCGGCGGGGGTGGCGATGCCGCCCGCGCTGAAGTTCGGGACGGGCAGCTTGCCCGTCCGGTGAATCTCGACGACCAGCTCATACGGGGCACCCAGATTTTTGGCCTCGGTCATTAGTTCTTCAAACGGCATGGCCTGGATGCGGCGCATCCCGCCCAGCACGGTCCGCATATGCCGCACGGCCTCCACGACGTTGCCCGAGCCGGCCTCGCCCTTGGTGCGGATCATCGCCGCGCCCTCGCCGATGCGCCGCAGGGCCTCGCCCAGATCGCGGCAGCCGCAGACGAAGGGGACGTTGAAGGCGTGCTTGTTGATGTGGAAGGCGTCATCGGCGGGCGTCAGCACCTCGGACTCGTCCACGAAGTCCACGCCCAACGCCTCCAAAATCTGTGCCTCGGCGAAGTGCCCGATCCGGGCCTTCGCCATGACCGGGATGGTGACGGCGTCCATGATGCCCTTAATCATCTTCGGGTCGGACATCCGCGCCACGCCGCCGTCGCGCCGGATGTCGGCGGGGACGCGCTCCAGGGCCATCACCGCCGTCGCCCCCGCCTCTTCGGCGATGATCGCCTGCTCCGGGTTCACGACGTCCATGATGACGCCGCCCTTGAGCATCTCGGCCAGGCCCACTTTGGTCTTCCAGGTTGATTTCTGCTCTTCCGCCATGTATGCACCTCACTCTAAAAATCACACCATCTCGCATTTGTTGGCGTGATTTTACCCGAAACGACGGCGGATTGGCAATGGTATGGCATTGAAGCGTGTCCATCCTTAGAATGCTGGTTCACGGGTGACTACAACCGTATTGTTCTGGACACTAATCACTCCTATGACACCCTCGGTCTTTCCGACATATCGCACCGAACCACTAAGAGTATAGCCCCAGGGTTTGAGGAAACGAGCAATCAGATACTCTAGCCATTCACCATAGAAGTAGAATTTTTCTGCTCCATCCCACTCCAGCCCTGTACCATCCTCGGTAGGTATCCACTGGCAGTACACGGTGGGTGGCTTGCCTTCCCCGCCAGCCTTGCCATTCTCCTCCTCGTGTTCCTCGCCAGCAAACTCTTCCAGAACGGCTCTATGCTCTGCTGACAGCGGACGGTCAAGAAGAAACTTGCCGAAGAAATCTGTATTGAGTCCCATGTACCAGTCTCTTCGTACATCCCTCGCCCAATAGCCCAACTTAGTGGCGCACGGCAGACTACGGCACGGGAAACCCGACGGCTATGTCATTGGTCTTCGTAGCAGGTGGGGAGGGCTTGACCAGCCGGTGCCCTCCCCGACAGCCGCTACCAGCGGGCGTTAGGGCCGAAGTCGGCGTTGTAGTAGCTCTGGCCTTCCACATTGGTGCCCGGCGGGACCAGTTCGTCTATGCGCTTCTTGTCGTCGTCGGTGATCGTCACGTCCGAGGCGGCCAGGTTGTCCTCCATCTGGGCCACGGAGTTGGGGCCGATGATGGGGCTGGTGACGCCCGGCTGGGCGGCGCACCAGGCGTTAGCGAAGGCGGTCATCGTGCAGCCCTTGTCGCGGCACAGGGCCTCCAGCCCTTCCAGCACGGCCCAGGTCTGCTCCGAGAAGTTGGCGGGGTCCTCACGCGAATTGGGCGGCGCGGGCTGGCCCCGGTGGTACTTGCCGGTCAGCTTGCCCCCGGCCAGCGGCGACCAGGGGATGACGCCCAAGCCGTAGGTGCGCGCGGCGGGCAGCAGCTCGCGCTCGATGCGCCGGTCCAGGATGTGGTACGGCGGCTGCTCGCAGACGAAGCGGTTCAGGCCGAGTTCCTTGGAAACCCACAGCGACTCGACCACCTGCCAGGCGGCGTAGGTGCTGGTCCCGATGTAGCGGACCTTGCCCGAATGAATCAGGTCGTCCAGGGCGCGCAGGGTCTCGTCAATGGGCACGGACGATTGCGGGCGGTGGATCTGGTACAGGTCAATGTGGTCGGTTTGCAGCCGCCGCAGGCTGTCCTCGCACGCTTTAATCAGATTGAAGCGCGTGTTGCCCCAGGCGTTGGGGTCTTCGTCGTTCATCTTGCCGTGGGCTTTGGTCGCCAGGAACACGCGGTCCCGCTTGCCGCCTTCCTTCAGGGCGTTGCCGGTCAGCGTCTCCGACTTGCCGCGTCCGTAGACATTGGCGGTGTCAATGAAGTTGCCGCCCCCGTCCAGGAAGCGGTCTATCATCCGTGTCGCCTCGTCCTGCTCCGTCTTCCACCCGAAGGTCATCACGCCCAGGCACCAGACGCTGACCTGTGCGCCGGTGCGCCCCAATGAGCGGTATTCCATGATCCGTACTCCTTCCTAAACGCCGTTGTGATGCCCCGGTATACCCAAGAAACGGCTTTGCCCCCTAGCCCCCAATTCGGGGGGACCGGATAAAGAGGCCGGCAAGCACTTCTATTCTGGCTCCCCCAGAATTGGGGGCTGGGGGGTGAGAACGAGATGACCTGTTACCGCGTGCGGTCTTCGAGAAGCTGCGGCTTGAGCCAGCCGTTGCAGAGCGAGTCGCGGAGCGGCTCCATCCACTCCACCAGGCGGCGGCGCAGGCGGCGCAGCTCGTCCCGGCACTCCGCAGCCGTGGCGAGGTTGACGACCTCGCCGGGGTCGCGGGCCAAGTCGTACAGCTCGTCCTCCGCCGTCGCGTTCCAGACGTATTTCCAGCGCGCGTCGCGCACCATGCGCTGGCTGTACAACCCGAACTGGCTGCCGTGGTACATCGCAAAGATGCAGTCGCGGCCATTGCTTTCCGCTCCATCCAGCAGGGGCGCGAGGCTTTGACCGGCGAACGTGTCCGGGATGGGCAAACCCGCCAGATCGCAGAACGTCGCCGCCAGGTCCAGAGCGCCCGACACGAAGGCGTCACACGTCCCGCCCGCCGCCCCGCCCGGACGGCGGACAATCAATGGCACGCGGACGACGTCGTCGTACATGACCATATGCTTGTCAATCATGCCGTGGGACCCGCACATGTCGCCATGATCGGTGGTGTAGACCACGACGGTTGAGTCCGTCAGCCCCAGCGCATCCAGATGGGACAGGAGACGGCCCACCTGGGCGTCCAGCAAGGTGATCTCCCCCAGATACCGGCTTACGAGGGGCGCCCAGTCCCGCCACGCCCACCCCTCCACATCCCAGGTGCGCCGCTGCTGGGCCTGGGCGTAGGGCTTGCCGAGGAGGGGGTCGGGGAAGCCCGGCCAGGGCGGGATGTCGGCGGGCGGATACAGCGAGTCGTAGGGCGGGGGCACGACGTTGGGCAGGTGCGGCTCGCTGGGGTCCCAGCGCAGGAAAAACGGACTGTCGGCCCCGGCGTAGCGCGTCAGCAGGTCCACCGCCCGGTCGGCCCCCCACGCCAGGCGCGTCTGGCTGGCGTCAATGCCGGGGTCCGTCTCGCCGAAGAAGCCCCGCGTCCGGGGCGCGGGCGGCAATCCTTGTCCAGTACGCCAGGCCGCGTAACCGTGCTCGGGGACGTAATCGCCGAACCCGTAGGCCGTGGGGTCTTTCTGTGGGTTTAGCCCCCACTTGCCGACATAGCCCATCCCGTAGCCCGCCCTGGCCAGCAGGTCGCTCCAAGCCATCAGCCCCTCCCGCGCCGGGCGCGGCGCTTCGGTGTCGCTGTTGGCAATGGCGAGGTGCTGGGTCGGCCACTGCCCGAACAGCAGGCTGTTCCGGGCGGGGGTGCAGACCGGGACGGGGCAGAAGGCGCGCGTGAAGTTGACGCCCCCGGCGGCCAGCCGGTCCAAATGCGGCGTTTGCAGAAACGGGTGGCCGTTGACGCCGAGGCAGTCGAAGCGGTGCTGGTCCGAATGGATCAGCAAAAAGTTGGGCGGGCGTGTCATAAGTTTGCCATAGTTTTCGGTTCACGAACTGGTACAATGGGTAGGAACGCAATTCGAGAGCCGGACGCCCGTTTCCTCCGCACTCATTTCTGCAACTCTCTCCGAGGAGGGCCGTATGCCCAAAAAACCCAACATCCTGCTGATCGCCGTGGATTCGCTGCGCGCCGACCACATGAGCGGCTATGGCTACGGGCGGCTGACGACGCCGCACCTGGACCGCTTCGCGTCGGGGGGGACGCTGTTTGAAAACACCTACAGCCCGCATATCCCCACGACGAGCGCGTACAGCTCGATGCTGACCGGTATGGACCTGTTTTCGACGCAGGTGGTCGCCCTGCGCCACCAGGGGCCGCTGCGCCCCCAAGTGGCGACGCTGCCGGAAATCCTGCGTGGGGCGGGGTACGACACGACCTGCGTCGGGTTCAGCGGCAACGCGGCGTCGCGCGGCTTCGACACCTACCTGGAGTTCCCCGGCTGGGGGAGCTGGAACGCGGGCCGCAGCCCCAAGGCGCAAAGCTTGAACGACGTGGCGCTGCCCGAGCTGGACCGGCTGGCCTCACAGGAGCAGCCCTTTTTCCTGTTCCTGCGCCACATGGACCCGCATTCGCCCTACCTGCCCCCCGCGCCGTTCGAGCGTATGTTTTACCACGGCGACGAGGCCGACCCCCAGAACACATCTATGCAGCCGGTCATGGACTTCAAGCCGTTCCGCGACTACTTCGCCAGTTGGATGCCGCCGGGCATTACGGACAAGGACTACATCATCGCCCAGTACGACGGCGCGGTCGCCTACATGGACTCGTGCATCCAGGCGATCTTCCAAGCCCTGGAGTCACGCGGCATTCTGGATGAGACGATCATCGTCTTCAACGCGGACCACGGGGAAACGCTCTACGACCACGAGTGCTGGTTCGACCATCACGGGCTGTACGAGCCGACCCTGCACGTCCCGCTCGTCCTGCGCTACCCCGGCAAGATCGCGGCGGGTGAGCGCCTACGCGGCTTCAACCTCCATGAAGACCTCGTGCCGACCCTGCTGGAACTGGCTGGGATCGAGACGGACATTTCCTTTGACGGCCAGAGCCTAGTCCCGATGATGCGCGGCGGGACGCCCTCCCACCGCCCTGAGTTCTACATCACCGAATGTACCTGGATGCGAAAGCACGGCTGGCGCACACCCGAGTGGAAGCTGATCCTCGCCCTGGAGCCGGACTTCCATTTCAAGCCGCCGGTCGAGCTGTACAACCTTGTTCAAGACCCGGAAGAGAACGACAACGTGGCCGACCGCAACCCGGACGTTGTCTCCCTGCTGACGGCCCGCATGGAAGCCTGGATCGCGAAGCGCGAGGGCGAAACCGGGCTGCCCAATCCTATTGACCACCAGGGCGACTGGCACGGCCACGCCGGGCTGGGCGCGTTCCAGTCGTCGCAGCAGGCCTACGACACCCTCCACATCGGCGACCCGAAAGACGCGGCCAAACTCCAGGCGGAAGCCAGAAAGTAGAAAAGAAAATGCCATTAAACGTTGCCATTGTGGGGCTGGGCGGCATCGGCAATACCCACGGCGGGGTTTATGAGAAGAACCCGGCCACGGAGATCGTCGCCGTGTGTGACATCCTCCAAGACCGCGCCGACAAGGGTGCCGCCCGGTACGGCTGCCCCGCCTTTTATTCCGTCCAAGACATGCTGAGGAGCGGAATCCAGATTGATGCGGCCAGCGTGTGCTCGGCGGGCGTGGAGAACGGCGGGGACCATTACGCGCCGACGATGGAGCTTCTGAGGGCGGGCATCCCTGTTTTGGGCGAGAAGCCCATCTCCAACGAAATCGGCAAGGCCGAGGAGATGGTCGCCTTGGCCCGGCAGAAGGGTCTGCGCTACGGCATCAACCTGAACCACCGCTTCACCCCCGCCGCGCTGCGGGCCAAAGAGTGGGTCAACGAGGGCCGCCTGGGCGAGATCAACATTATCAACATGACCATGTGGATCAACAACCCGAACGAATCCTCCCCCTGGTTCCACATCCGCGCCCTACACCCGCACTCGCTGGACGTGATGCGCTACTACGGCGGGGACGTGGCGAAGGTCCAGGCGTTTTTCAAGCGCGGCCTGCGCCCGGACGGCCCCGACGGCCGCCGCGTCTGCTGGTCCAACGTCCAGGTCAACCTGCTGTTTAAGAACGGCATCCTCGGGCACCTGACCGGCTCCTACGACGCCGGGGGCAGTTATGGGCTGGAAACGCTGGAAGTGGTCGGGTCCGAAGCGCGCTTCGTGCTGGAAGATGCCTGCGAGCACCTGCACTTCTATCCCCGCTTCTCGCGGCAGACCGAAACCTATGACTACCTCGGCGGCATGATGAGCTTCAATGAGACGTTCGCCGCCCGCATCGGCGCCTGGGTGGACCAGAACGTCGCCGGGGCCGCGCCGGACGCGATAGACGCTTCCGGCGCGGATGCCCTGCACGTCCAGCGCATCATCGAGGCGGTCATCGAGTCCTGGGAGACCGGAACCGTGGTGACATTGTAATAAGCCCCCCTAGCCTCCAACTCCGGGAGGACTGGAAAGAAAGTCTGACTCCCCCAGAATTGGGGGCCGGGGGGCGAGGTTGTAACGTATGACGATGGTGACTGTTATCGGGCGCGGGCACTCGGGCACGCGCGCCATCTCGCACACGCTGTCGGCCAGCGGCGTCTTCATGGGCGAGCCGCTGAACGAATCGGGGGACCTCCTCCCGCCGGACGCCATGTATGACGCCTGCCGGGTGTTTGCGAGGCATGTCCAGTGGCGCGGCGGCTTGGAGTGGGACTGGAGCGCCTTGCACACGATGGACATTCCAGCCGAGTTCACGCGGCTGCTTGATTCTTACCTCGCTTCGGTGCGGGAAAGCGCCTCTGCGGACAAGGGCTGGAAGATTCCCGAAACGACGCTGGTCTTCCCGTGGATCGTGCGGCTGTTCCCGGACATCAAATATGTCTTCTGGGTCCGCGACCCGCGCGACTGTATCCTGGGCAAGCACCTGACCGACGATCTGGCCGACTTCGGCATTCCCTACCCGCCGACCGAGGATGAGCGCCTGCGGCGGGCCATCTCGTGGAAGTACCAGGACGACCTGGTCCGCGCCACCCCCAAACCCCGGCACTGGATCGAAGTCCGGTTCGAGGATTTTGTCTTGAACCAAAAGGAAACGCTGGCGCGGCTGGAAGACTTCCTCGGCCTTCGGCTCGCCTCGATCCCGGTGAACCCGGAAGCCGTAGACCGCTGGAAGGCGGATGAGGGGGTCAGCTACTTTGACTTCTTCCAGCCCTCGATGACCAAGTACGGGTACGAGATGCCCACGGGAGAGACGAGGCCATGCTGAGAGTCTGCGTGATCGGTTTGGGACCGATCGGCAACCGCCATGCCGATCTTTACCATGCCGACCCCCTTGCCGATCTGGTCGGGGTCTGCGACCTGGACAGAGACCGGGCGGAGCGGACTTCCACCCGCCTGAACGTCCCCGCCTTCGGCAGCGTTGGGGAGATGCTGGCGGCATTGGGGCCGGACGTGTGCAGCGTCGCCACCGGCGGCTATGAGAACGGCAGCGACCATTTCGAGCCGACGATGCTGGCGCTGGAAGCGGGGTGCCACGTCCTGGGCGAGAAGCCGATCTCGAACGAAATCGGCAAGGCCGAGGAGATGGTCGCCCTGGCCCGGCAGAAGCGGCTGTGCTACGGCATCAACCTGAACCACCGTTTCACCCCCGCCGCCCGGCTGGCGAAGCGGTGGCAGGACGAAGGCCGGCTGGGGCATCTGCTGTTCGTCAACATGAGCATGTGGATCATGAACCCCGCCGAGAGTTCCCCCTATTTTCAGATCAAGGCGCTCCACCCGCACACGGTTGATGTCATGCGCCACTTCTGCGGCGACGTTGAGGCCGTCCAGTGCTTCGCGGCCAAAGCGCCGGGCCGGACGATCTGGACGACCGCCCATTTCAGCTTCCGCTTCCGAAACGGGATAGTTGGCGGCCTGACCGGCTCCTATGACATCGAGCGCGGACACCCGATGGAGCGCTGCGAGGTGGCGGGCACGGGCGGGCGGTTCGTTATTGACGACATGTACCGCGAAGCGACTCTGTACCCGGCGGGGGACCTGGAGAAGAGGGTCTACACAAACCCCGTCTTCGGCGGCTTCCGGGACTTTGAGGACACCTTCCGGGACCGTATCCACTGCTTCTTGGAGCAGGTGGGGGAGGGGGCCGCGCCCGAAGACATTGACGGCTCCGGCGCGGACGGTCTGGCCGCCCAGCGGGTGCTGCAAGCCGCCATCGAGTCGCTCGAAACCGGGACGATCATCACCGTGCCGACGTAAGCCCGGCTCTGAAGGGCCGGTCTATTCCCGGCTACGCTGGTGGGCCGCCCCTCCGGGGCTGTAGATTAAGCCTTCGGCAATCGGCGGTCTGTTCCAAAGCCCCGAAGGGGCGGCCCCTCCGAGTAGACCCGGCCTTCAGGCCGGGTTCTTAAGCGTAATTTTGGAGTGTATACCATGAAGCTAGGCGCCAACTCGGTTCTGTTCGGCGGGTTTGACCTGAAGACTGCTTTTGAGCAGATCGCGCGGGCGGGGTATGATGGCATCGAGGTTTCGGCCATCGAGGGGATGAGCGACCATCTGGCGCTCGACCGCTGGCGCGAGATCGGCCCCGACATCAAGCGGTGGTCGGCGGAGTACGGCCTGGAACTCTTGGCGATGGAGCAGCCGTCCCAGGACCCGGCCCGGATGGAAACGGCGTTCCAGGCGGCGGCGGACATCGGCATCCCGATCATCAACTGCGGGCCGGGCGGCAAGAGCGGCGACGAGGCCAGCCTGGAGCAGTCCCTTGACTCGCTGGGCCGACTGGCAATGCTGGCCGAGAAGTACGGCGTGACCCTGTGCGTCAAGGCCCATGTCGGGGCCGCCATTGACGACACGCCGACCACGCTGCGCCTGATGGATGCGATCTCGTCCCCCGCGTTCGGCATCGACATGGACCCCTCGCACATCTACCGGGCGGGCGAGGACCCCGTCGAGGCCATCAAAGCCGTCGTCTCCCGCGTCAAGCACGTCCACATCCGCGACTGCAAAGGCCGCCAGCAGGGGCCGGGCAGACCCGAAGACCAGGCGAACGGGCGCGGCGACATCAACCTCGTCGGCTACCTCCGCGTCCTGCATGAGAGCGGCTACCAAGGCCCGGTGGACCTAGAAGTGATCGGCGCCAAGGACTACAGCCTGGTCCAGTGTGTTGCCATCGCCGCCGAGGCGCGCGGCCACATGCAGGCGTGCCTCCAAGCCTGCGGCGCGCGTTAAGGCATCCGAGGAGCGGCCACGGAGGAGGATAGCATGATCCCGTTCAGCAAGACGTTCCGCCGCGCCTGGCGCGTGGCACTCGGCGGGAGCGCCGCCCTGTGCCTGGTGCTTGGCGGCCCGGCGCACGGCCAAAGCCGGCAGGCCGCCCTCCGAACGTCTTCCGACGTTCGGGAAGGCATCCGCAAAGGCTCCCTGTTCTATGCCGTCGCGCCGCTGTCGGAGCAGGCGCTGAGGCGTCTGGACGGGACGGCCCACGGAGCGTCGTTCACCGTGCCGCTGACGGTTGATCGGGTGCATAACCGGCTGTTCGTTGAGGCCCGCATGAGCGGCCATAAGGTCCGCCTCATTCTGGACACCGCCGGAGGGCCGGGCGTCGCGCTGGATGAAGCGACCGCCCGTGGCATCACGCTGACCGGGAAAGCCCCTATCCAGATGCTTGGCTCTCAGGGGACGGAGCCGGTCACTTTGGGCCTGGCACGCCGCCTGACCCTGGGAACGCTCACGCTGGGAGGCGTCGCCACCACCGTCAGTCGCGCCGCGCCGTTTTATAGCTCTACGCTGGGCACGCAGGTTTTCAAGCACTACCGCGTGACGCTGGACTTCACCGCGAAAACCCTGACGCTCACGCGCGGCGGCATCCCCACAGTACCCTCCGGGGGCGCGGCGCGGCTGCTCCCGTTTGACGATGAGGACGGTTATCTCTTCGTCCCCGTCCGTATCCTCGGCCAAGCCGGCTCGGCCTTGCTGGACAGCGGCTCGGACGCGACCTGCGTCTCGTTTAAAGCCGCGAAAGCCGCCGCCGCACAGTTCCCCCCGTCGGACGCCAAGACGGTCGTCATCACTGGGAAGATCGGGGTAGGGGAAACCGACAAGAAGCTCAGAGCATTGGTGCTCAAAGTGCCGGTCCCGATCGCGCTGAACGCCGGGGCCGAGAACCCGGAGTTCGACACGACGAGCCGCGTCGGCACGTCGGACATTGACGACGTTCTCGATCCCGCCTTCGACGCCCATGCGAACATGAACGCGCAGCTCGGCCTGCCGTTCCTGCTTCAGTTCCAGCGCGTCACGATTGACTACCCGAACCACACGCTGACTTTACAGTATCCTGCCCACAATACTCCCATTAAGGAGGCGAGTTCCCTGGCGCGTCACGACCGAGCCTGGCCGGGGTACAAGTGGCTTCAGAAGGGCTACGCCTGGATCGAGGTCCCCGACGCCAAGAACCCGCCGCCGTCTCCTGTAGCCGTCCCCGCTGCTTCGCGGACGGCGACTGTCCAGACAACCACCGTCACACAAACGACAGGCACCCGCACGACAACCATCCTGCCTCCGGCAAACGATGGCACCGTCACAGTCATCGTGAACGGCGTCAAGTCCGTTTATCCCTTCCCGGCTGGCTCCTCCATCAAGGTTGAGACGGACGGCAGCGTCCACATCCTGCCGCCGGGCGTCGGAGGCAAATAAGGAAAGGTGACTCACAAAAAGAGCCTGCCGGTCAGTCCGGCAAGCTCTTCGGTCGCGGCGTGTCCGCGGCAAGAGGACGTCACTTATCCAGATAGCGCTGCGTTCGCCGCCACTCTTTCTGGATGCTCTGAGTCAAGCGGAGCCGCGTCTGTTTCACGTCCCGGAGGCTGCGGGATAGGCTCTTGTGGGCCTCGCAGGCGGCCCGGACGGCTTCCAGCTCGGATGCCTTCACATAGACCTTCCGCACCTGCGCGCCCTCGCGCCAAATTCGGTAGTGGTAGGGGCCGTGCAGATGCCCTGACTGGCAGCGGCAGCCGGACTTGCCGCAGCGGATGTATTGAATACAGACTTCGCCTTCCAGGGGCGAAGAGGGGGTCGCATTGGTCACATTGAGAGGGTCTTGCATGGGGTCTCTTTGCTAATCGCCATACGGCGCTACTGTTAGGATACCCGATATGTCGGCGCAAACGAACAGGCACGGCATTCGGCGTGCAACTTTTTCGCGCGCGGCGTGTCAGACACAGTGCCCGCCATCCCTTGTGCAATCGTGAGGAAACGCCCATGAAGACCAACAGGCAAATCAAGTCAACCCTGACCGCGCTCCCTCTCCTGGCCCTGCTCCTGGCTGGCTGCGGGCACAGCAGCCAGCCCGTGATGATGGCCCCGCCCGCCACGCCCGTGACCATCTCGCAGCAGCCCGGCGGTCCCGGCCAGAACGCCGACTATAGCCAGAACGCGAGCGGTGCTCCAAGCGGGGCGTACAACTGGACCGAGGTCCCCGTCAATCAGCAGGTGCCGATCACCCGCGCGGTCTTCGACCAGGGGGGCTACCAGCTTTACTCGCCGCAGGGGACCATCGTCGTCCCCTTCGCCAACCAGAACCTGTATGTGATGAAGTTCGGCCAGTCCCCCAACGGCGGCATGTCCTTCGTCAACAACGGCCAGTACCCGACGCTCTACATCCCGGTTGGGGGCTACCTCGACAACGCCGCCCAGCCCGGCGCGCACTGGTATCCGTTCCCGCAGAACTACGCCTACACGCAGCCGGTCTATGTCGGCCTGGCCCCGAGCTGGTCCGCCTTCTCCGGCATGGGCTGGTATCCCGGCATGTCCTACTACGGCGGCTACTGGGGCTACAGCCCGTACAGCGCCTTCGGCCCGATGGTCGGCCTGCACTTCCTGATCGGCGGCTCGCCCTACTACGGCTGGAACTCCTACCACTCCTACTACATGGGGCACCCCGGCTACGCCCCGATGCGGGTCGTCAACCGGACGGTCTACAACCAGGCGGCCCGGACCTCGTTCAATCGCAGCTCCTTCGGGCGCAGCGCGGCAGGCGGCGGCTCCGGCTCGTTCGGGCGTCGTCCCTTCGGCAGTGCGGGGACGACCTTCGGCGGTCGGCCTTCCGGTTCCTTCGGCGGCGGACGCCCGGCGTTCGGCAGCGGCTCCAACGGGGCGCCGCGCTCATCGGGTTCCTTCGGCGGCGGCCCCTCCGGCTTCGGCGGCTCGTTCGGCGCGGGGCGGCGCTCCTTCCCCGTTAGCGGCGGCTCGCCCGCTGTCATTCCATCGGGCCGGCCCTCGTTCGGGGGCGGCGGCTTTAGCGGACGGCCCACGTTCGGCGGCGGCTCCTATGGCAGCCCGCGCCCGTCCTCCGGCGGCTCGTTCGGGGGCGGCGGGTTCGGCGGCAGCCGCCCCTCGGTGGGGGGGGGGGGGGTGGGGGGGGGGGGGGGCGGCGGGGGGGGGGGGGGGGGGGGGGGG
>CAXTWM010000075.1:0-16913 GCA_964247915.1 uncultured Armatimonadales bacterium | reverse complement strand
ATCCTGGGGGAGCCGGAAAGAACGGGGCCACGAACAAGCCATCACCTGCCCCGTCTGTCCAATCAATGCCTGCCCCAGCCAACGGTGCGGTGAAGTCTTCCACTTCCGGCTCCCCCAGGATTGGGGGCGGGGGGGGGACTCCTGCCACTCCCCCCCTCAACGCCCGCGACCTGAGCAAAGCGCGCGTCCGGGCGCGCGAGCGCGTGCTGACGACCGAAAGCGCCGTCAACGCCACCGAGGCCCGCATCGCCGAGGTCGAAGCGCGGCTGGCCCGGCCCTCCGAGACGGTGGCCGACATGGTCGCGCTGGCCGCCGAGCACACGCGCTTGCAGGACGACCTGCTGGCCGCGCTGTCCGCCTGGGAGCAGGCCGTCGCCGAGCAGGAGGCGCTGGGGGCGCCCGGATGAGGCACATCCCCCACACGAAAGGAACGGCTTATGACCCCGACGATCACCGATGACCAGAAGCGCCGCTACCGAGACGACGGCTACTTCCTGCTGGAGAACGTCTTCACGCGCGAGGAGATGGACCGCGTGACGGCCCTGATCGAAGGCTACCAGCGCCGCCACGAGGAGGCGCTGGCCGCCGGGGGCGGCACCGCAGGCATCTCGCGGGCCGGCGAGATCACCTTCACCGACCACCTGGCCGAACACGACCTCCAGCTCGCCGCGTTCGTCACGCGGCCCGAGTTCGTCGCCATCGCCACCCAGCTTCTCGGCCCGGACGTGGACCTGTACTGGAACCAGTCCGTCTTCAAGCAGCCCGAGGGCAGGCGGGAGTTCCCCTGGCACCAGGACGACGGCTACACGCCCGTCACGCCCTCGCCGTACCTGACCCTGTGGCTGGCCCTGAACGACGCCACGCCCGAGAACGGCTGCATCTCGGTCCGCCCCGGCTCCCACAAGGGCGGCCTGGCCCCGCACCGAGCCAACCCCATCGGCCTGGTCTGCCACGAGGCCGACGACCCCGACCAGGGCGTTCTCGTCCCCGTCCGGGCCGGCTCGATGGCCGTGTTCCAGTCGCTGACCATGCACAAGAGCGGCGCGAACACGTCCTCGGGGCCGCGCAAGGCGTATGTCATCCAGTATTCGGCGGCGGGCCTGCGCCACGCTGAGACGGGCGAATTGATCCCCAACGAGATCCCGCTGGCGCGCGGCGGGAAGGCGGCGTGAGGTCCTGCCCCTGAAGGGACAGGCTAGGGTTTTATTGGGGTATTCGGAAGGGCCGTCCCTTCTGCACTGGCAGACCGCCCCAATAACCGAGACCGGAGGGCGGGGCTTTGGAACGGGCCACCGACGGCATGATGGCGCATCTACAGCCCCGAAGGGGCGGCCCTTCCGTGTAGGCCCGGCCTTCAGGCCGGGTTCACCGTCTGAAACCCCTGCATCAGCGGGTACAAACATCCCATGCTTATTTCCCGTGACACGCCGCCCCGCGACGCCGTCCGCGCCGGGTTCTTTTTCGCCCTCGGCGTCATCCTGCTGGTGCTGCTCGCCCTCGCCGTCCGCCGCTTCGGCGAGGCGACGCTGGCGGTCATCACGCCGTTCGCCCTGGGCCTGACGCTGGCCCTGCTGCTGGACCCTCTTGCCGCCCGGCTGATGCGGCGCGGCATGAAACGGACCCCGGCGGCGGGCCTGGTCTTCGGCGTGTTCCTGCTGCTGATCGCCGGCCTCGGCTGGCTGACGATCCCCGCCCTGATCGCCCAGGCGGGCGACCTGGCGCAGAACGGCCCGACCTACATCGCCGGGCTTCAGGACTTCGCCCAGAAGTTCCTGACCACGCATCATAAGATCGGGCCGTTCACGCTGCCGTCGAGCTTTGACCAGCTCACCCAGCAGTTCTCGGGCCGCGCCTCGGCGCTCGTGCAGGGGGCGGGCGGCAAGGTCGTCACCTTCCTGCTCGGCTCGGCCACGGTCGTCATCCAGATGATCCTGACCCTGATCGTCGCCTTCTACTTCCTGTCCGACCTGGACCGTCTGCGCGCGCGGCTCTTTTACCTCGCGCCGGAAAAGTGGCGCAAGATGATGGGGCAGATCGGCGGCGACGTCGGCGGCGTGTTTTCGGACTACCTGCGCGGCCTGCTCATCGTGTGCGCCCTGTACGGGGCCTTCACCATCGGCCTGCTGTACGGCCTGAGCCTGTTCCACCACCCGATGGCCCGGTACGCCCTGCTCGTGGGCGCGGCGGCGGGCGTCCTGTACGCCGTGCCGTACCTCGGCGCGTTCTCGACGGCCCTCATCACGTTCCTGGTCGCCTTCGCCGCCGCCACCGCCGACCACGCCAGCGGCCTGGGCTTCGGCGGGGCCGCCCTCGTCGCCACCCTGCTCTTGAACCAGGTCTTTGACAACGTCGTGACCCCGCGCGTGGTGGGCGGGGGCGTCGGGCTGCACCCGATCATGGCCCTGTTCGCCCTGGTCATCGGCGGCGAGCTGTTCGGCATCTGGGGGATGCTGCTGTCGGTCCCCATCGCGGGCAGCATCCAGGCCATCCTGTTCCGGCTCTACCCGCGCCTGAAGACGCCGACCCCGCCCCCGTTCCTGCGCGCCCAGGGCGTCGCGCCCGGCGAGGGCGAGTCGGCCAAGGTGCTGGAGGGGAGCGACTCGGTGACGGCGCAGCGGCAGCAGGAGGAAAAAGACGCGGCGGACGCCCGCCGCTGAGGCCGGACGTCCGCCGCCCCGTCAGAGCGCGTCGTTCCCGAAGAACTCGATGACCTCGCCGTCTAGCCCCCGCACGAAGGCCAGGCGGACCGGGACGGGCGGGTCGCCGGGCAGGGTGACGTCCTTCGGCTCGACCTGCGAGCGCGCCCCCGCCGCCAGGGCGCGGGCATACGCGCCGTCCACGTCCGCCGTCCGCAGGGCGAAGTGCAGCAGCGCGCCTTCGGGCGGCTCCGCCCCGCCCCTGCCCCCGGCGAAGACCTCCAAATAGTTGCCGTCGCCCGTGTCCAGCATCGCCGCCCGCCCGTCGCCCTCGCCCCAGCCGTAGGTGTGGACGAAGCCCAGACCGTCCCGGTAGAAGCGCAGGGTCGCCTCGAAATCTGCTACGCGCAGAGCGATGTGGTGGAAGCCGGGCGCGGTCTTCGGCCTTCGTGATGATTGAGTGTCTGCCAACGTATTCGTGTCTCCCCCGTCGTGGTTTCCCCGATTGTACCCAAGACACCGCTGCTCCGACTTGAACCCGTCGCCTTACCCGGATGCCGTTTCCCGTTCGGCAGAGCTGGGTACAACGGTCCTGCGATAGCTCAACGCCTGCCTAATCGTGGGCGTCGTTCTGCCGCCTCTGGCCCAGTTGAAAGGAACGAAGATGCGTCTTTCCCAAGTGTCCCCCGCCACACGGGGCTACATCCTCGGCGTACTGTTCTTAGTGTGTACGCTGGCCGCATTGTTGGTCGGGAGGGCATCGAGTCAGGCTGCGCCGCCGCCCAATCAAGAAGTCGGGCGCTACCAGATCGTGCCGGCGGGTACGGCCCTGAACCCGTTCATCTATTTCGTGGACACCAAAACTGGGCAGTGCTGGGAGGCGTACACGCCTGCGGAGGGACAGAAAAGTGAGGGCTGGCACAAGGTTCCTGTCCCCGTGTCTTCGGAAGCCAGATAACAAGCCGAGGCCACTTCTCGTAAGGCTGACGGTCAACGATGTCACCGCCGAAAACGCCCCTTGACATCGCCCGCCGCGCGCGTGTATAATCAAACCAAACTTTTTGACAATCTTTTCGGGCAAAGGCGATGACGGAGACGAGTACGCCGCGAAGACCCTCACAGAGAGCCGGGAGTGCTGAGACTCGGCAGGGGACGCGCGGCGGAAAATGACTCCCGAGCCGGGTGGGGGAACGGTGCGGCTTTCGGCGGCGCCCAGTAGTTCACTCCGGGGGGCTCCCGTGACAGGGCCAGGGTCGAAAGAGCGCGCTCATCTGCGCGCCACTTGCACCCGCCAAGGCGGACGTCGTGAGGCGCCCGTGAAGCAAGGTGGTATCACGGAGGCCCCCGCCGGACGGCGGATGGAAGCAGCCTTTCGTCCTTGTGCTGGGGGCGGATGGCTTTTTTAGTGCCTTTCTTCTGGTCCGTGGGAGGATACCGATGCCGATGTTAGGGGAAAAAGTAGGGAAAAAGGTTTTAGGGCTGCGCTGCCGCGAATGCGGCGAGCAGTACGACAAGGCGCCGATTCACGTCTGCGAGCTGTGTTTCGGGCCGCTCGAAGTGCAGTACGACTTCGAGGCCGGGCCTAAGATCACGCGCGAGCTGATCCAGGCCGGCCCGCCCTCCATGTGGCGCTACGCCGACCTGCTGCCGCTCGACGGCGAGCCGTGCGTCGGCAAGCAGGTGGGATGGACGCCGCTGGTCCGGGCCGAGGGCCTGGGCCGGGCGCTGGGGCTGAAAGAAGTGTACGTCAAGAATGACGCCGTCAGCCACCCGACGCTGTCGTTCAAAGACCGCGTGGTCGCCGTCGCGCTCTCCAAGGCCCGCGAGTTCGGGTTCCAGACCGTCGGCTGCGCCTCCACGGGCAACCTCGCCAACTCCGTCGCCGCCCACGCCGCCGAGGGCGGGTTCGAGGCGTACATCTTCATCCCGCACGATCTGGAGCAGGGCAAGGTCGTCGGCACCCTGATCTACGGCGCGAACGTGCTGTCCGTGTCGGGCAACTACGACGAGGTCAACCGCCTGTGCTCCGAGGTCGCCGGCAAGTACGGCTGGGGCCTGGCGAACGTCAACCTGCGCCCGTTCTACGGCGACGGCTCCAAGTCGTTCGGCTACGAGATCGCCGAGCAATTGGGCTGGAAGGCGCCCCAGCACATCGTCTGCCCGTCGGCGGGCGGGTCGCTCGTCACCAAGATCTACAAAGCCCTGAACGAGTTCGCGAAGCTGGGCCTGATTGACGGCGTGCCGACCAAGATGTACGTCGCGCAGGCGACCGGGTGCAACCCCATTGCGACGATGGTGAAGGAGCGGGCGGAGATCATGAAGCCGGTCCGGCCCAACACCATCGCCAAGAGCATCGCCATCGGCAACCCCGCCGACGGGTACTACGCCGCCGAAGCCTGCCGCAAGTCGGGCGGCTGGGCCGAGGACGTGTCCGACGAGGAGGTGGTCGAGGGCATCCAGCTCCTGGCCGAGACCGAGGGCATCTGGACCGAGACGGCGGGCGGCGTGACGGTGGCGACCACGCGCAAGCTGATCGCGCAGGGCGTCATCCCCAAAGACGAGAGCGTGGTCATCTGCATCACCGGCAACGGCCTGAAGACGATGGACGCCGTGATGGGGAAGATCGGCCAGACCATCCCCATCCAGGCGTCGCTGGCGTCTTTGGAAGAGGCCCTGGCGAAGCGCGCCCACGCGCTCCCCGCCAAGACGGTTCCGGCGCCGGAGTTGGCGGTCGCATAAGACCCGCATTATCATTATCACTATCACGAAGCCCTATACCTTCCGTGATAGTGATAGTGATAACAAACCTTTTGCGAGTCCCCTGGAATGAATTCCAGGGCCAATGAATTCCGGGGACAGGATCGGCTGGTACTTGAAGGCAAAAGGAACTCACTATGCTCCTATCCATGCGAAAATCAGTCTCGGCTCTGGCCGCTCTGGTCGTGTTCGGCTTTGCCGCGCCCTCCGTCCATGCTCAAGACATAGATGTTGACGGCAGCCTGGGCAACTACTACCAGAACTTGTATGTGCAAACCCATATATACGGCGCGCTGACCCGGCATGGCGGCCGGAGGACGGTCCGTGCTGTCCGCCATGTCCATGCGTCGCCGGTCTGGAGCCTGTCGCCCGACCGCTCGGCGGCCGTCAGCCGCATGGTCGCGTCCGCGCCGCCGGCCAGCCGCCCCGCCAGCCGGGCGGCGCTGTCAAAAGTCCTGGGGGCGTACCCGGCAATCGTCCGCCTCGCCGGCAAGAGCGAGGGCGTGATGCTGCACCCGGCCGACGTTCGGGACACGGCGACTCTGGCCGGTGTGATGTCGTACCAGTGCTTGATCGGTCATGACCTCAGCCGGGCCCAGTTCCTCGCCGAGCGCAGCGCCACTGTCCGGTGGTTTGCGGACCACGATTTGACCCCGGCGCAGGTGCAGCAGACCGGGGACACCTACGCGATGGCGATCTGCCTCATGCCGGTGCTGAAAGCCTACGAGAACAACCCGCAGAACAAGGACCCGGAGCTGACGCGCCGCCAGCTTCACCAACTGGCGCTGAACACGTTTCGGACCGGCTACCAGAGCGCCGACTATACGAAGTTCGCCGCGACAAGCCGGGGCATCGTCAAAGTCAGCAACTAGCAAGAGATTACCATGAGAGCTTACCGAGAGAATCTAGCGCCCGACGAGCAGGCGCGGTTCGACCAGATGCGCGCGGAGGACGCCGAAGCCCCGCGCCAGTTCGTCAACTTCGCCTTTTATAAGCTCGACCCGCTGTTCCGGCGCGAGCTGTCCGAGGCCGAGCGGTCGGATGCCGCCTGCGCGCTGGGCGAGGTCATCGAGAGCGCCCAGGGGAAGTTCCTCGTGTACCCGTACAGCACGCTGGGCATCCGGCCTGAGTGCGACTTCATGCTGTGGCGCATCTCGTACCGCATCGAGGACTTCGAGGAGATGACGACCGCGCTCCTCCGAACCCGCATGGGCCAGTACCTCTCGACGCCCTACTCGTACCTGGCGATGACCAAGACCTCGATCTATGTGGACGAGCACGACTTCGAGGACCGCGAGGCGGGCCGCAAGCAGATCGTCATCGGCGGCGGCAAGTACCTGTTCGTCTACCCGTTCATCAAGACCCGCGCCTGGTATCGGCTGACGGCGGACGAGCGCAGGCGGGCCATGCGCGAGCACATCACGGTCGGCCACGAATACCCCAGCATCAAGCTGAACACGACCTACTCGTTCGGCCTGGACGACCAGGAGTTCGTCGTTGCCTTCGAGAGCGACTACCCGCAGGACTTCCTGGATCTGGTGCATAAGCTGCGCGAAAGCGAGGCCAGCGCCTACACCGAGCGCGACGTCCCCGTCTTCACCTGCTTGCAGCAGGACGTCCAGACCATACTCAAGCACGTCGGCGGCGTCCCATAGTCGCGCGGCGGGAGACACAAGGAGAGACAATGGCAGTCAGCGTATTGATTCCGACGCCGTCCCGCAAGTTCACGGCGGGCGAGGACACGGTCAGCGTCCAGGCGGCGACCATCGGCGAGATGGTGGACGCGCTCGACCAGGCGCACCCCGGCCTGGGCAGGAGCCTCCGCAAGCCCGACGGCTCCCTGAACCTGTTCATCAACATCTACGTCAACGACGAAGACATCCGCTTCCTCCAGGGGGCCGACACGCCCCTCAAAGACGGCGACCAGGTCTCCATCGTCCCGGCCATCGCGGGGGGCTTTTAAATGGCCGTCGAGCGCTTCAACCTGACCTTCAACAAGCTGATGTCCAGCCAGCCCATCGTCTACAACCTGGGCAAGAAGTACCGCCTCGTCACCGTGATCGAGAAGGCCAACGTCTCCGAGGAGGCCGGCTGGATGCAGGTCGCCTTCAACGGCGACGGCGACGAGATCCAGCGCGCCATCGCCGACCTGAACACGCTGGGCGTCATCGTCACGCCCACCGAGATCGCCACGCTGGCCTGACACGCTGGCCTGAAAGGCATCCGAAAACAAAAGGCCGCAGCCTCTCTATGGGAGGCTGCGGCCTTTTAACGCCGAGGAGGCTATTCCAGCGTCTGCGCCACCTGCTGCCAGGAAATGACGTCGTAGTGGTTGCCGGTCGTCGGGAAGAATGGCGGCGGCGTGTTACGCATCCGGGCGTCGTAGTTGAACTGCGTGTTGAAGCCGTTCGTGAGCTGGAGGTTACCGCCGAAAACGCCGAACGTGCCGACGTTTTTGGACAGGTAGCCGCCCATGTTCTCCCACAGCCCGACCGGGCGGCCGTCGTAATGGTCGGCGTCATACCGATCCGAGGCCAGGACGGTGCCGTCCATCTGGAAGTTGTTGAGCGGGTTCCCCGCCGAGTCCGACTCGGTCACCAGCACGTCGTTGGAGATCAGGCCCAATGTCCCCGCCTTGCTGGTGAAGTTCGAGTCCGCGTCCTCGGAGACGAAGACCGGCGTGCCTTTGGTCGGGTCGCTGGTGTGGTTGCCGTTGACGTCAATGTAGATCGGGTTGCCGGACGAGTCTTTGGCGACCTGGCGCTGCGTGTTATAGAGGATGCTGCCGTCCAGGTTGCAGTTGTCGCTCTGCGGCGTCGCGATGGTCAGGCCGTTGTGGTGGAGCTGGTTGCCATTGGAGTCCAGCTGGTTGTCGGCGATCTGGCCGTGCAGCCCGCCCGTCTTGGGGTCCCCCTGCGCCCCGATGTTGCCGTTGCAGTAGAGCACGCCGTTGGTCGTGCCGGTCAGGACCGACACGGTGGCCCAGTTGCCGTTCCCCAGTTTCTGCTCCAGCGTGGTCAGGCCCGTGGCGGGGTTGATCGTGACGCGCTGGACCGTGGTCCCCTGCGTGACGGTGATGACCTGGCTGGTGTTGTTGGCCCCCGACGTGCTCAGGGTCATGTCGCTCACGTCGCCCTCGATGTAGATGCCGCCGCCGGGGCAGAGGGTGACGCCGGTCGGGTTCGTGGGCGCCCCGCGCGTGGCGGCGGCCAGTTGCAGGCTGCTGGACGTGGGGAAGCGGACGGCGGGCGTCCCCTGCTGGACTGTGCCGGCCCCGCCCGCCGCGACGTTCAGCCACTGGTTGTTCCCGTTGGGCAGGACCTGCGGCGTGGTGTTCGGGTTCCAGTTCTCCCACCAGGTAATGCCGTTCGGGCTGGAAACCGAGTAGGCGTCGTCGCCGGTGTAGGTGAACATCGGCGACTTGCCCCCGTTGTCCGTCCAGAAGACGTTCTCGGACACGCCGTTGGCGTTGTTGTCGTGGACCGGCCCGTCGAACGTCGTCAGGCCGCTGACCCAGAAGTTGCCCGAGTTGTTCCACGAGTCGAGCAGCACGAGGTACTTGCTCAGGCTCCCCTGCCCGACATACGCCTGCACGACCGTGGTCACGCCGCCGCTGACGCCGACCGACTCGATCAGGTACTTCTTCTGCGTGCTCGTCGTGCTGGAAACGTCGCTGTTGTACGAGTCGGGGTAGATGCGGACCGAGAAGTGGTTGCCGGGGTTGGCCGGGTCCGGGCTGATCTGGGCGCGCGGCGGCGTCCCGACCATGCCCGCCCCCCACAGGACCGGGGCGAACGCGCTGGTGTTGCTGGGCGGGGCCGGCTGGGCGGCCATCCAGGAGATCGTATACTGGACACCCGATTCGGCCAGATTGAAGGCGGCGGCGGACTGGGACCGGGCATTGCTGGCCTGGACGGCGTTGGTGACCGTGCCGAGCATCCCGCCGTAGCCCTTGCCCCCGCTCGTGGTGGCCGAAAGTCCGATCAGGGTCATCGCCAGGATGCCCATCAGCACCAGCATCACGGCGGCCATCCCCATGCCGCGCCGGTTCTTTCGCCTGTTCTGGTGTCGGTTCTGGTGTCGCATGACGAGTGCCTCTTCCTGGACGGTGCCTAGTGGCGCTGGGCTTAATGATGCTGGAACGGGTTGTTGCTGCTCTGCGAGACGTTCGTCTTCGCCTTGGGGCTTGCCAGATGGTCCCGCATGTAGACGCACTTGCCGACGACCTGACTGCTGGTGGTGCCGTCGCCTTCCTCGCTGGTCTGCGTCGCATGGACGGGGCTGTAATAGCCGCTGATGATCTTGATCTCGAGCTGGTTCGGCTCCGGCACATTGGCATAGGACGGGCGGACGAACTGTACGCTGTTGGGTGCGGGGGAGACGCTCTTGCAGAGCGCCGTCGGCGGGTACTGGGCGGGGTTGAAGGAGCCGTTCGCGGGCATCGCGTACTGCCACAGGTACGTCCCGGCGTTCCTGACCGTGCTGCCGGTCGGGTCGGGGTCCGGCGTCCCGTCCGGGTCCCCGCGGTAGATCAGGCTGACGGCGGTGCCGGCGACCTGGCTGTCGTAAGGCGGACTGGTCCGCCCCGTGCCGTCCAGGGAGAGCGTGGAGCCATTGGAAAGCTGGACCTGGATGCTGGGGATGCCGGCCTTGTAGTTGTTCTCGGCGGGCGTCAGAGCGGGCGGGGCGGTGATCTCGACGGCGGAGTTGACCGTGCCGCCGTTCAGGGTCGTCGAGAATTGCCCCAGCGCCGTGCCGGTGGGCGTGACCCAGCCGTCTTCGCCCGCCCCCGCCGTCTGGCTGGTGGGCAGGCAGAAGCCCTGCGCCTGCCGGATCTGGCTGATGACGGTCTGGATGCTGTTGGCGGCGTCGCCCGTGGCGAAGATCTGCGCCTGCGCCCGCACCGTGGTCCGGGACGAGTCGATCACCAGCTCCATCGCGCCCAGAAACAGCAGGGCCATCAGGGAAACGGCGACCAGCATCTCCAGCAGGGTGAAGCCGCCCCGCCCCCGGCGGGACATGCGGGCGCGGGAGGGCGCGTCGGGGGTCACGGGCTGCTGTGCGGTTGTCATTACTGGGCGTCCTTCGAGATGATCGCCGAGACCGAGGTGGAGCCGCTGGAAATGCCGCCGCCCACCCAGCTGATCGTGACCGTGACATAGGCCAGCGTCGCCGCCGGGACGCCGTTCGTCCCGGACGGCGGGGTGCCCGCCGCGTAGTCGCTGATCGTGACCGTCCCCATGCTGCCTGGGGCGAAGTAGCCCTGGGTCGCGCCGCTGTTGGTGAGATTGTCAACGCCGGTGAACGCATAGGTCGTCGCGCCGCCCGCGGCGACGGGGTAGCCGGCCGGCTGCGGGTTGTCTATGATGCCCATCGCGGCGAGCTGGGCCGGGGCGACGAGCCGGTTGTAGCCGGCCGTGCGGAGCTGGTCCATCTTGTGCTGGGCGAGCATGGCCCCCTGGGTGTAGTTGCCGCTGAACTGCGCGCCCCGGACGGCCATCGGGAAGACGGCGGCGAACATCAGCGTCATCATGGTCAAGACCACCAGGGCCAGCGCGACCTCCATCAAGGTGAAGCCGCCGCGCCGCCGTCGCCGAGAGGGGCTGGCTTGAACGGCGGGGGTCGGGACGGAGAGAGTCGGCTGCGTGTGCATAGGGTGCTCCTGCCCTGGAATTATGGCGATCCCGGCGGGCAGGCTCATCATTAAAATTACCGGATTACAACGGACCTCTTGCATAAAGGACCCCGGAATCCATTCCAGGTGACTTATGCAAGAGGTCTATCATCAGACACGGCCCCATCCCCTACGGCAGTGGCGCCACCACCCGCTGCCAGGAGACGACGTCGTAATGGGAGCCGGTGGTCGGGAAATACGGCGGCGGGTGGTCGGCCAGGCGGTTGTCATACAAACGGGAGCAGGGGATGCCGCTGACCACGTTGAGGCCGCTGCCCACGCTGAACAGCCCGCGCGTCTTGACGATGTAGGTGCCCATGTTCAGCATACTCCCGACCGGGCGGTTGGCGTAGTCGGCGGCGTCGTAGGTGCCGAAGGCCATGACGGCCGCGTCCACCTCGATGTTCTGAATCCAGTTGCCGGACGTGTCCTTGTCCACCACCTGCACGTTGTCGGAGACGATGCCCAGCGTGCCGGCGCTGCTGCGGAAGGCGGCGTTGGCCGGGTCGCTTTCGGGCAGCAGGTTCCCGGAGGCGTCCTTCTGGCGCGGCGTCTTGTAGGTCAGGCTGCCGTTGATGTTGACGTTGTGGCTCGTGTCGGTGGCGAGCGTCAGCGCGCGCCCGTCGGCGACCACGCCCGCCACCCCGCCCGTCTTCGGCGCGGTCTGGCCGCCGACGCTGCCGTCGCAGTAGACGACGCCGTTGGTGACGCCCGTGTAGGAGGCGTCCGTCGTGGCCGCGCTGTAGGTGCCGCTGTTTCCATTCGGGGCCATGTAATCCACATGGACCGACGTGGAGTTGTTGGAAGCGTTCAGCGTGATCGTGGTCGTGTATGGGTTTGCGTTGGCGTCGGTCTGCTTGACCTGGATGATCTGGGTCGTGCTGTTGCCGGGGGCCACGCTCAGGGTCATCTGCTGCACGTCCCCGTGGATATACAGCCCGCCCGTCGCCGGCCCGCCGTTCCCGCCGCTGTGTGGGACGGTCACGCCCAGCGTGTTGGGCAGGCCCGAGGGCGTGCCGCCTCCCCCCGCCGGCGGCGTCTGCCCCATCGCCGCGAACTGCTGGGTCGCCGTGGCGGAGGGCATGGCGATCATCGGGACGCCTGTCTGGACCGAGCCGGAGCCGCCCGTGGCGATCATGCGCCACTCGGCCTCGCTGGCCGGGGCGGAGGCGTTGCCGTAGCTGTTCCGATACCAGTTGACGGCGGGACCCGAGACCGTGAACGCATCGTTGCCCCCGTAGGTGAAGATCGGCTTGGGGACGATGCCGCCGCTGCCGTCGCCCCAGACGATATTGTTGGCCGCGCCGTTCGCCGTCGGCGGGCTGCCGCCGTCCGAGTTGTTGCTGTGGACCGGGCCGTCGAAGACGTTCAGCCCGGACCCCCAGTAGGCGTTCGGCGGCGTGCTGTCCAGGAAGACCGCGTACTTGCCGAAGCTGCTCTGCTGGACAAAGGCGCGCACGGTCGCCGTCGCCCCGCTCGCGGTCGTCGCCGTCGAGTCCACGACGTAGTGTTTCTGCACCGAGCCGCTGTTGGTGACGTCCCAGGTGATCCGAACCGTCAGGCGGGAGCCGTCGGCCGTCGCGCTGAACGGGTGCGGGATGGTCCCGTTCGTGCCGAAAAACTGGTTCCCGGCGGGGAACAGGACGGCGGCGCCGTCCGGCGGCGTCCCCTGCTGGCTGAACCAGCACATCGCCAGGTCCAGGCCGCCGTCCGCCATGTTCAGCGCTTCCGCCGCGTCGTCGCCGCGCTGGGCCATCTGGAGGGAGCCGCTGACCAGGCCGAGCAGGCCCGCCCCGAAGATGCCCATGAAGAGGAGCAGGGCCAGGGCGGTCGGCAGGGCCGCGCCGCGCCGCGCCCGGCGCCGGGTCTGTGTCGTTGTCGCCGCGTTCATGGGGTGGTGTCCTCAGTTCTGGGCGTGGCCGTTGGCCGTGGACGACGACGTGCCGCTCGGGTCGTGGTCGCGCAGGAAGACGCAGTCGCCCGTGAGCTGGGTGACGCCGCCCGCCGCGCTGTCCGAGGACGCGGCCCCGTGGACGGGGTCGTAGCTCGACGTCGTCAGCTTGATCTTGATCTCGTTGGGGATCGGGGTCGCCGGGCTGCTGCCGGGGATATAGGGCTGGATGAACTGGACCGCGTTCGGGGTCGGCGCGATGGTTTTAACGATCGGGCCGTTCACGGCCACGCCGTTCTCCGTCCCGCTCTCCCAGAGGCAGTTCCCGGAGTTGGGGTTGGGCGTGCCGTCCGCCCCGTCCGGCTGTTTCCAGTTGGCCCGGTAGAAGAGCAGCGCGCTGCCGTCGTTCTGGTCCCAGAGCGCGCCCGCGTTCGGGCCGGGCAGGGCCGCCGTCGCGTTCGCGTTGACGTCTTTGGCGACCGTGACCGTGGCGCGGGCGGCGGGGAAGGTCATCTGGATGGCGGTGATGGCGACGACGTTGTTGTTCGCGTCGGTGGCGTCGTAGGCGGCGTTGTCTTGCAGGCTGAACCGGCGCGCTTCGCGCAAGTCGCCCGTGATCCGCTGGATGGCGCTGCGGGCGTCCAGCGAGGCGTTGACGGAGCCGGTGACGCTGCCGCCGATGCGGAGCATGGCGAGGAACATCCCGATCACGCCGGCCATCAGCAGGCTGAGGATCATGACGGACGCCATGACCTCGACGAGCGTGTATCCGACGCACGCCCCGCCCCGCCGCCTGCGCGGACCCGCGCCTGTTATCCTGCCTGTCATAGTATGCCCTTCATAGAATGGTGCCGGCGAGGCTAATAGCTGGCGATGATCGTGTGCGCCGAATAGGCGCTGCCGTCGGAAGCCCCGCCGACGCTCTTCGGCCAGGTGAGGGTGACGGTCACTTGCAGCGCCTGGGCGGTCGTCGGCGCGCTGCCGCCCAACCCGCCGAGGGCGGGGCTGACGCTCAGGACTCCCTGGGCGCCGGCCGGGAAGTAGCCCTTGTTCGCGCCGTTGTCCACCAGGTTGTCCACGCCCGTGAAGGAGTACGAGGTCGTCCCCCCCGGCAGCCCCGGCGGTGCGCTCACGGTCATCGGCGTCCCGTCCGCGTTGGCATCAATGATGTTCATGTTCACCATCTGGCGGCCGGTGAGCTTGTAGAAGCCGCCCTGGCGGACCTGGTCGATCTTGTGCTGCGCCAGCAGGGCGGCCTGGGCGTAGCTGCTGCCGGAGCGGCCCCCCTGCCCGGCGATGGGGACGAGCGCGCCGAACAGCGCGATCATCATCCCGAAGACGAACACGGCGATCATCATCTCGACCAGCGTGAAGCCCGCGCGCCGGCACGGGAGTCTCTGCGACGGGCCGTGATGGGATGGGATAAGTCTGTCGTTCATGCTGCTATTGTTGTCGGCAAGGGCGCGCATTTTTCTCAGGGCGCGAGCTTGGGGGAGGCGCTTAGTACCCGTGATACCAGCGGCCCCCCGCCTGGAAGTCCGGGCCAGCGGACGGGTCGGTGGCGACGCTGCACGTCGGGGCGGCGCTGACGCCGCCGGGCGCATAGTACCCGCCGGAAGGGCAGGCCGGCACGGAACGAAGGTAGTTGACGCTGCCGCCGACGCCCGTGAGCTGGAACGTCCCGTTCGGCCCGGCGGCCGTCGGCGTGACCCCGTCCACGCTGAACGCCGCCGCCGAGCCGGCGGCCAGCTTGTTGTCCATGATGCACTGGGTCTTGGCGCTGTTGATCTGCGAGAGGTTGGCGACGCAGGCTTTGGCCCGGCCCGTCTCGCGGGCGCTGATGAAGCTCGGGACCGCGATCGCCAGCAGGATGCCGATGATCAGGACGACGATCATGATCTCGACCAGCGTGAAGCCGCGTCGGGGCGATGGGCGGGAGGAGGGACAAGGTGGCGATGAACAAGAGGGCGATGAACAAGAGGGCATGGGAACGCTGCCTTTCATCAAGCAGGCGTGGCGGATTCTCGCCGGTCAGAAGAAAAGGATGCCAAAGAAAAGGATGCCAAGCGGCGCTTGGCATCCTGTTCAGGCGTGGGGCGGCTTTCCGCCCCCCGGCATGGGCCTTTACAGGCCGTGGTAGAACTTGCCGGGGACGCCGGCGACCTTCTGATAGTTGACGTCCGCGTTGCCGGCGGAGGTGCCGTCGCCGCTGGTGCTGCACTGCGGGCTGCCGGTGATGGCGGCTGCCACCGTGTAGGCGCCGCCGGACGGGCAGGCGGGGGCGGAGCGGATGTAGCCGGTCGTGCCGATCAGGCCGGTAGCGGTGGTGTCCAGCGTCGGGATGCTGGCGGCGTAGTTGGCGGCGTTCAGCTTTTTGTCCATGCAGTACTGCTGCGTGGCGCTGTCGATCTGCTTGAGGTTGCCGACGCAGGACTTGGCGCGGGCCGACTCACGGGCGCTGACAAAGTTCGGGATGGCGATCGCCAGCAGGATGCCGATGATCAGGACGACGATCATGATCTCGACCAGCGTGAAGCCGGCCTTGCGATTCTTGGGACGGAAAAACTTCATACGAAACTCCTTTTTCGGTACACTTCGAGGGCGGACGGTTGTTGGGCTGGACGGCGGCTCCCGCGCTTGCTTGTCGCTGCGGGCGCCTCCTCCGGTGACAGTTCTAGTATCGGAGCGCCGCCCCCGCCTCGTTAGGGTGCGGATGCATGAATTTATGCGAGGCTTGGGCAAAATAATCCGCCCGCCGGACTCACCCCCTCTTGACATTCGCCCGCTTGGCGTGTATACTATGCCGACTTCCCAGCCGCCCCCCGCGATCCCCAGGATCGATGGAGACGGCAGGCGGGCCGGGACGAAGCCGTGCCGCCCGCTTTCGGAGCATCCCGACCTGTTCCCGCTGATTTGATCCCGCCGATCCGCCCCCGCGCACCGCCGCGCCCTTTCTCTCTGCGTCAGAGGCAAGCCGACACCGCCGTCATTTTGACGGCGCCCGTGTCGCCGCTTGGCCTCTTTTTTGTGTTTGATCTTCAGCAGAGAAATGGAAGCGCCCGCAATGGATGCCGTAAGCCCCGAGGCCCTCAGAACGGGACCCGCCCAAACGGAGCCTGTCAAAACGGAGCCGATCAAAGTCGTGATCGCCGACGACGACCCGCTAACGCGCCTCGATCTGCGCCACAGCCTGGAAGGCCTGGGCCTGCGCGTGCTGGGCGAGGCGGAGGACGGGCGGCAGGCCCTCAGCCTGGCCCGCGCCCTGCGCCCGGATCTGATGATCCTGGACATCATGATGCCGCAGATGGACGGCCTGGAGACGGCGCGGCTGGCCCGCAGTGAACACCTCGCGGCCGTTGTGCTGCTGACCGGCTACGCCGAGGAGGACATGGTCGCCAAGGCCGACGCGGCGGGCGTCCTGGCCTACCTGCGGAAGCCGTTCCGGCCGGAAGACCTCGGCCCCGCCCTCGCCATCGCCCTAGGCCGGCACCGCGAGCGGCAGGCGCTGGAGTCGGATGTCGAGTCCCTGAAAGAGAAGATGGAGGCGCGCAAGCTGGTCGGCCGGGCCAAGGCGCTCCTGATGGAGCGCCACAACCTGACCGAGCGTGAGGCGTTCTACCGCATCCAGGCGCAGAGCCAGAGCCTGCAAAAGCCCGCCCACGAGATCGCCCGCGCCATCATCACCGCCAGCGAGCTGGGGATGTGATTGGAGCTGGGGATGTGATTGGGAACGACCCGGCAGGATGGGGTGCCCGGCAAAAATACCTGCAACAAAACGCCTGCGACGCTATCTGTATCCTTGCAAGAGCGAGAGCCAAGACTCGCGAACGTGTCCGTCAGACAGCGCACGACCCAAGCCACACCAGGAGGAATGCACACCTTGCGACCCATCACGCCCCGGTTCTCACCCAAAGCCGCCCTCGCCCTCGGCGTCGGCCTGGCCGCCCTCGGCGGG
>CAXTWM010000074.1:0-16995 GCA_964247915.1 uncultured Armatimonadales bacterium | reverse complement strand
CTCCCAGGCCCCCGCCTTCAACCCGAACGCGCCGCGCCCCCCCCATCTCTCCAAAGCCGCCGCGCCGGCCCTGGCCGCCCGCTGGAAGGACAGCGCCGTTTCCGACCTGTACGAGCCGGGGTCCACGCTCAAGACCATCACCGCGTCCGCCGTCTTGCAGGAGCAGGGGCTGGGCATGATGGACAAGCGCGTCTATTGCAGCCCGACCCTGCCCATCGGCAAGCGCGTCATCCACGAGGCCGCCGACGCCCTGACCAGGAACCTGGGCGAGCAGAACCTGCGCGGCATCCTGCGCGTGTCCTCCAACGTCGGCATGGCCCAGTTCGGGCTGGGTCTCGGCGCCCCCCGGCTGTACGAGTACGAGCAGAAGTTCGGCTTCCTGGACCCCCCCGGCTCCGGTCTGCCCGGCGAGGCGAAGTCCCACCTGTCTTCGCCGGACGCCCCCGACCGGTTCACGGGCGGGGTCGGCTGGCCCAAGATCAAGACCGCGAACATCGCCTTCGGCCAGGGCATCTCGCTGACCCCCTTGCAGCTCGCCGCCGCCTACGGCGCCATCGCCAACGGCGGGACCCTGATGCGCCCGCACATCATCCGGGCCACCCGCAAGGACGGCCGGGAGACTCTGGTCGCCCCCGAAGCGATCCGCCGCGTCCTGGACCCGCCCGTCGCCGCCGCCGTCCGCTCCATGCTCGGCACCGTCGTGCAGTCCGGCACGGGCCAGCCCGCCCAGATCGCCGACTTCTCCGTCGGCGGCAAGACCGGATCGGCCCAGGTGTCGGGCAGGCACGGCTACGAGGAGGGCCATTTCGTGGCCTCATTCGTGGGCCTGTACCCGCTGTCCCGCCCGCGCCTCGTCATCCTGTGCGCCGTCTTCGAGCCGCAGGGCATCCACTGGGGGGCCAGCGTCGCCGCCCCGGTCGTCCACAACATCGCCCGCGAGGCCATGCTGCAAATGCAGATCCCGCCGGACGCTCCGGGCACGGTGGATTGGGCCGACCACCTGAAGGTCAAGATGGGCCTAAAAGCGCCGACCGGACGCCGGACGGCGCGGCGGCACGCGGCGGATGACGGGGCGGCGGGAGGCGGCGGAGGGACACCATGAAACTCAGCGCGCTCATCGAACACATCCCCGGCGCACAGCAGCAGGGGGAGGACGCCGAGATCACCGGGCTGGCCTACGACTCGCGCCAGGTCACGCCCGGCGCGCTCTTCGTCGCCCTGCGCGGGGCCAAGTCCGACGGCCACGACTTCATCGCCCAGGCGCTGAACAGGGGCGCCTCAGCCCTGATGATCCACGCCGACCGCGCCTCCTGGTACGGCGCGCACGGCCTGCCCCTCGCCGTCGTCCCCGACACCCGCGCTGTCCTGCCCAAGCTGGCCGCGACATTCTACGGCGAGCCGTCCCAGCGGCTGGACCTGATCGGCGTCACCGGCACCAACGGCAAGACGACCACCACCTACATGATCGAGAGCATCTTTCGGACCCTGGGCGAGCGGACCGGCCTGATCGGTACGGTCGGCGCGACGATTAACGGCCGCGCCGTCCCGCTGGAGCGCACCACGCCCGAGGCCCCCGACTTGCAGCGGCTGTTCGCCGACATGGCCGGGGCGGGCGTCCGGCGCTGCGTCATGGAAGTCTCCTCACAGGGAATCGGGATGGGGCGGACGGCGGAGTGCGCCTTTGACACCGGCGTCTTCACCAATCTGACGCAGGACCATCTGGACGCCCACGGCACGATGGAGGCCTACTTCGCTGAGAAGCTGCGCTTGTTCACCGAGTACCCCAACGCTTTCCCCGACAAGCCGTTCAACGCCGTGGTCAACGCCGACGATCCTTACGGACGGCGCATCATCGAGAGGCTGGAGGCGGCAGGCCGGCCCGTCCTGCGGTACGGCCTCCACACCCCCGACGCCCCGCTGCGGGCGACGGTGGAGGAGGCGCGGCCCGACGGGACGCGCTTCACCGTGCAGTACCAGCCGCCGCAGGGCAGCATCGTCACCCTGCCCATCAACCTGCAAATGGGCGGCCTGTTCCAAGTCGCCAACGCCCTCGCCGCCGTCGGCGTCGCCCTGCTGCGCCGCGTCCCGCCCCGCGCGATCCAGAACGGCCTGGAAGCCCTCGCCGGCGTCCCCGGCCGCTTCGAGCTGGTCCCGACGCCGGGCCGGGACTTCACGGTCATCGTGGACTACGCCCACAGCCCGGACGGCCTGGAGAACGTGCTGCGCTCGGCCCGCGCCCTCAACCCCGCCCGGCTGGTCTGCGTGTTCGGTTGCGGCGGCGACCGCGACGCCAAGAAGCGCCCCCTGATGGGCCGCATCTCCTCGGAATTGGCGGACCTGACCCTGCTGACCAGCGATAACCCCCGTTCGGAGAACCCCGACGCCATCGTCGCGGACATCCTGGCCGGCATCGAAGGAGGCCGGGACAACCCCGCCGTCGTCATCGAAGTAGACCGCCACGCCGCCATCCAAAAGGCGCTGTGCGAACTGGCGCTGCCGGGCGACCTGATCGTCATCGCCGGCAAGGGCCACGAGACCACGCAGACATTCGCCGGGGGCCGGACTATCCCCTTCGACGACCGGCTGGTCGCGCGGGAGGCGCTGGCCGGATGCCCCTGACATCTCCCCGGAATGAATTCCGGGTCTTTGGTAGAGCAGATGTCCACCTGCGTGGACAGAAGACGAGACTCGGGGACACGTCCTTAGTCCGCGCAGGCGGACGGATGCACTTTTACAGCCCCGGAATTCATTCCGGGGGCATCCGGCAAGAGGTATCATGTCCCTGACCCTGCGCGACGTCTTCCAGGCCCTGGACTACGGGACGCCGCGAGGCGGCGGCAATGTCACCTTCCCGCACGTCTCCACCGACACGCGGACGTTGCAGCCCGGCGACCTGTTCGTCGCCCTGACCGGCCCCGCCACGGACGGCCACCAGTTCATCCCCCAGGCCCTGCGGGCGGGCGCGGGCGGCCTGGTCGTCTCGCAGCCCGTCGTCGCCTCGCTGGACACCCCGGTCCTGCGCGTCCCGGACACCGAGGTCGCCTACGGCCTGCTCGCTCGCTTCTGGCGCGACCGCTTCGCCATCCCCGTCGTCGGCGTCACGGGCAGCGTCGGCAAGACGACGCTGAAGGAGATGCTGGCGGCGGCACTCAGCCCGCTCGGCCCCGTCCTGAAGACCCCGGCCAGCCAGAACAACGAGACCGGCGTTCCCAAAGCCTTGCTCCAATTGACGCCCGACCACAAAGCCGCCGTCGTTGAGATGGGGATGCGCGGGAGCGGCCAGATCGCCTACCTGTGCGGCATCGCCCGCCCCACCGTCGGCGTCCTTACGGTCATCGCTGACAACCACCTGGAACTGCTCGGCTCGCGCGACGCCATTGCCGACGCCAAAGGCGAGCTGCTGGAAGCCTTGCCCGCTGAGGGACTGGCCGTGCTGAATGCGGACGACCCGTACCTGCCGCGCCTGCGCGCGAAGACGGCGGCGCGCGTCGTGACGTATGGGGAGGCTGGGGATGACCGGGCCGAAAGCATCATCTCGGCCAGCGATGGCTGGCAGTTCACGGTGCGCGGCGTCCCGGTCGAGATCAACTCGCTCTCGCGTCACGACATCGGCAACGCGCTGGCGGCCCTGGCCGTCGCCGACGCGCTGGGCGTGCCGCTGGCCGACGCCGCCGACGCCCTGCGCGCCTACGTCCCGCCGCCGATGCGGATGCAGGTCGTCAAAACGGCGGCGGGCGTCACGGTCCTCAACGACGCCTACAACGCCGCGCCCGCGTCAATGAAGAGCGCCCTCCAAACGCTGGCCGCCTACCCCGGCGGGCGCAGGATCGCCTTCCTGGGGGACATGCGCGAGCTGGGCGCGCGGGCGGACGAGGCCCACCGCGAACTCGGCGGCGTCATTTCCGACCTGGGCGGCCTGGACGCCCTTTATACCGTCGGCGGCCTGGCCGCGCTGATCCCGGATGCCGCGCAGCGCTTCGCGGACAGCGACGAGGCCGCCCGCTTCGCCCGCGAGGCGCTGACTCTGGAGCCGGGCGACGTGGTATTGGTCAAAGCTTCGCGCGCCGTGGCATTAGAAAAGGTTGTGGCGGCGCTGGCGGGACCTACCCCCGCCGCAAGCGGCGACCCCTCCCTAGAGGGGAAGGGTGAGGAGGTTCAGAAAGGCGAGGGCGACTTAACCTCTGCGTCCTCCCCTCTGGGGAGGACCCCTGTGAACGAAGTGAACAAGGAGGTGGATTCCCCTCCCGCCGAGGGAACCACATGAGAACGCCGGACCCTTACGCCCTGGCCGGGTTTCTGGTGGCCTTCCTGGTCGCGCTCGCCCTCGGCCCGCGCACGATTGAGGCCCTGCGGGTTTTGAAGTTCGGGCAGAACATCAACGAGGACGCGCCCGAAACGCACCGGAAGAAGCAGGGGACGCCGAGCATGGGCGGCGTCCTGCTGGTGGGGAGCCTGCTCTTGACGCTTGGCATCGGCTGTCTGGCCGCGCCGCCCCTGCGCCCGGTCAGCCCCGCGCTCGTCGCGGTCGTGCTGGTCTTCGTCGCCCACGCCGGGCTGGGATTTGCCGACGACTTCCTGAAGGCGCGGCGCGGCAAGTCGCTCGGCCTGCTGGCCCGGCAGAAGCTGGCCGGGCAGATCGTCATTGCGCTGGCCTTCGTCGTCTGGCTCCGTTTGACAGCGGAGGATAACTTCACGACGCAGGTCTGGGCTTGGCACACCCAGCACATTGACCTCGGGTATTTTTACTACATCCTGGCCTTTTTCTTAATCATCGGCCTGTCCAACGCCGCCAACTTGACCGACGGCTTGGACGGCTTGGCCGGGGGGCTTTCGATCTTCGTGCTGGTGGGCCTGGCGCTGACGACCCAGTTGAAGTTCCCGCAGCTCCCGCTGTTCGGGTTCGTGCTGGCGGGCGCGTGTCTGGGCTTTCTGTGGTACAACGCCCATCCCGCCAAAGTGTTCATGGGGGACACCGGCTCGCTCGCGCTGGGGTCCAGTTTCGCGGTCATGGGGATCATCGGCAAGCAGGAGGTCCTGCTGCTCCTGTTCACGGCGGTCTTCCTGATCGAGATGGTCAGCGTGATGATCCAGGTGGGCGTCTTCAAGGCGACCGGGGGCCGGGGGACGGACGGCAGGGACATCGGCCGGCGCGTCTTCCGCATGACGCCGATCCATCACCACTTCGAGAAGGTCGGCTGGCCCGAAACCCAGGTCGTCGCCCGCTTCTGGATTCTGGGCGTTTTGGCCCTCGTGCTGGGCCTGCTGCTCGCGCCGATGATGTATGTGTGGCTGAATACCACCCCCTAACCCCCAATTCTGGGGGAACAGGAAAAGGCGCGGACACATCCCGCTCCCCCAGAATTGGGGGCCGGGGGGCGATCTTATGACCGAATTCGCGAACAAAACCGTCGCCGTCGTCGGCCTGGCCCGCAGCGGCCTGGCCTGCTGCGAGGTGCTGACCGCGCTGGGTGCGCGCGTCATCCCGTATGACGCCAAGCCCGCCGACCAGATCGCCGACGCCGTGGCCGAGGTCCAGTCCCTGGGCCTGACGCCGCTGACGGGCGGCGCGGCCTTAGATTATGGGGCGCTGGATTATCTCGTCACCAGCCCCGGCGTTCGTAAAGACGCGCCCGTCTTGCAGGACGCTGTGGCGGCGGGTGTCTCCGTCCTCGGGGAGATCGAGGCCGCCTACCGCATCGCCCGCGCGCCGATCCTGGCGATCACCGGCACGAACGGCAAGACGACTACGACGGTTCTGCTGGGCGAAATGCTGAAAGCGGCGGGGATTGAAACCTACATCGGCGGCAACATCGCGGCGGGCGACATCGCGATGCCCTTGATTAAGGCCGCTCATCTGGCCCCGCCCGAAGCCGCAATCGTCGCCGAGATTTCGTCGTTCCAACTGGAGTGGATTTCCACCTTCCGCCCGAAGGTCGCCGCCCTCTTGAACATCTCACCCGACCACGGCGACCGGCAGACGTGGGAGGAGTACGTTGCGGCCAAGTTCCGCATCTTCGAGAACCAGACGGAAGAAGATGCGGGTGTGTGGAACTCCTGCTTGCTTGACGATCTAGGCTCCGAGGACGATACAGACAAATACTCAGATTTCATACAGGCTGCGGAAGTTACCTGGTGGAGCGTTGACCCAGAGCCGCAGGAATGGAATTGTGATCGCATTGTTTGGATGGGGGGAACGACGATCTACGTTAGTCCTTCACAGGTGAGTAGTGTGGAGGGAAACGCTATGATCTTGTTGCCGCCTACCGTTGAACTTTGTGACGTTGCTGAGGTCAAGCTGCCGGGCCTACATAACTTAGAGAACATCATGGCAGCGGCGGCAATGGCGACGGCGTTCGGCGTTGGCATTGAACCCATCCGGCAAGTCGCAACCACCTTCACCGGCGTCGTGCATCGGCTGGAATATGTGGGAACGAGGGGCGGCGTCCGGTACATAAACAATTCTATGTGTACGAACGCTGCGGCCTTCGAGAAGTCGTTAGAAGCCCTGCCGGAGCCGAAAGTCGTCATCGCTGGGGGCGTCTTTAAAGGCGGCGATGTGGCAACGCTGGCCGAAGCCGTGGTCAAGAACAACGTCCGCGTGCTCGTGCTCATCGGGCGGTCGGCCCCAGACATTGAACGGGCCGCGCGGGCGGCGGGGTATGAGACTGTCTATCGCGCCGGGACATTGCCGGACGCCGTGACGCAGGCGGCGGCGCTGGCCCAGCCGGGTGACACGGTGCTGCTGGCCCCGGCCTGCGCGTCGTTCGACATGTTCCGGGACTTTGAGGACCGGGGCGACCAGTTCAAGGCGGCGATTCGGGAGATGACAGCGGGCGGCAGAAGCCCGGCCTAAAGGCCGGGCCTACACGGAGGGGCCGCCCCTTCGGGGCTATAGAACAGGCCCCGGATTATCGGCAGGTTATCCAAAGCCCCGAAGGGGCGGCCCATCCGAATAGCCTGTCCCTTCAGGGGCAGGTGCGGAGCGGCTCGTTCGACCGAGTAGACCGGCTGGCCCAGCGCCGGAAAAAGAGATCATATGAGCGCCACCACCAAAACAAACAGCCGAACCGAGAGCCGAGCGGACCGAGGGGCGCGGGACCGGGCCGCCCTGGGCGGGTCCCAGCGGCAGCCGATGGACGGCCTGCTGCTCTGGCTGACCTTCCTGCTGCTCGGCATCGGCATCGTGTCGGTCTACGACGCCTCCTATGCCATCGCCATCGAGAAGCTGCACGGGGACTCGTTCCACTTCGTCAAGATGCAGGCGATGTGGGCCGTGGGAGGGCTGGCGGCGCTGTTCGGGGCGACCCGGCTGTCCTACTGGAAGTGGAAAAACGTCGCCATCATCGGGCTGGCGCTGGCGACCTTCCTGCTGCTGGCCGTGCTGATCCCCCACGTCGGCCTCTCGTCCCACGGCGCGCGCCGCTGGCTGGGGCACGGGCAGACCCGGTTCCAGCCCTCCGAACTGGCGAAGCTGGCCCTGGTGCTTTATCTGGCGCGGGTCCTGGCCGGCAGCCTCAAGATCAGAAACAGCCCCAAGCAGGGGCTGCTCCCGCCGCTGATCGTCATCGGCGTCCTGGCCGCCCTCATCGCCAAAGAGCCGGATCTGGGGACGGCCCTGGTTTTGAGCATGACGGGCCTGGTCATGCTGTTCCTGGCCGGGGCGCGGCCCGCCCATCTGGGGGCGATCTTTGGGGCCGCCGCCATCGCCGTCGCCCTGTTCATCGCCATCGAGCCGTACCGCGCGCACCGGATCATCGCCTTCCTGAACCCGGAGGCGGACAAGTTCGATAAGGGCTACCAGGTCTGGCACGCGCTCATCGCCCTCGGCTCCGGCGGGGTGGGCGGCATGGGGCTGGGCGAGGGGCGCGAAAAGCTGTTCATCCCGGAGCCGCGCACGGACTTCATCTTCCCCGTGATCGCCGAGGAGTGGGGTCTGATCGGGACATTGGCCCTGGTCGCCCTGTTCGTCTTCGTCGCCGCGCGCGGCTTCAGCATCGCCCACAAGACACGGGACCCCTTCGGTGCCCTGCTGGCGGCGGGCATCACGACCCTGATCAGCGTCCAGGCCCTGATCAACATGGCGGTCGCGACGTCGAGCATCCCGGACACGGGCGTCCCGCTGCCGTTCATCTCCTACGGCGGGTCGTCGCTGGTCCTGATGATGCTCGGCATCGGCATCCTGCTGAACATCTCCTGCTTCCCCGACGGCCCCGACGGGCCGGCCCGCGACAAGATAGAGCCGAACGAGGACGACTGGAACCGCCGCTGGGGGCGGGCGGACGACGCCCCCGCCGTCACGCCTTCGTCGGCGTCTTCCACCATCCGCCGCCTGGACCGCGCCCGGCGCGACGAGGCCCGGCGCGACCGCGCGACGTTCCGGGATTGAGCAGGATACCGGGTAAGGACGGGCGGTTGAAACCGCAGCAACAAGAGCACGAAACCTGCCTTCGCAGGTTAGGAAAAGGACCGTCCCTCAGTCCACGAAGGTGGACTTCGTGCTTTTGTCGCCGCGACTTCAGTCGCCCGCAAAACGTCTTGACCAACAGAACCATCAAAATCCTCGTGACCGGCGGCGGCACGGGCGGCCACGTTTCCCCCGCCCTGGCCGTCATCCAGACACTGCAAAAGATGTCTCAAGGCGCGGACTGGACGCCCGAGTTCCGCTATGTCGGCAGCCGGCAGGGCGTAGAGCAGGGGCTGGTCGAGGCGGCGGGCATCCCCTTCGTGGGCGTCCAGAGCGGCAAGCTGCGCCGGGCGGCCTCCCTGCGCGGGCTGCTGACGCGCCAGAATCTGGCCGACGCCTTCCGCGTCCCCGTCGGCATCGAGCAGGCGATGCGCGAGGTGCGCCGCTTCCGGCCCGACGTCGTCCTGGCGACCGGCGGGTATGTCTCGGTCCCGCCCGTGGTCGCGGCGGGTCTGCTGCGCCGGCCCGTCCTGATCCACGAGCAGACCGTGCAGATCGGCCTGGCGAACCGGATCGCCGCCCGCTTCGCCGCCCAGATCGCGCTGACGTTCGCGGGCGCGGCCTCGGACCTGCCGCCCCGCCTGCGCCGCAAGACGTTCGTGACCGGCAACCCCGTCCGGGCGGCGATCTTCGGCGGCGACAAAGCTAGGGCTATCGCGCGCTTCGGCTTCGACCCCGCCGACGACGCCCTGCCGACGGTCTACGTCACCGGCGGCGCGCTGGGGGCGCAGAGCATCAACCGCGCCGTCGAGGCCGTCCTGCCGGATCTGCTGGCGGGCTGTCGCGTGGTCCACCAGTGCGGCAGGCAGGACGGGGAGCGGATGGCCGGGGTGTGGGCGAGTTTGACGCCCGAAGGGCAGCGGCGCTATCACGTCGTCCCGTTCGTCGGGACGGAAATCGCGGACATCTTCGCCCTGGCCGATCTGGTCGTGGGCCGCAGCGGTGCGGGGACCGTCACGGAAGTGGCCGCCGTGGGCCTCCCGGCCCTGTTCATCCCCCTCGTGCCGACCGGGGGCGACGAGCAGACGCGCAACGCCCGCCGCTCGGTCGAGGCGGGCGCGGCGCTCCTGCTGCCGAGCGGCGAGCTGACCGGCCCGCGCCTGCTGTCCGAGATCGGGGCCTTGCTGTCCGACCCCGCCCGCCTGCGCGCGATGGGCGCGGCGGCGCGGACGCTGGCGACGCCGGACGCCGCCCGCGACCTGGCCCGCGCGCTGCTGGATATGGCGGGCCTGCCCCCGTAATCCGCCCCACATCGGGTACAATGAGGGGCAAGTTTATGACGCCGCGCGAAGACGCGCGGCGGGATCTGGGAGACACACATTCCGTGAGCGAATGTCAGCAGAACGATTGCATCCATTTTATCGGCATCGGCGGGGCGGGGATGAGCGGCATGGCCCGCGTCCTGGCCCGGCAGGGCGTGGCCGTGACCGGCTCGGACCTGCGCGAGTCGGCGACCCTCGACTCGCTGCGGCGCGAGTCGGGCATCCGGGCCGAGGCCGGGCACGGGGCGCACCACCTGAACGGGGCGACGCTGGTGGTCGCGTCCGCCGCCGTCAAGAAGGACAACCCGGAGATGGCCGCCGCCCGCGCCCAGGGCATCCCGGTCATCTCGCGGGCCGAAATGCTGGGCCGGCTGATGGCCCGCTACCCGCGCTCGGTCGCGGTCTCGGGGACGCACGGCAAGACGACGACGACCGGCATGGCGGCGATGGTGCTGGAAGCGGGCGGCCTGGACCCCACCGTGCTGATTGGCGGCGACCTGCCCGCCTATGGCGGCAACGCCCGTCTGGGCGCGAGCGACGTGTTCCTAGCCGAAGCCTGCGAGGCGTATGACTCGTTCCTGGACCTCGACCCGCAGATCGCCGTCATCACCAACATCGAGGCGGACCACCTGGACTACTACGGCGACCTGGACAACATCCTGCGCTCGTTCCGCCGGTTTCTCCGGCAGGTGACGGGGACCGCCATCCTGCCCGCCTTCGACGCGAACGCGCGGCTGCTGGCGGATGACCTGCGCGCTTCCCCCTCCGGCCCCGCCGTCGTCACATTCGCCCTGGACGGCGAAGCCGCGCTGCGGACGGACGACCTGGACGCCCAGGGCATGACCCCGAGCTACACCGCCGTCTGGCGCGGCGAGGCGCTGGGGCGGGTCACGCTGGCCGTGCCGGGGCTTCACAACGTCGCCAACTCCCTCGCCGCCGTCGCCGTCGGCCTGACCCTGGGCCTGCCGTTCGCCCGCATCGCGGACGGGCTGGCCGCGTTCGTCGGCACGGGCCGCCGCTTCGAGCGGCTGGGGGAGACGCCGGGCGGGGCGCTGGTCGTGGACGACTACGCCCACCACCCGACCGAGATCCGCGCGACGCTGGCTGCCGCCCGCCGGGCGTATCCGGGCCGCCGGATCGTCGCCGTGTTCCAGCCGCACCTGCCCTCCCGGACGCGGGACTTCAAGACCGAGTTCGCCGAGAGCTTCGCCGACGCCGACCATGTGGTCCTGACCGACATCTTCCTGGCCCGCGAGCAGCCCCTCGAAGGCGTCACCGGCGCGGGCCTGGCCGCCCTGACCGCCGACCGGCGCGGCGCGGACCACGTCACCTATGTCGCCGACAAGACGACCCTTCCCGCCCGCCTGGCAGAGATCGTCCGGCCCGGCGACCTAGTCCTCACCCTGGGCGCGGGCGACATCCGCGCGGCGGGGGAGGGCCTGCTGGCTCTGAACCCCCCGCCCCCCAATTCTGGGGGAGTAGGAGCAGCCCCCGCCGTGTCTTCTCTGGCCCCCCCAGGATTGGGGGCGGGGGGGGCACTATGACCGCCAAGCGAAAAGTCGCCGTGCTGATGGGCGGGGCGAGCGCCGAGCGCGAAGTCTCGCTGTCCACCGGCCGGCAGATTTTGAACGCGCTGGACCCGGACAAGTACACCGTCTACGCGCTGGACACGGCTTCGGGCCAAAGGTTCCTGCCCGCCGGCGTCACGCAGCCCCTCGGCCTGCTCCGCGCCACGGACGGCGGGGCGGAGATCACGGCACTGCCGCAGCTCCCGCAGGCGTCGGCTGAGGACCGGCCCGACGTCGTCTTCATCGCGCTGCACGGGCGGGGCGGCGAGGACGGCACCGTCCAGGGGATGCTGGAAGTGCTGGGCCTGCCCTACACCGGCAGCGGCGTCCTGGCGAGCGCCCTGGCGATGGACAAGGCCATGTCCAAGCGCGTCCTGACGGGCGTGGGCGTCCTGATGCCCCGCGACGTGACGCTCACGCGCGGCGAGGCGATGCCGGAGGGCGCGCTGCCCGTCCCGCTGATCGTCAAGCCGAGCCGCCAGGGGTCCACCATCGGCATGACGGTCGTGGAGGAACCGCAGCAGCTCAAGGCCGCGACCGATCTGGCGTTCGAGTATGACGACGTCGCCCTCGTGGAGCAGTTCATTAGGGGGACCGAGATCACCGTCCCCATCCTGGGCAACGACACGCTGGAAGTGCTGCCCATCGTCGAGATTGTCCCCGCCAGCGGCTTTTACGACTACGAGGCCAAATACACGGCGGGCGCGACCGATGAGATCGTGCCCGCGCGCATCCCCGATGCCGTGGCCGCCGAAGCGCGGCGCATCGCCCAGCTTTGCCACCGCACACTCGGCTGCCGGGGGATGTCCCGCACGGACATGATCGTCACGCCCGCCGGGGACATCTACACGCTCGAACTCAACACCATCCCCGGCATGACCCCGACCAGCCTGCTGCCGCGCTCGGCCCAGGCGGCGGGCTACACCTTCGCGCAGCTTCTGGACCGGCTCCTTGATCTCGCCCTGGAATAACCCCCATGCACAAGCCGACACGCACCCGCCTGACCGTCACCGAGGGCCGCCCCACAGGGGGCCGCCCCGACGGCCCGCGCGCGTCCAGGCGCTCCCCCTTCAAGAAGCGGGCGAACCGGCCCAAGCGCAACTGGAACCGGATTCTGAGGCTGTCCGCCCTGGGCGTGCTGCTCGCGGAAGCGAGCGTGCTGCTCTTCGCCAGCCCCGCCCTGCGCGTCACCCAGGTGCGCGTCGAGGGGGCGCGGACGCTGACCCCGCAGCAGATCTTCCAGGAAGCGCGGGTGCCCGAGAAGACCAACATCTTCTGGATGCTCCGGCAGCCGTTCGCCCAGCGGCTCCAGGCCGACCCCGTCGTGGACCACGCCGCCCGCTCCATCGAGCTGCCCAGCCGCCTCGTCTTGACCGTGACGGAGCGGCAGCCGCGCGCCGTCCTGGCCGGCGGCGGGCAGTTCTGGCTGCTGGACAAAAAAGGCGTGCCGTACCGGGGACTCGCCCGCCCGCTCCCCCACCTGCCGGTCGTGCAGGTGGCCCAGGCCGTCCTGCCCGACGACGTGACGCTGGGCAGGCCGCTCCGCGCGCCCTGGCTGGCCGACGCCTACCGCCTGCTGACTCTGCTCGACGCGACCCCGGATTTGAGCGGCGCAAAAATAACGGTTGACCAAAACCTGAATTTGTGCTTAAATAGAAAGGATAAGCTGCAAATCCGTCTGGGACAGCCCGATTCGCTGTCGCTGAAGGTCGCCCTGGCCGACGCGACGGTCACGGCGGGCGGCGGCGCGCTGGCCCGTCAGGCCGCCTACATTGATGTGAGCTGCCCCCAGCAGCCCGTTTACATGCCGCGCAAAAAAACTGACGCAGAGACCGACCAGGGCGCACAAACGCCGCGCCGGGACCGAGATGAACCCAATGGACCTGAATCCCGTACCAACTGACAGGCAGATCGACCGGCCGGATGGACGAATGCCCAGGCACGACCGACGCGCCTGGTGGAGCACCCTGTTCGCCCTGTGCGGCCTGCTCGGCGCCATGCTCGGCCTGTCCGTCAAGACGCAGACCGCCAAGCAGCACCAGGAGAACCTTGCCAAACAGCAGGGGGGCGAAGTGCTGGTTAAGGCGAACGCGGACCTCCAGCGGCGTGTCGCCCAGCTTCAGAAGGACAACGACCAGCTTGCCAAATCGGCCCCCTCGGACACGGAGCGGCTGAAGCTGCTGTCGCGGGAGAACGAGAAGGCGCAGTTCCTGGCGGGCCTGACCGATGTGAAGGGGCCTGGCGTCGTCGTCACCCTGAACGACAGCAAAAAGCCCTCCGTGGATATGCCCGCCGGCTTCGCGCCGCCCAACATCATCCATGACACCGACATCGCCGCCGTCGTCAACGAGCTGAAAGCCTCCGGCGCGGAAGCGATCTCCGTCAACGGCCAGCGCATCGTCGCGGTCAGCCCGATCCGGTGTGTCGGCCCGACCATCATGGTAAACTTCACGCCGCAGTCCCCGCCGTTCGTCATCAAGGCCATCGGAGACCCCAAGGTCCTGAAGACCGGCGTGGACCTGCCCGGCGGGGTCAACAAAGACATCGTGAGCTACGACCCGGCGATGTTCACCACGCAGATCGCGAAACCGGCTCTCGTCATTCCCGCCTATGCCGGCGGCGGGACCGAGCCGAAGTTCGCGCGACCGGTGAGCCAGACCGCCGACGCGGGCCGGAAGCCCGGAGGGTAGGGCACACTCATGGCCTGGTTCGCGCTGCTGGCGGGGGCTTTGGGCTTCGCGCTTGTCTACTTCTCTGGGGCGGCCTTCCCGACGCAGTACGGGCAGTACCTCTCGCTGGCCGCCCTCGCCGGGCTGGACTCGCTGATCGGCGGCGTCCGCGCGGGGACCGAGGGCAAGTTCAAGAGCGACGTCTTCATCTCGGGCTTCCTGACGAACACGCTGCTGGCCGCGTTCCTGGCCTACCTGGGCGACCTGATGGGGCAGCCGCTGGGCCTGGCCGCCGTGGTGGCCCTGGGCGGGCGGATCTTCGTGAACCTGTCCATCATCCGCCGGCAGTGGCTGGAAGGGCGCGGGGGCAGGAGCAGGAATGGGACGGGGCGGTCTCCGGCGACAGCGCCGGTATCATTAGAAGAGCAGGCGCAGCCTTAGCAAGCCGAACCCGGCTGCAAGAAAAGGCGCGTCAAGGGCGAGGGGAGCAAAGGAGGTGGCGAGGGACTGCGTGGTGGGCCTGGACATCGGGACGACCAAGGTGTGTACCCTGGTCGCCGAGATCCAGGATTCGGGCCGCCTGGACATCGTGGGCGTCGGCAACAGCCTCTCGGGCGGCATCCGCAAGGGGGTCGTCATTGACATCGACAGCGCCGCCCAGGCCATCATGGACAGCGTCGAGAAGGCGCGCGCCATGTCCGGCTACGAGATCCATCGGGTGGTCGTGGGCGTGACCGGCGAGCACGTCGCCTCGCTCAACTCGCGCGGCGTGGTCGCCATCACGCACGCCAGCCGCGAGATTACCGACGACGACGTCGCCCGCGTCCAGGACCAGAGCCGCGTCATCGTCCTGCCGCCCGACCGCGAGATCATCCACGCGATCCCGCGCTCGTACTCGATCGACGGCCAGAACGGCATCCGCTTCCCGGTCGGCATGTCCGGGACGCGGCTCGAGGTCGAGACCCATATCGTGACCGGCGCGGTGACGTTCCTCCAGAACGTCGCCAAGTGCGTCCACAAGGCCGGCCTGCACATCGAAGCCACCGTGCTGGAGCCGATCGCGACCGCCGAGTCCGTGCTGATCCAGGACGAAAAGATGCTGGGCGTCTGCATCGCCGACATCGGCGGCGGCACCACCGACATCGCCGTCTTCGTGGACGGGGACATCTACTACTCGTCGGCCATCCCCGTGGGCGGCAACCACGTCACCCACGACATCAGCGTCGGCCTGCGCGCCTCGCACGACGAGTCGGAGCGCGTCAAGCGCGAACAGGCGGCGGCGGCGACCAGCCTGATGGACCCCGACGAGCTGTTTGAAGTGTTGAGCCTGGGCAGCGACGAAGCCCGCCTGCTGCCGCGCCGCATCCTGGCCGAGATCGTCGAGCCGCGCATGCACGAGCTGTTCCTGATGGTCCGGCAGGAGATTCTGAAGTCCGGCTATTACAACCTGCTCCCCGCCGGCATCGTGCTCTCGGGCGGCGGGTCGCAGCTCGCGGGCGCGGCGGAGCTGTGCCAGCAGGTCACGGGGATGCCGACTCGGGTCGGCAGCCCGCGCGACGTTGGCGGTATCTCGGATGACCTGCGCTCGCCGGTCTACGCGACCGCCATCGGCCTGGTCCAGTACGGGGTGCGGCACCACCACCCGTCCCACGGGTCGCAGCGCGAGGGTTCGCTGATGGGCAGGTTCCAGCGCTTCTTCGCCCGCATCATGGCCCGCGCCGCCGGCGGGTAGCGGAAATGGCGAACAGGAGGCCGTGGCATGGAGGCATGGGAGAAATGGTGGCGCATGGCGCAGGGGTCTCTGGCGGCGGCACAGGCACTGGGACCTCTCGGGGAGTTTCGCTCCGCTGCCAGTCGCGCTTACTACGCGGCGTACCAAGCCGCCACGGCACTCTTGCTCTACACCAAGCGGGTGCCGCCGGAAGGCCGTGAAGCCTGGGGCCATGAAGCAACGCCTGACCTACTCAATGACACACCTAGCGCGGTCTTGAGCCTGACAACCCGCCGAAGCCTCACGAAGCGTCTAGAGGAACTGTATCAGGTACGGCTTGTCGCGGACTATCGGGGTGAGGAAGACGTGACTGCGGCGGCCCTGCGGGATACGGTTCGGAGCGCGGCTTTTATTATCAAGACGATTGGCACCGTTTTTCCGGGAGCATAAACACATGGCGACTGCACCCCCCGCCCTGAGACCCGATAAGATCGTACACGGGCGCGAATATATTTATCAGTGGCTGCGCGACCAGGCCGACCGCTTGGGCCTCCACGTCGTTCTGTCTGAGGATGATGCGCGTATGCAGAGCGGCTATCTCTACCTGCCGATTTATATCCGTGAGGCCCGAGACCCCTACGACTTCGCCGTCAAGAGCCAGATGTTGGAAGACACTTGGAACGACCAGGAACCGCAGCCTGACCCTCCCGTCTATCTTACGCCGGAGAAAAGCCCGGAGCAGCGCGCGGTCTGGCAGCGGCTCTGGGAGGCGCGCGACCGCAAGACCGAGGCGGCCAACGCCGTCGCCGAAGCGGACAGCAACGCCGAGCAGCAGGCGGCCCTGGCGGACCTGCGCGCAGCGCGTGCGGAAGAACTTCAGGCGGAAAAAGAGTATAATACTTTGTATCAGCTTGACCGCGCCGCCTGAAGCCGCGCTCAGGCTTCCTGAACAGCCATAAGCCAGCAATCATAGCAGCAATCATATAGACACGCTTGAGACACCTTTAAGGGAGACGAACTTCATATGGCACTCGGAATACGGGACGACCTGGCGCCCTTCGCCAAAATCAAAGTCATCGGCTGCGGCGGCGGCGGCACCAACGCCGTCAACCGCATGATTGATGCCGGGCTGACCGGGGTGGAGTTCATCGCGATGAACACCGACATCCAGGTCCTGGACATCTCCGCCGCCGACTACAAGCTCCAGCTCGGCGAGAACCTGACGCGCGGCCTGGGCGCGGGCGGCAACCCCGAAGTGGGGCGCTCCGCCGCCGAGGAGTCCAAGAGCGACATCAAGAAGGCGCTGGAAGGCGCGGACATG
>CAXTWM010000073.1:9660-17062 GCA_964247915.1 uncultured Armatimonadales bacterium | reverse complement strand
CGTCTTATTATACAGCGGAATCCGAAGGAGGGCAATTCCCCCCGGCCCCCAATCCTGGGGGAGCAAACTGCCCGGCCTTGCAATCGGGTCGGGTTGGCGTTATAATAAGCGCATGGCCCTGATCCCGGTTGTCGGTCGCAACACCTGGAAGATGCGCGCGCTGATCGGCGCGCTGTACCTGACCCTGACGCTGGGCGCGGTCACGATGGTCTACCCCTTCCTCGTCATGCTCGGCGCGTCCGTCGAGTCCCAGTACGAGAAGACCAGCTACGACGTCCTCCCCCGCTACCTGCATTCGGACACCGCCCTGTTCGGCAAGTACGCCGAGGACAAGTACCGGGGCGACATCGTCCAGATCAACGACGCCTACGGGACCAACTACGCCGGATTGCAGGACGTCGCGCCCCCGCCCTCGGCCAATGCGGCGTCCGTGGGCGAGTGGGACCGGTTCGCAGAGGCGCTGCCCGCCCGGTACAAGACGGCCGGCTTCGGCGGCGCGGCGGCGGCCTTCAGCCCCAGCCCCCTCCTGGACCGCTACCACCGCTTCCTGCGCGGCCACTTCGGCGGCGATGTCCGCGCCCTGGACCGGGCCTACGCCCAGGAGGACGAGGATTTTCTCACTGTCTTCCCGCCGTTCGAGCAGCCCGCCAAGCACAACTGGACCCCCGACAACGGCGTCAAGGTGCGGGACTGGAAGGCGTTCGAGGCGACCCTGCCCGCGAACTATTTTCAAATCGTCGGCGCGGACCCGCTCTACCGGAAGTGGCTGAAGGAGGAAGCGTACCCGAACCTCGCCGCCTTGGGCAAGGCGTGGGGGGTGGTGCCGAAATCGTATGGGGCGCTGACGCTCCCGGCCCGGCCCGAAGGGGACGCGGCGGAGCGCCGGGATTGGGAGACGTTCGTCCGCACCAAGCTGCCGTTCCGGGACATCGCCGTGGCCCCGTCCGCGCTGAGGGCGTACCGGGCGTTCCTGCAAACGCGCTACCACGGCGACATCGCCGATTACGACCGGAAGCACGGGGCGTCGGCGGCTTCCTTTGACGCGCTCTCCCTGCCGGACCCCGAGACCGTCCCGTCCCAGGGGCCGCCGCTGCTGGACTGGATTGATTTCCTCCGAGTCGCCCCCGCCGCCGCCCTGTCCGCCGACACGCCCGAGACGCGCTGGCGGAGCGAGGCGGGCGCGGGCCAATCCCTGCCCATCCAGGCGTCCGACTGGGCCTACGTCCGGGCGCACACCGGCGCGCTGCGGCGGGACTACATGGCGCGCAACTACAGCCTGGTCATCCAGTACGTCCTGCTGCACGGCCAGGCCGTCTGGGTGACGGTTATCTTCTGCGGGCTGGCGATTCTCTCCACCCTGCTCGTCAACCCGCTCTGCGCGTATGCCCTTTCGCGGTATAATCTCTCCTATGGGAACGCCGTGCTGCTGTTCCTGCTGGCGACCATGTCGTTTCCGGGCGAAATCTCGCTGATCCAGAACTTCCTGCTCTTGAAGCAGTTCAGCCTGCTGAACACCTACGCCGCCCTGATCCTGCCGGGCGCGGCCAGCGGCTACTCGATCTTTCTGATGAAGGGGTTTTTCGACAGCCTGCCGCGCGAATTGTACGAGGCGGGGACCATTGACGGGGCGACCGAATTGCGGATGTTCTGGACCATCACGCTGCCTCTGAGCCGCCCGATCTTCGCCTACATCAGCTTCATCGCCTTCACGACCGCCTACGGCGGCTTCCTGTACGCCATGACGATCTGCCAGGACCACCGCATGTGGACGCTGATGGTCTGGCTGTACGAATTGCAGTCGAGCGGGGCGCCCATGTATGTGATGATGGCCGCCCTGACCCTGGCCGCCGTGCCGACCCTGTTCGCTTTCCTGCTGGCCCAAAACGTCATTATGAAGGGCGTCATCCTGCCCTCCTTCAAGTAACCATCCACCATGCAAATCGCCTACGACGACAACCCCGAATACGCCTCCCTCCGCGCCGAGCACCAGGAGCAGCACGGCCTGACCATCGCCTACATCAAGAAGCGGGTGGGGGAGGGGGCGGAGTACGCCAACGACGTCGCCCGCGCCGTGCTGTCCGCCCAGGGCGGCTACTACCAGCTCGCCGAGATGCCGGAAGAGTTCGCGGGCGCGCTGGGCGGGGGAGTCTCCCACCGCCTGATCGCCCAGGCCGAAGCCTGGGAAACGCTGCGGCGGGTGCAGGCATTGGTGGAGGCGATCCGTCTGGGGACCCAGCCCGTCCGGTCCGTCTCGCTGTACGCGCTGTACGCCGGGGGCAGCCTGCGGATGCGGCGGCGGATGTTCGTCTTCGACCAGCGCCCCGGCGAGGCCCCGTTCGCCCACGGCGCCTGGCAGCCCCAGACCCTCCCGCGCTTCTTCAAGCTGCGCCTCGACTGCGGCGACGCGCCCCCGCCCGCCGATCCCGCGCTGACATTGGGGCTGACCCAGGGCGTCCTCTTCTTCCTCGCCCCCCAGAACCGCGACGACGGCCGCTCCCTCCTCGCCACCCTCGCCCGCACCCCGTCCACCCAGGATCTCAGCGCCCGCCCCGCGCCCACGCGGATGAACTAGAACCGCCCGGAGATTGTGGCTAACGAAGAGTTGTTTTCGTTAAATTTCCGTAACGAAAAGATAACGCCTTAACTTTTTGTTAGCCCCGCTAATAAAGGATGCTTTAATAAGCAGAGCCGCTAATAAAGGATAATGGCTTATCCTTTATTAGCGGCTCGTTTCGTAGGCGCCTGGAACTCAAGCCAGCCCGATTTCGGCCTCCACCAATCGCTGATGGGCCAGGCCGCGCAGGGCGATCTGGGCTTGGGTGAGTTTGGCGGGGGCGGTGACGGGGCACGAGACGCGCAGGGTCAGCTTGGCGGCGTCCATCGCGCCCAATCCCTGGACGCTGGGCGGATCGGCGAAGCCCAGGTCGGACTGGTCGTGGGCCAGCTCCTCGCCGGCCTTGTTGATAATCTCGGTCGCCTTGCCCACGTCGGCGGCGGCGGCGACGCCGATCTCGACGAAGGAGGCGACCGCGCCCCGGCTCTGGTTGCAGACCTGGGTGATGTCGCCGTTGGACAGGATATACAGCTTGCCCGCGTCATCCCGGATGCGCGTGGTCCGCAGGCCGACTTCCTCCACCGTGCCCGTCACGGCCCCGACGGTGACGTAGTCGCCGACGCCGTACTGGTTCTCCAGCAGGATGAAGAAGCCGGAGATCATGTCCTTGACCAGCTTCTGCGCGCCGAAGCCGACCGCCAGGCCCGCGACGCTGGCCGTGGTCAGCAGGGGGATGGGGTCCAGGCGCAAGGCGCGCAGCAGCATGATCCCGAACACGAAGGTCAGGATGTAGCTGATCGAGCTGTTGACCAGGCTCGCCAGCGTCTTGATTCGCGACGCCTGGGCCGGGTCCACCTTCTTCTCGCCCTCGCGCACGGCGGGCCACAGGACGCGGTCCACCAGCCGGCGCAGCACGAAGCGCAGCACGAGGTAGATGAGGACGATCTTGGCGATGTCGGCCAGCACCATCCAGGAAGCGTCGCCCTCCCAGAAGTTGCGGTCAAAGGGCGTCCCGGCGAGCGGGTGCGGCGAAGGGGGCGCGGCGGCAGGCGCGGCGGGTAGGGTGGGGGCAGGCATGGCTGTCCCCATTGTAGCACAGGCAGACGGGCGCTGTAAACGCCGTCACGATTTCACGTCCAGATAGCTCGGCGCGTCCGGCAGCAACCCGAGGGGCTTGGCCGCCGCACGCCCCGTTCTCGCCGCGTAAGCGCCCCGCGCCTTCTTCTGCTGGTTCAGCTCGTTCATCTCGCGCATGATCCGGCCCACCTTGCGGAAGAGCAGCCGCTGCGCCATCTTGTCCGCGTCCTGGATGCGCGTCACGACCGAGGCCAGCGTCGGGTCGGCGGCGAGCAGGCCGCGCGGGTCCTTCAGACTCTCGATCACCGTCCGTTTGGCGGCCAGGATGCGGTCGAACGCGAACATGTCGTCACACTCCAGCGCCTTGACCTGCTCCATGCTGAGGTCCAGCAGATAGCCGAATTTCGCGCGTTCCGTGTTGCCCGTGGCGATAGACATTGGACGGATCCTCCTTTCGGTCCTTCGGTCAGGCGGCGATTCTCTCGCGCCCGCCCGCCGCCTTGCCGGCCTGGCACTGGCGGTCCACCTCGGCCCAGGCCTCGCGCAGCTCGCGCAGGGCGCTGATGACCTCCTCGACCCGCTCCGGCCTGTCGTGGAGGTTGGCATCGGTGAGGGCGTCGAAGAGGGCAAGGTAGACGCCGTTGAGATGCCCGGCGACCGCGCCGCCGGCCTCGAAGTTCAGCGTGTCGCGCAGGTGGGCGATGATCGCCTGCGCCTTGCCGATGTTCAGGGACTGCTGATCGTACCGATGGGCGCGCATCGCGGGCAGCGCCTGGCCCAGAAAACGGATCGCGCCGTCGTAGAGCATCACGATCATCCGGGTCGGCGTCGCCGTCTCGACCGAGTTCTGCCGGTACTGCGCGTAAGGGTTGGATAGGCTCATCATTGTCCTTGTGTGGCGTAACAGGCGGGGCGTTTAGCTCAGTTTGCCGGTGGAAGACGTGCCGGAGGACGTCGTGTTGCCGAGCTGGGCGGCGAAGGCGTTGCCCTGGGCTTGCAGCGCGCTGACCCTCGTTTCCATTTCGCTGAACATCTGCGTCAGGTAGTCTTTGTAGGCGCTGACCTCGGCCTGGATCTGGGAGATCTGGTCCTGGGTGTCCGAGATCTGCGAGTTGAGGCTGGTTTCCGCCGCGGCGACCGCCCCGTTGACCGGGTCCAGCATCTGGGTCAGCGTCCCGTTGAGGCCGTCGGCGACGCCCTTGTTCACGGTGACGTGGCCGGTCACGCCGCCCGCCGGGGAGGCGGACGTGGCCGACACGAGGAGCTGCAAGCCCTCCGTGCTCGCGTTCCCGGCGTTGCCCGTGAGCGTGCGCCCGATGCCCGTGGCCGGCTCGCCGTTGATCGTCCCCGCCACGTCGGTGCCGAAGGTCGTCGCGAGCGAGGGGCCGACGCCGGAGTTGGTCCCGTCGGCGGCGCGGTCGGAAGACACGGAGAAGCCCGTCCCCGACCCGTACCGCTGCGAGGAGATCACGAGATGATTGGCCGCGTCCACCCGCGCATAGATCTGGCTGTTCAGGCTGCTGGTGTTGTTGATCAGGCGGGCCGTATCCTGGAGGGTGCTGCCGGCCGGGAGGGTCAGCTTGGCCCCGGCGGGGAACAGCGCACCGCCGAACGAGAGGGTTTCGGGGGCCGCGCTCGGCGCGCCGGCCCATGCGGTCCCGGCGGCGCCGCTGCTCTGTGTCGCCGGCTGGGTGACGGTGACCGCGTAGCCCGTGCCCGAGGTCGCGGCCGTCTTCGGCCCGGCCTGGACGAACTGGATGTCGCCGCCGTCCGACTTCCCCGAGGCGCTGAAGAGGCTGGCGACATTGGCCGGGTCGGTTTGCAGGGCCTGCGTCAAGGCGTTCGAGTCTACCTGGAGGTCGCCCTTGTCGTCCAGGGTGACGCCGATGGATTGCAGCGTTGTCGAGCCGGAAACCGCCGTGAGGGCGCGCGAAAGCTGGTCCTGGATCTGGTTCAGCGTCGAGTCGCCGAACAGGGCGGGGCTGGCGCCGGCGACTCCCGCGCTCGTGTCCGTCGGCGGCGTGAACTGGTTCTGAGAGGTGACGAAATCCGTGATGGCGTTGTAGGCGGTCGCGAACGTGTTGACGGCGGCGGCGATGGAGTCGGTGTTCTGGGTGATGTTTAGCTCGGTCGTGCCCGGCGTGGCCGCCGTGCCCGAGAGCAGCTTGATCGTCGCGCCGGGGATGACGTCGCCGACCGTGTTGGAGGACCGCGTCAGGTCCAGCCCGTCCAGGTTGAATCTGGCGTCCTGAGCGCTCGTCACGGTCTGTGCGTAAGGGCTTTGCAGGACTCCCAGGGTCCCCAGCACGCCGCCGGGGTCGGTGAACGCCGGCGGGACGGGCGAGGCCGGCGTGCCGTTCGCCACGGCGGCGGCGCCCAGCGGGCCGTTGTCGGTCGCGCCGCCGGTCCAGTTGTCCAGGCCCGTCGTCGTCGCCGTGATGTTCCTGCCCGCCCCGTCCGTCAGGGTCAGCGCGCCGCCGCTGACCGACGCGGTGATGCCGGAATTGCCGGTCGTCCCCTGGATGGCGGCGTTGAGCTGGGCCAGCGTGGTCGCGTGGCCGGCCAGCGTGACGGCCTGGCCGTTGACGGTCAAGCCCCCCGAGAAGGTGTCCGTGGGGAGCAGTGACGTCCCCGACGCGGTGGCCGTGCTCGGCGTCGCGGGCGTCGTCCTGGTGCTGACGATCTGGAGCTGGTGGATGCGGTACAGGTTGCCGTTGACGTCGGGCAGGGTGACGACCTCGGCGGAGACGCCGCTGATCCCGGCTCGGTTGATGGCGTTCGCGACGTCGGACAGGGAGGCGGTGTTCAGGTCTACGGCAACGTCGGCCTCGTTGCCCGCGCCCGCCCCGCCGTTGGACAGGTGGAAGGAGGCGTTCGGGGCGCCGCCCGCCGCGATCCCCAGCAGGGAGCCGACGGACTGGGTCGCGCTGCCCAGCGTCAGCGAGGCCGCGCCGCTGGTGGCCGCGCCGTTCTGCGTGCCGGAAACGCCCTGTCGGACGCCCGCCGCCCCCGATCCGAGGAGGCCCAGGCCAGTGAGGATGCCGCCCGCCGTGTCCGAAGCGGCGACCGTGTTAGCCGCCCCGGTCTGGTTGGAGGTCAGGGTCAGGCGGAAGTCGCCGGGGCCGACGTTGACGACGGTGGCCGAGACGCCCGCCTTGGCGGCGTTGATCTTCACGGAGATGTCGGTCAGGGCGTCCGTGCCGCTGACGGAGATCGTCTTGCCGTTCAGGAGGAAGCTGCCCGCCCGGCCCAGCGCGGTGCTGCCGCTGGCGACCGAGGCGGAGACGACCTTCTGCGCCTGGGCGAGCCGGGTGACGGAAAGGGAATGGCCGCCCAGGGCGGCCCCCGGCAGGGTCGTGACGGTGGCGACGGCGGCGTTGGAGGAGGTGGCGCTGGCCGCGCTGAACGTGGACGCTCGGGTCAGGGCGACGGCGGCGGTTTGCAGGGCGGACAGGCTGGTGTTGAGCTGCTGCCAGGCCGAGAGGCTGGCGTTGTAGGCGTCGTCTTTGCTTTGGAGCAGCGTGACCGGCTTCTGCGCGACCGTCGTGAGCTGGCTGATAATGCTGGAGCTGTCGATCCCGGACGCGAGGCCGGAGAAGCTGATGCTGGGCGTGGTCATAACGGTAGGTCTCCTGCGTTACCCTAATCATCGGGGAACCGGCCCGTTCTCTTTAGGGGGTACAGCAAAAAGTGGGGGCCGCCGGCGCGGCCCCCCCCGGCGGATGAGAGGGGGGCAGTGGGGGGGGTTTTCTGGAGGGGGTGTCGGCGGGC
>CAXTWM010000073.1:0-9650 GCA_964247915.1 uncultured Armatimonadales bacterium | reverse complement strand
ATTTTGGGGTACCGGGCGGGTTCTTTTTGGGGGTTACACAAAACGGGGGGGGCCGCCGGAGCGGCCCCCACCGGAGCATGAGAGTCTCGAAGTCGCTGGGATTTACTGAAGGAGCTTCAGGATCGCCTGGGGCGCCGAGTTCGCCTGGGCCAGAGCGGACGTGCCCGCCTGCACCAAGATCTGGTTCTTGGTGAAGTCCACGATCTCCGAGGAGAGGTTCGTGTCGCGGATGGTGCTCTCCGAAGCGTCCGTGTTCTGCTGGGCCACGCCGAGGCTGCGGACGTTGGACTCCAGGACGTTGCTCTGGAGCGCGCCCAGCTTCTCGCGGGTCGTGGAGACGTCCGAGATCGCCTGGTCCACCACCTTCAGCGCGTTCTGCTGGCCGGCGCCGGTCGGGTCGGTCACGTTCAGCGCGCCGCCGGTCGCCAGGTCGCCGAGGTTGAAGCCGCCGGTGCTGCCCAGGTTGCTGGCCTTCGTGCTGCCGATGCTGATGTTCACCGTCTGCCCGGCGTTCGCGCCGACCTGGAACTGCAAGTCCTGCCCGGAAACGGCCTTGTCCGCCGTCGCGCTGAACTCGCCGATGTCCGAGGCAGTGGCCGTGGCGTTGGTGGACAGCGACAGGCCCTTGAGGGCGCCCGTCGTGAAGCTGAAGGTCGTGCCGTCCGCGGCCACCGTGTCGCTGCTCTGGCCGTTGACGGTGACGTGGGCGTTGGCGCCCGCCGTGGTGCTGCTGGTCGCCGTCGCCGAACTCGCCGCGACCCCGGCGGTGTAGGACTGGATGCCGGAGAAGTCGTAGGAACCCGCCGCCGCGCCCGTCTTGGTGTTCGTGAAGGTCAGCCCGGCCGAGCCGGCGCTGCCGGTCACCGTGTAGTTCAGGCCCGTCTGCTGCTGGATCGCGGTGGCGACGCTGGCGTTCGTGTTGGCGGTGCCGTTCAGGACGACCGTCTTGCCCTCGATGACGAACGAGCCGCCGAAGGTGTCCGCGGCCGTACCGGACGTGAAGCTGGCCTTCTGCACCGAAGCGACGGCCTGGGTGTAGCTGACGTGGCCGCTGGCGACGGGGGTGGTGCCGTAGGACAGGGCCTGCGAGTTCAGCGTGAGGCTGGTCGAACCCGTGCCGCTGGCGGTGCCGGTCCCGGCGGTGACGGAGGCCGAGGACGAGGAGGCCGAGCCGTCCAGCAGGTTCTTGTTGTTGAACTGGGTCGTGCCGGCGATGCGGTTGATGCTGGCGACGGCGGAGGCGATGGAGTCCTGGTCGGCCTTCAGGGCCGTCGGGTCGTTGGCGCCGACGTTGGCGGCGTGGACGACGAGCGAGCGGATGTTGACCAGGAGCGAGTGGACCTCGTTCAGCGCGCCTTCCGCCGTCTTCACGACGTTGATGGCGTCGTTGGTGTTGCGGGTCGCCTGGGTCAAGCCCGCCGACTGGGCGCGCAGGCTCTCGGAGATGACCAGCCCCGCCGCGTCGTCGGCGGCCGAGTTGATCCGCAGGCCCGACGACAGGCGCTGGATGTTCTTCTGCTCGTTGGCCTGGTTGATGCCCAGGTTGTAAGACGCCTCGCTGGCCGTGGTGTTGGTGTTGATGTAGCTCGACATGGTTTCTTCTTCCTTGATGTCACCGATAGTTGGATCGGAGACCGTGTGATGGGTCGTTGGCTTCCTGCCAGTTGATGTTGTACGAGCGTGGAAGGCCGCTTCCCTCGCCGGGACGTTGGAGGCGGGCCGAACCCGGATCACATTCCGTGTGATCCGCTTGTCTCGGCGGGTCCGTCGGGCTTCCTTCTGCGTACACCTGTATTGTCGGCGGCGCCCGCCGGTTCTTTAGGGCATTCGTCCCGGTGATTCTACCGGAGTTCGCCCGGCCCGCCGGTTGACTTTTCACCGGCGCTTTGGTATAGTAAATTGATGGAAGACGACGCGCTGCCGGTGCTCCCCCCGGTGATCCCGGAAACTCAGGTGATCCCGGAGAGCCGCCTGCGAGACGCGCTGGAAACCCTGTCTCGCTCACAGTCGCCCGCGCTCCCCGTTGTGGACCCGGAGACGGGGTGGGTGCTGGCCGTCCTGTCGCGCCCGGAGCCGCCGCGCCTGGGCGGCATGGCGACGCCATTGGGCGTGTACCTGCACGACGGCGTCTCCTCCGGGGGAGCAGGCTCCTGGGGGCTGTTCCTGACCGGCATGACGATGAGCGGGCTGGCGCTTCTGGCGCAGGCCGGGGCGCACGGCCTGGCGCGCGGGGCGGCGCACCTCCCCGGCCTGAGCCACTGGGAGATGCGGCTGCCGCTCGGCGCTCAGATGTGGCTCTCTGCGGCTTCGTCCTGGCTGCCGCTGCCGCTCGTCTTCGGGCTGCTGCGGCTGCTGCCCATGTCCGGGACTCACGCGGCGGAGCATCAGGTGGTCCACTGCATCGAGCAGCAGGCCCCGCTCGTGCCGGACTGCGTCCGGGCGATGCCCCGCGTCCACCCACGCTGCGGGACGAACCTGTTCGTCGGCTTCACCCTGTTCCTGCTGCTGTTCCTCGCCGTCTTCTGCGCCGCCCAGGCGGGGGAGTGGCCTCAGATGGACGCCGCCTCGCTGGCGGCGATGCTGGCCGCGCCGGTCGCGCTGCTCTTCTGGCGCCGCATCGGCGGCTGGGTCCAGCAGTGGTTCGCGACCCGGCCCGCGACGGATGCCCAGATCAGGGGCGCGATCCGCGCCGCCGAGCAGGTGCTGTCGCGCCGCCGTCAGCGGATGGAGCAGGGGATGGCGCCGCGCTTCGCATTGGGGCGGTGGCTCTGGGCGATGGGAGCGGGACAGCTCCTGCTGGGCTATCTCGTGGTCCTCGGCCTCGTGAGCCTTCTGGAGAAGTTCTGGCCGGGGCTGGCGCGTTGGGTGGATTCTTAGGATTATGATTAAAGAACAACTGGCGGAAATCATCACGCAGGCACTGGAAGCCGCGAAGAACAGCGGCGATCTGGCGCTGGAAACAATCCCCGAGGTCACGCTGGAGATGCCCAAGCAGAAGGCGCACGGCGACTGGGCCACGGGCGTCGCGCTCGGCCTCGCCCGCACGGTCGGGATGCCGCCGCGCGACGTGGCGGCGCGCATCGTCAGCCACCTGCCCATCGGCGACGACGCGCTGATCGCGGGGGCGGAGATCGCCGGGCCGGGGTTCATCAACCTGCGCCTGCGGCCCGACTGGCTGGGCGACATCCTCCACCGCATCGAGGCGCAGGGCGAGAGTTTCGGGCGCTCGGACGCGGGCGGCGGCAAAAGGATCGTCGTCGAGTTCGTTTCCACCAACCCCAACGGCCCGATCACCGTGGCCGGGGGCCGCAACGCCGCCATCGGCGACACCCTCTGCTCCCTGCTGGCCGCCGTCGGTAACACGGTCTCGCGCGAGTATTACATCAACGACGCCCTAAACTCGGTCCAGATGAACAACTTCGGGCGGTCCGTCTTCGCCCGGTATCGCCAGCTCCTCGGGCACAAGGACGCGCTGGGCGAGGACATGTACGGCGGCGACTACATCACCGACGTCGCCCGCCTGGTCCTGGAAGCGGAGGGCGACCGCTACGAGAACGCCGACGGGGACGACCCCCAAACGATCCAGACCTTCCGGCGGCTTTCGGAACAGGGCATGATCGCCCAGCAGCGCGCCGACCTGGAGGCGTTCGGGGTCCGGTTCGACACCTGGTTCAGCGAGGCGACCCTGCACGCCGGGGGTCAGGTCGCCGTCGCCATCGCCGCGCTGACCGAGCGCGGCTACACCTACGAGAAAGACGGCGCGCTCTGGCTCAAAGCCACCGAGTTCGGCGACGACAAGGACCGCGTCCTGATGCGGGCCGACGGCACGCCCACCTACATCGCCGGGGACGCCGCCTACCACAAGGACAAATTCGACCGGGGCTTCGACAAGGCCATCAACGTCTGGGGCGCGGACCACGCCGGCTACGTCGCCCGGACCAGGGCCAGCATCGCCGCCCTGGGCTACGACCCGGCCCGGCTGGACGTGCTCCTGTACCAGCTCGTCAGCATCGTCAAGGACGGCGAGGTCGTCCAGTCGTCCAAGCGCAAGGGCAACATCCTGGAGCTGAAGGCCGACCTGATTGACGAGATCGGGCGCGACGCCGCCCGGTTCTTCTTCCTGATGCGCTCCCCCCACAGCCCCCTGGAGATCGACGTGGACCTGGCCCGGAAGACCGAAAAGGACAACCCCGTCTACTACGTCCAGTACGCCCACGCCCGGATCGTCCAGGCCATTGACCGCGCCCGCGAGGAGAAAGGCGCGTCCGTGCCCGCCGCCGGGGACGCCGACCTGTCCCGGCTGACCGAGGAGGGCGAGACCGACCTCATCAAGAAACTGAGCGAATTGCCCGCCGAGGTCGCCCTGGCCGCGTCCGAGTACGCCCCGCAGCGCATCGTCCAGTACGCCCGCGACCTGGCCGCCGTCTTCCATTCCTTTTACGACGCCGGCAACCGCACCCCCGCCCTGCGCGTGGTCTGCGACGACCCCGAAACCCTCAAAGCCCGCCTGGTCCTGGTCCACGCCACCCAGACCGTCCTCCGCAACGTCCTGGGCTTGCTCGGCCTCTCCGCCCCGGAGCGGATGTAGGCGGGGCCGTGCCCCATCTGGTACAATACCCGCATGAGTGTTCAAGAGATCGAAGCCGCGATAACGCAACTCCCTCATCCCGAACTGAGCCAGCTTGCCGCCTGGTTTGAGGAGTACCAAGCCGACCTGTGGGACCGGCAGATCGAAAAAGATGCGCTTTCGGGGCGTTTCGATGCGCTGGCGGAACAGGCCAGCCAGGAGTTTGAGGCGGGCTGGTGTCGGCCTTTATGAGACGCTTCACCACGCCTCAGTTCTGGCAGCTTTACAATGCCTTGCCGGCTGAAGTTCGTGAACTTGCCGACAAGAACTTTGCCCTGCTTCAAGCTGACCCGGACCACTCCTCCCTGCGCTTCAAGAAGGTCGGGAGGTATTGGTCGGCGCGGGTCGGCTTGCACTACCGCGTGCTGGCTTACGACCGCCCGGAAGGGGCCTTGTGGTTTTGGATCGGGCCTCATGCGGTGTATGATTCTTATATGCCATAGGCTGATGAGGCAAGTGGTGTGCCATTATTCTGTCCCTCTTCGGCCTCTCCGCCCTGGAGCGGATATAAGGGGGCCGATGTGCCAGATGCGGTATGACGCGCTCGTTTGACGTAGCGTGTTGCGGTCGTGCTCGAACGCGGGGAATGTGATGCTGACACAGGCACAGTTACAGGGTTAGGCGCACTCCTGCATATGGCCTTCAAGGAAATTAGGCTGCTTGGTTGGGGTGGTAAGGCGGAGCAAGCGGCAGAGTTAGCGGATGCTGTCTGTCAGTTACCGTTGCGTATGTATTCAGAAACGTTCCAATGGGAGCACCACGAACGGTCGCTCAGAGGTTATCAAGAGCGGTATCCCAAACGTAGTCCTGAGTTGGATTACGTTCGGCTCCTAAAGCAGATTGAGGTATCCGGTCCGGTCGTGCCTGCCGAAGAGGGCGGGGCGCACTCACTGCGGCCTTTTGGTCTTGCGGAAGGCGAGTTCGTCGTGCCGGACGATTTTGATGCGCCGCTGCCCGAAGACATTCTGCGGGATTTTGAGGGGCGCGGGCGCTCCTGAACAGGGTCAGGGCTAAAGGGGCCGTTACCTGAACCGTCCCTGGCCATGAATGACCGGGCTAGAAAGAGCACCAAGCCCCTTCCGGGGCTGAGGGAAGCCGACGCCAGCCCGTCCTTAGCCCCGGAGGGGCTTCGTACCTTCTTAGCCCGGTCATTCATGGCCGGGTCGAAACCAGCCGATGCCACGGACGGCAACGATGCGACGAATCTGAGGCAAGCCCCCGCCCCCCTTACGGCTGTATCCGATGCCGGGGTCACTTCCCTCTAAGATGCTGTAACTTTATGAAATACCTGCCTCTTCTACTCCTCACTCTGGCGATCCTGCCGCACCCGGCGCAGGCCGCCAAAGTCCCCATCCCGCCGCCGTCGCCGCCGCTGATTCTGCTCAAGCCGGAATCGGGGGGGACGTTTCAGGACGCCCGAGGGGGCAGCCATCCGTGGAGCGTCGGGCAGGCGCACGGGCTGACCTGGGAGGGGCAGGCGTACCTGCCGGCCGGGGCGGTCTTCGTGCCGCTGTCGTGGACGGGGGCGGGCGGCGAGGAGGATTGGAACAAGGACAAGGCCGCCCTGGACGCGCTGGGGAAGGGGGGCGTGCATGACCTGGTGCTGTCGGCGGGGGCGAAGGGGCTGACCCATGTGGCCCCCCCCGCCGCGCAGCGCGTGCTGGATTATCTGGACGCCAACGGCTTCCGCTACGGGCTGCGGATCGCGGATTTTCCTAAAGACCCGCTGATCGGCTATGTCATCAAGCCCGCCGTCTACCGCAACCCGTCCCCGTCCGCGTCCGGGCCGACTCGGTTCCGCCACATCCCCAGCCTGGCGGATGCCTTCTATGTGCTGGTCGCGCCCAAAGACGGCGCGATCGAGGAGACCGGGGCCGCCCAGGTCATGGACGGCGAGACGGCGCAGGTGACGCTCAAGGACCCGGTCACGGCCGACCTGCTGCTGCTCTACCCGCAGCGGCTGTACCTGCCCGGCACGCCCGAAAGCCGCCTGCCGGACTTGTGGCAGGGCTATGACGAGTACCGCGACCGCCTGCTGGGCTTCTTCAGCCGCGTCCGCCTGGGGCCGGGGTTCCGGTTCTTCCTGGACCCGATCAGCGACGGGATCGGGTTCGGCGGCGAGGTCGAGAACGTCGTCCCGACCACCGACGGCTACCGGCTGGACTTCGAGGCGTGGCTGAACCGGAAGTACAACCATAATGTGGACGACCTGAACCGGGGCTGGGGCATCAAGGACAAAGACCTGCCGGACTTCGCCACCGCCGCCCGCTGCCTGCCCCTCTGGTCCGGCAGCAAGGGGGCGCCGGACGTCTACGACCCCGTCAAGAAGGTCCCCTACCAGGTCCTGAACCATCCGCTGGGCGGCCATGTCTGGGATGACCTGCGCCAGTTCCGGCTCGAATCCGTGCGCGGCTACATGAACGCGCTGGCCGGGGCGCTGAAAAAGGGCGTCGCCGACGTCCCCGTCGTCTACGGCTGGAGCGGGCGCAGCGCCCTGTTCAGCAACACGCAGACGGCGGGCGGCTTCGACGGGCTGAGCGTGAACGACGCGGCCACGGGCGCGTATGCGTTCGCGCAGGCCGAGGAGACGCCGAAGACGACCTGGCTGATCGCCGCCCGATCCGGCGCCTCCGTGCCGGCGACGGCCAATGCGGACTGGGATGCGCTGAAAGCGGCCGGGGTGCGCGGCTTCTTCGCCCCCGCCGCCACGCCCGAGGCCGCGCACCGGCTGGCCGAGTACGGGGCGTCGCTCTCGTTCCAGACGTCCGAGCTGGCGAACCCGACGCGCGTCCTGCCGTACCCCGCCGGGGTGCCCGGCCTGGAGATCGGCCTGCGCCGCCTGCCGGGCGGCGTCTGGTGGCTGCCCTCCTACCGCGCGGGCGCGCTGTTCCAGGGGGGCGACTCGCTCTCGCTCGGCCCGCTCCTGCGCGCCTACAAGCTGACCGACCCGGACGGCCGGCTGCCGCGATTCGTCGTCTGGTCGCCGCACGGCGCCCTGACGCGGGCCACGTTCCCGTTCCCCAAGGATTCGCCCGCCGTCATCACCGACGCCGCCGGGCTGCCCCTGCCCGTGCAGAAGAAGAAGGACTCCTGGACCGTGCCGGTGGGCGCGGACCCCATCGTCATCAGCCATGTGGGCATGGTGCCGCTGCCCGAGGACGCGGCGGACGCCGCCGACAAGGAGGCGATGCGCCTGCTCAAGCTGGCGAAGGATCAGGGGCTGGCGACGGAGGTCTATTCAGACCGGCTGTTCCAGATTCGGAACACCATCCCCGACACGGCGAAGGACGCCGACCTGCGCTACAACGCCTTCGTGAGTCTGATCCAGGCCATGACGCAGACCTTGCAGCCGTTCCTCTGGCTCGAAGGCGAGGGCGCGTCCTCCCACACGTTCGACTCGCTCATCTCGGACTCGGAGGCGTCGGGCGGCTCCTACCTGTCCCTCGACACCGACCGCCTGCCCCCCTCGTCCACGGGCGACGCCGGGGGCGGCTACCGGGCCGAGTACACGTTCGCCGTCAACGCCACTGGCTCCTACGCCCTGTGGATGGCCGGCAGCCCGCCGCGCGACTCGGCCCCGTTCACCTACACCCTGGACGGCGGTGCCGCCAACCCCGTTGAGGACGTGCCGACCGAAGGGACGCTCTACGCCGAAAAGTTCCTCTGGAGCCGCCTGGGCAGCGCGGTCCTCAGCCACGGCCGGCACACGCTGACGATCACCGTCACCGGCCCGCGTGCGCGTGACAGCCGCTACGCCCTCGCCATTGACGCCTTCTGCCTCAGCCGCGTCCCGTTCCACCCCAACGGCACCCAGCAGCCCGCCATCGAGCTTCTGCCCCCGCCGGTGCAGCTCGACAAGAAGGGCAAGCCGATCAAGCCCAAAGAGGTTCCCGAGAAAGACCACACCGATCTGGACTTACCGAACTAATCTGCGAGCAACAAGAAAGCCGCCCCGGCTTATGGCCGGGGCGGCTTTCTTGTGTCTGAGATTACCCTTCCAGCAGCAGGGCTTCGGGGTCTTCGATCAGCTCTTTGATGCGGACCAGGAAGCGGACGGCCTCGCTGCCGTCCACGATGCGGTGGTCGTAGGACAGCGCGACGTACATCATCGGGCGGATGACGACCTCGCCGTTCAGGGCGATGGGGCGCGGCTCGATCTTGTGCAGGCCCAAGATGGCGACCTGGGGGGCGTTCAGGATGGGCGTGGACATCAGGGAGCCGAAGACGCCGCCGTTGGTGATGGTGAACGTCCCGCCGCGCATCTCGTCAATAGTCAGTGTGTTGGCTTTGGCCCGGCCCGCCAGCCCAGCGATCTCCTTCTCGATGCCGGCGAAGGTGAGCGTGTCGGCGTTGCGGACGACCGGGACGACGAGGCCCTCCTCGGCTCCGACGGCGATGCCGATGTCGTAGTAGCCCTTCTTGACGATCTCCTGGCCCTGAATCTCGGCGTTCAGCAGGGGGAAGGCTTTCAGAGCGCCGATGCTGGCTTTGGTGAAGAAGGACATGAAGCCCAGGCCGATGCCGTTCTTCTCCTTGAACGAGTCCTTGCGCTTGGCGCGGATCGCCATGACGGCGCTCATGTCTATCTCGTTGAACGTCGTCAGCATGGCCGCCGTGCGCTGGGCCTCGACCAGCCGGGTCGCGATGGTCTGGCGGCGGCGGGTCATGCGGACGCGCTCTTCGGGACGGCCTCCCGCTGTGGACGAGGGCACAGCGGATGGGGGCGGCGCAGTCGGAGCGACCGGCGGCGGGGCCGCCTGGGCGGCCAGATCGTTCGCCACCTGCGGCGCGTCGTTGCTGCGCTCCAGGTAGTTGGCGACATCGTCCTTGGTGATGCGCCCGACCGGCCCGGTGCCTTTCACCAGGCTCAGGTCAATTTTGTTGTCCTCAGCCAGCGTCCGGGCCAGCGGCGATAGGCGCGGGCGACACACCAGTTCGCCAGGATCGAGCCGGCGAGCAGCGGCACGAAGCGGATGTCCCACCAGCCGTAGAACACGAAGGACAGGCCGACGAGGAGCGGCAG
>CAXTWM010000072.1:5748-17109 GCA_964247915.1 uncultured Armatimonadales bacterium | reverse complement strand
GCCCCGGTCAGGGCGATGGCGTAGTCCGGCTCGACGGCGACGCGCGCGCGTGGAAAGGCATCTTGCAGGCCCGCCTGGAACTGGTCGCGGCGCTGGGTGTAGGACACGCCGGCGCCGCCGGCGCAGAGGGCCGCGATGTCGGCGCGCTCCCGACCCGCCTCCGCCAGGGCGAAATCGGCGGCGGCGAGGGCGGCGGCGAGGGCTTCCGGCGGGGGGACGGCGGCCAGGTTGCAGGCCCCGGCCTGGCCCCGGCCGATGACCTCGCCCGCCGCCGTCGCCACCGCGACGCGGGTCTGGGTCCCGCCGCCGTCCAGCCCCAGGACGATGCCGGTCATAGCGGCCCTTCCAGATGGCAGGTGTCGTTCAGGAAGACGACGCGGCTGTCCCCCGCGCCTCGGAAGTCCAGGCGGCTCAAGGAAGCGTTGTCCAGATGCAGGCGCAGCAGGGCGGGGAGCGCGGCCTGCAAGGCTTCCAGGATCACCATGCGGCCCGACCCGCCGTGCCCGACCAGCAGCACGGCCTCGTCGGGGCCAGGGTGGGCGGCGAGGATGCGGCCCAAGCCGGCGGTCAGCCGCTCCTGCACCTCGGGCCAGGTCTCGCCGCCGGGGACGGGCGCGTCCAGGTCGCGGGCGACATGATACCGATGCCACAGGTCCGGGTAGTCGCGCTCCAGATCGGTCTGCGTCAGCCCCTCCCACGCCCCGAACCCCTTCTCGCGAAGCTCCGGCATCGTCTGGACCGTCAGCCCCTGCCGGGCGGCGGTCGGCGCGGCGGTCTGGGCGGCGCGGGACAGGTCGCTGCTGTAGACGGCGGCGAGGGGAGTGCGGGCCAGGCGGTGGGCCAGCGCTTCGGCCTGGGCGCGGCCCTTTTCACTGAGGGGGATGTCGGTCCAGCCCTGGACGCGCCGGACGGCGTTCCACTCCGTTTCGCCGTGGCGGGCCAGTAAGATGCGGGTCACGTTCGCTCCTGGTCATTTCTTGCCGAAAGTGTACCCGGCGGCGACTTAATTCTGCTTCCCGCTGTTGACAAAGCACGCCTCATCTGCTACAATAGGTCTGTCAGCGGCTGAAACAAGTTCGGGGTGTAGCACAGTTGGTTAGCGCGTGAAGCTGGGGGCTTCAAGGTCGCAGGTTCGAGTCCTGTCACCCCGACCAGATGTTGTCAAGAAAGCGGCGGGAGGAATGGTCCTCCCGCCGCTTTCTTGTGTCCGATGATTGGGGTCAGCCGCCGCGCTTGATCTGCACGTTCTGCACATAGGGCGACTGCTGCTCGACGCGGCGCAGGCGTTCGTCCATCCGCTCCAGGGTCTGGTCGAAGGACACGTCGAACGAGGTGGCCGTGTCGCGGAGCTGGGCGATCTGCGCGTTCAGGGCGGCGACCTCGGCGGCCAGAGCTTGGGGGTCGGTGCGTGGCAGGGGTAGGGGGCGGCCCAGGAGCAAGGAGGCGGCATGGCGGAAAAGCGCACGCCCGCCCGCCAGCAGCGCGGCCCAGCCCCAGCCGAGGATGGAAACCAACAGGAGCAGCACGAGCGGCGTTGCGGAGAACCGGCCCGCGCCCAGCCAGAGGTGGTCAATCAGCGTGCCGAGGCTGATCCAGAAAACGGCTCCCCAGGCTCTCATGCGGCCTCCTTCGCTGATGCCGGGCTACTTGCGGACCACGACGGGGCCGCTCGACGCGGGAGGAGCGGCCGCCGGGTGGGAGGCGGTTTCGGCCCAGTTGCCGGCCCATTCCAAACGCTTCGCGGCCAGCCGCGCCGTTTCTTTGCCCTCGAACCGCTCGATGATGGCGAGGGCGAGGTCAAGCCCCGCCGAGATTCCCGCCGACGACATGAGGGTCTTGCCGCTGCTGACGACGCGGGAGCCTTTCACGACTTTGATGCCCGGATACGCCTTCGCCAGAGTCTCCAGATGGGACGCATGGGTCGTGATCCGGTGCCCCTCCGCCAGCCCCGTCCGCGCGAGGATGAACGCGCCCGTGCTGACCGAGGCGATCACCTCTGCCGTGTCGCTGGCTTTCCGCAGGAACTCCATGATGTGGATGGGCAGGTTGTCCTTGCGCGAGGTCGGCCCGCCCGGAACGATGATGATGTCGGCCTCGAACGCTTCGGCCAGAGACTTGTCGGGCAGGACGCAGAGTTTGTGCGCGCACTGGACGGTCGAGCGCCGATCCGCGACCGTCTGGACGTGGAACGCGGGCTTGTCGCTCCACCGCCCGTCTATCAGGCGGCGGCAGGACGCCAGTATCTCGTAAGGGCCGCAAAAGTCGAGTTCGTCTACGCCTTCATACAGCAGCACGTCCACAGTTCTCATTGCTTGATGTCTCCTGATTTCCGCCGCGTTGCGCCGGAGTCCGCCCGACTCCGTGAGATGCTGGTGACGACTGACCTCGCCAGCAAGATCCTCCCGCCCGCCCGTTCCACCTTCCGCCTCAGCCCCAGATCAGCCCCAGAAGCGCAGCAGCGACTCGAAGATCGCGCGTCCGTCGCCGGACCCCAGGGCCGGGTCGGCGGCCCGCTCCGGGTGGGGCATCAGTCCCAGCACGTTGAACTTCTCGCTGGCGATGCCCGCGATGTCGTCCCGTGAGCCGTTCGGGTTCGTCCCGCCGTGCGCGGCCCCGACTTCCTGTTCTTCCGGGGCCGTGTAGCGGAAGATCACCCGGTTTTTCGCCTTCAGCTCATCCAGCGTGGCGTCGTCGCAGACGTACTTGCCTTCGCCGTGCGCGACCGGCACCTGCAAAACCTGCCCCGGCCTGAGCGCGTTGGTGAACGGCGTGTTCGTGTTTTCGGCGCGCAGGTGGACCTGCTTGCAGACGAATCTCTGGCCGTCGTTGCGGACCAGCGCGCCCGGCAGCAGGTGGGACTCGCACAGCACTTGGAAGCCGTTGCAGATGCCGAGCACCAGGCCGCCGCGTGAGGCAAACTCCTGCGTCGCTGCCATCGCGGGCGCGAACCGCGCGATGGCCCCGCAGCGCAAATAATCGCCATACGAGAAGCCGCCGGGGACGACCACGCAGTCCACGCCTTTCAGGTCCGCGTCCTGATGCCACAGGTACTCGACCGGCTGGCCTAGAACGTCTTTGAGCGTGTAGTAGGCGTCCTGGTCGCAGTTGGAGCCGGGGAATTTGATGACGCCGAACTTCACGCCACTACCTCATAACGGTAATCTTCGATCACCGGGTTCGCCAGCAGCTTGTCGCACATCTCTTTGATCTGCGCGTCCATCTCCTGCCCGTCCGCCACCGTCATCTCGACGTACTTGCCGATTCGCACCTGCTCCACGCCGCCGTAGCCGAGTTGCTGCAACGCCCCCTGGACGACCTTGCCCTGCGCGTCCAGCAGGGACGGCTTGAGCGTCACATAAACCTTAACTTGTGCCATCGTTACTTTCCATGGTGCTACCACCGCCGCCTTGCATTTTTGACCTGTGCCGCTGTGAGAAGCCCATCGTTGGCTTGCAATTCGGCCATCGTGATAGGGTGACAATCGGCGAAACCGAACATTCCGGTATAAACGGACTCCAGATGACCGTCTAAGCGGCTGGTACGGAAGTGGAGTGTACGATGATGAATATGATTGTCGTTGTGATGCGAAACAAAGGCTCTGCGAATAGACCAACTGTGCCAGGGCGTAGGCCAGACCCAGAAGCCGTAAGCTATAATCAGACACCCAGAAACCGCCGTTGCCGTTTTAAATCTTTTCACACCCCACATCAGATGAGCCACTTACCCTACGGCCTGTATCTCTGCGACTGCCGCTTTATATTCCGAGATCGCGTCTCGGATGTTGTCCAATGCTTCCTGCCTCGTGTTCCCCTGAGACCAGCATCCCGGAAGAGACGGACAGGAAACGCTGTAACCTTCCTCTGATTTAATCAGCATCACTTGATAACGCATGGTAACGGCTTCCCTGCTTTCGAGCCTCACATTTAACGTACAAATGCCTGTGCCATCATTATACCATTGATTGCAAAGACGCGCCAGAGGCAGCTTGGTTCATTATTTCGGCTGGACGTGCCGCACAAGCTCCGACGCCAGGCCGGTATAGGTAGCTGGGGTCAGGCGGAGGAGGCGCTGCTTGTCGTCGTCGGGCAGGTCCAGGTCGGCGATGAACGCCTGGATGCCTTCCTTCGTGATGCCCGCGCCGCGCGTCAAGGCTTTCAGCCGCTCATAGGCGTCCGGGGTGCCGACGCGGCGCATGACCGTCTGGACCGGCTCGGCCAGCACCTCCCAGGCGTCGTCCAGGTCGCGCGCCAGCGCGGCGGGGTTAACCTCCAGGACGCCCAGGCCGCGCAGCGTGGACTGGAGGGCGACGTAAGAATGGGCGACGGCGGTCCCTAGGTTCCGCAGGGCGCTCGAATCGGTCAGGTCGCGCTGGAGGCGGGAGACGGGCAGCTTGGCGGCAAGGTGGGCGAGCAGGGCGTTGGACACGCCCAGGTTGGCTTCCGAGTTCTCGAAGTTGATGGGGTTGACCTTGTGCGGCATGGTGGAGGAGCCGACCTCGCCCGCCACGACCCGCTGCTTGAAGTAAGCTAGGGAGATGTAGGTCCAGACGTCCTGGTCGAAGCCCAGCGTGACCATGTTGAAGCGGACCAGCGCGTGCGCCAGCTCGGCGATCCAGTCGTGCGACTCGATCTGCGTCGTCAGCGGGTTGAACGTCAGCCCCAGCCGCTCGACGAAAGCGCGGGATAGGTCTTCCCAGGGCAGATCGGGGTAGGCAATGGTGTGCGTGTGGAAGTTGCCGACGGTGCCGTTGAACTTGCCCAGATACTCGACGGCCTGGATCTGCCTGAGCTGCCGCCGCCAGCGATGGACGAACACGGCCAGTTCTTTGCCCACGGTGGTCGGGCTGGCCGGCTGGCCGTGGGTCCGGGCGAGCATGGCGACCTCGCGCGTCCCATCGGCCAGCGCGGCGACCTGGTTTACCATCGTCGTCGCCAGCGGCAGCCACTTCCCCCCGATGCCGCTCTGGAGCATCAGGCCGTAGGCGAGGTTGTTGATGTCTTCCGACGTGCAGCAGAAATGGAGGAAGGGGATGACGTCGGCCAGCGACGTGTCCCGCAGCCGCTCCTGCAAGAAATACTCCACGGCCTTCACGTCATGGCGCGTCGTCCGCTCGATCTCCTTGACGCGCTCGGCCTGTGCCGGGTCAAAATCAGTGGCAATGGCGTGCAGATACGCTTGCTCTTCCCCGGAGAGTGGTCGGACGTCCGTGATGCCCGGCTGTTCGGCGAGGAACAAGAGCCATTCCACTTCCACCCGCACCCGGCACTTGATTAAGGCATACTCGGAGAAGTCGGGCGCCAGAACTTCCGTCTGCGCCGCGTAGCGCCCGTCTATCGGCGAAATGGCCGTCACTGACATAATCACACTGTTCCTTATAGCGATGGATGCGGCCTCATTATACCTTGTCAGTCCAGCTTGACGTGGGGGGCGATCTTGGCAAACTTCTTGGGGCCGATGCCGGTGACTTGCATCAGTCCCTGCTCTTCGCACCTTAGAAGAAACTGGCGCACCGAAGGCGGCAGGGCGATCTGAAAGGCCGAGCCGTCGTGACGGACCGCCTGGCATGTGTAGGGCTTTGACGGCCTGTAATGCAGGTAGAGGATTTCGGGGTGCTGGTCGCCGAACGACGCGTCCGCCCTCTTCTGTTCCTCGTACCAGGCCATCGGGCGGCCCGATCCCTTGGCTGCCCCAATCTCCCACGCGCGGTTATAGGCGCTGATGAACTTGCGGCCAGGCTGTAGGCGCTGGCAGATTTCTGCCCAGGGTGCTGAAGAAGGCCACAGGTTCCGCAGGGCCTCATCTTCCTCTCTAGTCCATCTCCTGCGGTCCTGCCAGGCGCTGCGCCACGAGATCAGGTGGTGCCGTTCGCCGTGCTTCCATTGGAAACGCATCAGCGTCTCGCGGCAGTCGACGCCATCGCCCACCAGCACGCCGACGCGGGCTGCGAATGTTCTTACTGCTTCGGCCCGCTCCGCCACGGTCAGCGCGTTCCACCCTGTAAGCACTCGTTCCAGATGATGGACAACGGACTCGCACAGCCCTGCGGCTGCGTGCGTCTCGGCTGCTTCCGTCTCCAGCCTCGTGATCTCGGCTTTGACGGCGGCCAATTTCTTGAGAGACGGCGTGACGTGTTCTTGGCGATACTGGGCGACCTGGGCCTTGATCTCGGCGCTCACCATCTCCATCGCGGCGGGATCGTCTTCCCAATACTCGTTCGGGATTTGCATTTCCATGATCGTCCTCATGGCGTTGTCGTAGTCCCTCTGGAACTGACGGCACTCCTTCCGCTTCTGCGCGAGAAGGGGCTCCGTCCGCTCGTGGCCGCCCCCCGCACTCCGAATCGTTAGTGTTTCACCTGCCATCGCCGACCGCAGCATGCGGTGGAGGTGGAGGTCGATGACGCGGCCCAGGCGGTTCTTATCCCCCCATTGCGAGCAGGCCCCGCGTCGGATGCCGCGTGCCCTCTCACGGTAGCACTCCCACGCTTCGCCGCCGCTGTGAACGGCCATAGGGTAGCTACAGGGGTCAGTGGCAGACTTGTTTTCATGGTGCAGGCAGACCACGCGCTGGGCCCAGTGGTTGCGCGTCCCGTGTTGCTGCCTTTTCAGGCACGGCTTCCCTGCGATCTGGTGGGGGTTAGGGACGCGCTCACGCCAGCGCGAGCGCACCTGAGCCTCGAAGTCCAGCGGGTTCCACTTCCGCTGAACAGCGAGGAAGAGCGCTCGGACGGCGTCCGCCTCCTCTGCCGTGCCGCCCGCCCAGAGAGCGAGGTCGGGGAAATAGCCGAAAAATTCTTTCTCCAACTTCACCTCCGTGTCGGTCCGCTGCATCTGGCTCGCCGCCAGCTTCTCCAATCGGCGCACGTACGTCACCGCCGATGCCCCGCTCCCATAGAGCCGAAACCCGACGGCCAGCGGGTCGAGGAGGATGCGCGCCAGAGTGTCGAGCGACGGGAACCAGTGCTCCCCTCGGCAGAACGTCGTCTTCGACCTCAGGCTGTGCTTGTGGAGGCACTCTTTAGCCGTCGTCTCGTCGAACGGGGGGATGTACAGGTTGTTTTCTCGGAGGTGGCGGAGCAGGTCGGGATAGGTTTCCATCTGCGGCAGCATGGCCCTGCGCCAGACCTCCAGGCGGTACTCCTTGTGGCGAGGATAGACATACATCTGGGGGGGGACCGCTTGGCCCGTCTGACTCTGCCCGCGTTTGACGCCTGGCCTCACCGCCCATCCGAAGGGAATGGGGCCGCCCACGTAGTTCCCCAACCGTGCCGACTGCTCCCTTGCGGCGCGCAACTGGCTGCCCAATTTCTTCCTGTGATAGGCGGCGGCGGCGCACTCGGCGATGAAGAGGTCGCGGTCGCCCGAGTCTTTGAGGTCAAGCCTCCGCATCCTGCCGCCGATCTGTGCGACCACGACGGCATTTTGGTACGCCGTCACCTTGGCGAACTCGACGGGCGCAGACAGGAACTCGTCTCGGAACAGGCGGCTGACTTCCAGGGCGACCACCGTACCTATCCGACCCTCCATGATCATCTCGTGCTGACGCTGAAGGTCGGGTCGGTGCTGGCGTCCGAGCCATGCGCTAATGCCCGTGTCTTCGTCCAGGAGGATTATCTTGTCAGAGGGGAAGCCCGCCTCGGCGAGTAGCCTCGGAATGTCGTGTTGGGCCAGGAGATAAAATCCTTGACTCCCTTCACCAGCGAGTCCGCTCTTGCGGACGTAGACGGTGAGCGCACGCGTCCTGTCCAGCGTGGGCACGATCTCGGAGAACGGGTTTTTCGGGCCACTGCCGCCCTCGGCGACCAGGGCATTCCAGACTTCATTATCCATCGGTCACGGTCTCCTCTATACGGTAAGTTTCAGCCGTAGCTGGCAACCCCTGAAGTCTGAGGCTGCAACGGGCGATCCAGTTCAGATATTCCAGACGAACCATGGGGTTCTGGTGCAAGTGAGCCTGTAGCTGGTTCCCGTCGGTTTCTCGACGCGGGGAGCCTGCTGTGCGGCGGGTGTGTCTAACCCCATATTTCCCTCGGGTATCGCCTTGTTGTGCGGCTTTACGGATGATCGTCCTCATGCCTGGATAGCAGGAGGCATCACGAAATGGCGGAATAAATACCGTTGTCCTCAGGGGAGTGGTAGCCCCAGACCGCCGCGTCCATCTCACAAATGCGCGTCGGCCACCACTGCTCGCGAAGGAAGTGGACGCGAGCTACTTGTCCCACTCTGTTTACCCGCTCCCGCCAATCAGACGTGACCATGGACTCCTGGTTACCCCCGTCGGCGGGATGTGGTCGGGCAGTGGCCCCACTTCAACGACGAGGGGCCAGCGGTTGGTGAGTTCCCCCATAATGATTGCGCTGCGGTCGGGCAGACTCTGCACCAGGCTTTCCACGGTCGCCTTATCGCAAAATGACGCAGCCGCCTTCGCGACGACACGCACATCGTCTTCATGGCTGATCGGCAGCACGATCAAATTGTCGAGCAGCCTCAAGACGACGCTCGGGATCAGCTCGGGCGAATTCGTTGCCAGCGTCAGGCCCCATCCGACGTGCCGAGAGCGGGTCACGGCGTTCACGAGGATCGCATCACTCGCGTAGAAATGGGCTTCATCCATCACTACCTGGCAGTAGCGCTCCGTACCCTCGGCCCGCTCGCGTTCGCAGGTCTTTTCGAGGGTCTGCATGCTGGCGCGGAACAGCGCCTGCCTTACGGCGGGCGACAGCGGAAGCATCTCAAAGACCACGGGCCGCCCCTCCTCGTGGGCCTTCCTGTAGGCGGCGGCGAGAGTCCCCGCGTGCGGCTGGCCGTCGCTCACCTCCTCGGCGAAGATGCCCATGTCCCTGAGTTGTTCGAGGCGACCTATGATGGCTTTCTGGACCATGTCGTGGCCGCTGAATTTCTGCTCGACTAGCCACGGCAGGTCAATGGTGTACGGCTCGCGGTTCTCGGCGCACTCCTGACGCCGTTTTCGAAAGAACTGGGGGAGGCGGGTTGAGAGGGTGGTCTCCGAATTCGACCCAGGCGGCAGCGGCGCGATCATGCCGACGAGCGTCTCGATGATGGACGGGCCCGCCTCACTGAGGCTGATCCAGTAGTTCCTGCCGAGGCGCATCACCTGGAAATCGGGCAACCTGTACTCGTAGTTCATGTCGAAGACAATCACGGGAAGCTGGAATTCGACCATAGCCAGCGTAATCTGTTTAAGCAGGTGCGATTTCCCGCGTCCTCGGTTGCCGAGGAGCAGGCAGCACTGTCCCAGACGCGCGCCGTCGAGCGCTACCGCCTTTCGGTCGTAGGTGACGAACTCGGGCATTCGCACCTGGGGCGGGCGGATCACCTGGGCGAGCAGTTCGGCGGCTGTGACGGGCGTGATCTCGGCGGCCCGCCCTGGCACCCACCCGTTGAAGTCGGCCCAACGCTCGCCGTCGAGCCGCGCCTTGATTTTACATTTCGCGACCTTGAGCTGCTGGACGGCCTCGCCGCCCTCCTCGCCATTATAGATCGTCCGCGTGTCGGCGGAGGTCTTTTCGAGCAGCGTCTGCACCTGTCCGACGAGGAATCCGTCCAGGTCCAGAGTCGAATTCTCGATCACCTGAACAATCACGCCACGGGTTTTGTCGGGCAGTTCCCGCACGGCGAGGGCCGTCCCCACGACAGCGTCTGTCTCGGTGGGTGAATAGATCAGGGACACGTCCCTGCCGCTGATGCTTGTGATTTCCATGTTACTGATGCCCCCACATTCGTGGAAGCTGATTGCTCCTCCACTATTTGAATGATCCACCGAAAGGCGCGAACGCGCCCTGGAGAGTGACGGTTTTCCGTTGCGGTCTGAGGCCGAATTCGCCCGTCGCCTGCACCTGCAGCGCCAGGAAGTCAGCCGACGACATGTAACACGCCGCGTGCGCCCGTGCCAGGAGGCTAGGGTAGCCACAGTAAATGCTCGCGCTGCCGTAGAAGCGGTGGATCGCCCCCTCATCGGTGACGCCTGGGGCGGCCTTCACGTCCATACGGTAGGTGGGGCCGAGTGCCGATAGTCTGGCCGCGTACACGTTTCCCAGGATACGGTCGGCACGCCCACCGCGACCCGACGGGGACTGCGCGTCCTCCCACCTGAGAACGGGCGTCAGCGCGCGGCGGCACGGGACGGCGGGCTGGTCGTCGAGCCAGTAGGGGACGGCGCGCCCGCCGACGACGAGTTCGGACTTCTTGCTCAGGCCGACGATTGAGTTCCCCTCCCTCCCCGCCAGGTACGCGATCTGGTTGAGGAATACGTCGGGCGTGTCGCGCGACCGTAAGGTGAGCGAGCCGTCGAGAAGGAGCGTCCCATCTTTCACGGAGACGGCGGCAAGCCGCTGGCAGTAGCGTTCGAGGCCAGCCCGAAATCGGTCGGCCAGGTACTTGCGCCCGCCGACGCCGTCCTTCAGTCGCCCCGCACGGTAGCCGCCGCCCTCGCTTCGCTCGGCGGCGACGTAGTAGCCTGGGTCGCCGAGCCACTGGCCGAGCAGCAGGAGGAGTTCTGCCTCGTGTTCCCAAGACAAGAAAATCGGGCCTGAACGCACCAGGCCCGTCACCGACCGAGAACCGTCCCGCACGACGATGGCCCCCCGCAGGGCGATGACCAGGCCATTCTCCGACTCGCCCAGCCGCATCAGCCCCGCGTCGACGGCGGCTGTCGGACGCCGCTCCTCAGAAGGCCCGCGCTCGAAAGCGATTACTTCGGGCACCTCCGACGGTTCCGAACGCGAGGACGGATCGTAGAATGGGGCATCGGGGCCCCCACCACTCTCCTCGTCGCCGTCGTCTTCAACCGCAGGAGGAAGGAGGTCCAACCGTCCGCCCCGTTTTGGTCCGTACGCTTTCAGATCGTTGAAGAAGTCGTCAAGCTGTTGCCGTAGTCGCTGCATGTCTGCCATGGATGCTCCGCAGGAGGCCATCTCCCTGCTTCATGTTACACATATAAAGGTTAATAACCGCTATATGTGTTTATTCTACCTGGAATTTGTATTTGAGTCAAGCTTGTAGTATTATTATTTTGATGCCAGTGCCCACTTCCACAAATGAACGTGAAAAGTTCGAGGCTATACTTAGGGGAATTCGCGCCGAGCATAAAGTGACTCAGGCTCACATAGCTCGAAGTATGAAGATCAGTCAGCAAACAGCGGCGCGGTATGAGTCGGGTGAACGCCGCATGGATTTGGTTGAGCTCCGACAATGGTGCCTTGCCGTCGGCGTGCCTGTGGAAGAGGTGGTTCGGCGGTTTCTCGAAGCAGTGCAGAAGGATGGGTAGCGGGAGATACTGGGCAGTAGAGTGATCATAAGACGAACAAGGCGCGGGCCTCCATGCAGGAGGGCCGCGCCGTGT
>CAXTWM010000072.1:0-5738 GCA_964247915.1 uncultured Armatimonadales bacterium | reverse complement strand
CGCGGGCGTCCGGGGCCTGTTTTGTCACCATACCCCACACAGGCCGGGGCCCCCATGCCCGCGGCCCCGCGCCTTTTACGGCATCGGCGACAATCGCGATCACCCGCCGATTAGAGCTGGCTCACGGCCCATGCTACCACGCTCCCAGGCACGCCAAAAGACCGCAAGTGCGCCGAGAGTGCTGAAGCGTCGGCACCATTCGTGGACATCCACCCGCGTACACGCTGGAGGAATGTGTTTGGGGAGGTTTCGTTCGCCTGCGCCCACTGTACCACCACCGATGGAGCTGTCGCGGCTGATCCTGTCGCTTGCTGTTGGGGCGTCGGCGGAACGGAGACAGACATGCCGACCGCTGACGGCTGGGGGTAGCCTGACGATCCACCCTGTTGGTATTGCTGGAGTAGAGTCTGGCAACCACCCAAGATTGCGTTAAACTGCTGGCCTAGCGGCGGGTTGAGGTTGCCGAGCGCCTGGTTCGCGAGCGCCTGGAGGTCGGAGAGCATCCGCGTCAGCCCCGACAAGTCGCGCACGGAGGCTGACCGCGTACTCGATGTTCGGGCCAGTGGCCGAGCGCCCTGCTCGTTGGTGTAGGGCGCGATCAAGGACACCGCTTGCTGGAGCTGGGCGGTGAGTTGCTGGCGTAAAGTCGGCGGCAATTCGACTGCGTTGGCGGCGAGGTCTTGGGCGAGACCGACGACTCGACGCCACACCATATCGTAGTTGTTCGTCGGATTCTGGAGCAACGTCTGATTGACCCACGCGCCGATCCCATTATAGGCGTTGGACAGCCCGTTCCCAAGAACGTCGGACTCCTGAGGCTGACCATTGGGCACTGTCGGTGCATACTGCGCTTCCCGCCTGCCTACCTCTACAATAGGACGATACCAGCGCATCTCGTCTGATACGGAGCTGAACGCGTTGGAATGTTCATCGGCTTTTCCTGTGTCATCCGTCTGGGACACGTCCAGGCCAAGCCGCCGCAACTGCTCGTTCGCCGACTGGATCACACCATGCAAGAGCTGCCAAAATTCGCTCTGCCTACTGTTGGTGATAATATATTTGGTCGGCATCTTGCCTAGACACTGCTTGAGGTCGTGGAGTTCGTCGCGGGAAGCATCACACTCTGGACCGCCGAATGGTTTCTCGAATTTATGGAGTAAGGGGGCGTTGGGGTAGTTCGGGTTCATTGATCGTCTCCGCAGAACTGCCCCGCCTCGTGATCTGGGGACGAGGCGGGGCATGGCCCCACGGGTTGGCATGCGCGGGGAAGCGTCACATTTGAGGATTGAACCCAGATCGTTGCGGGATCGGCTGCTTGGCCTGCCGTTGCCAGCGGCTCCCACAGTATGATGTTCTGTGCTGCTGCCCTCCTTCCCTTGCTTCCGCCGACAGTCTTTACACCTGTCTGGAAAAGAAAGACGGCAGCCCGCCTTCGGGCCGCCATCTCTCTGGAATACTTGACGCCTTGCTCGACACCACTATCGGCTGTCCCCACCCTTAGAACCTACATGGGCTTGCCTTCTACATCGGACCGCGCGATCTCCATCTCCAGCCGCGCGACGAATTCGTTGGGCTTGAGCCCGAACGGGCGCAGGTATTCAAAAAGCTCTAGCACCATCAGCATCCGCTCGCCGCGTTCGATGGCCGACACCGTCTGACGCACCACGCCTAGCTTGGCGGCTAGGTCCTCCTGGCGCATCCCTGCTTCCTCCCGAATCTGTCGTAGCATCCTGCTCAGGGCACGGCTCTTATTGGTGTGTATTATCTTTTCCACTCTCTCATGGTGGAGTGTCAAAATATATGCAACAAATCCTGGCGTTGATAGGTATAATCATGCTAAACGACTCGCTTGTGAGCCAGACGTTATATTGCGCGGGCCACCCTATTTCCCCCAGTTCTGCCCCGTTGTGTTAGCTAAATTCTGACGGGACCAATTCACGCAGGAGAGACTCGATGAGCGACTGGGAGCGCGAGGACGACCGAAACCTATGGCGGGCGTCGCAGTATGCCAACATCTACGGGCGCGAGTACGCGCAGAACTACCTGGCCTGGTCGCGGGCCCTGCCTGGGATCGCGATCCTCATCGCCGCCTGCTTCCTGTTCCCTGCCATCCTTCTGGTCCCGTTCGGCATCCTTCTCCTCTGGGGCGGGGTAGCGGCGTGCGGTTACATGCGGGGGGTGCGTCAGACGGCGGCCCAGCGCCAGGCGCGCGAGGCGGCCATCGAGCGCCACCAGGCCGCCGTGGATCGGCTTGTCCACGACCTCCAAGTGGCGCTCAGAGACGGGAATGATGCCGCCGTCGGCGAGGTGTGTAAGCTGATCGCCCGCGAGGACGCCTTCAGCTATGCGATGCCTCATCTGCGCCTCGCCCTGGGCGACATCGACCCCTGCTTGCGTCTCTGCGCCATACGCGGGCTGCGCTGGGGTACTCGGTTCCTCGACCAAAACAGAACCCCCGATGGGTGCATCCAGATCGTCGTGGAAAACATGCCGTCGCCCCTGCTCTGGAGCCTCCTCGCCGACGTGAAAGAGACGACGCATCTTCGTGTCGCCGCCGCTGTTGCCCTGGGAAATGGCGGATATATGGATGCGTTCGGCTCCCTCACTCACATCCTGTACGATGCCGCTCCCGAGGTGAGAGCCGCCTCTTGCCACGCCCTGGGACGCCACATGGCCCTGTTGCGCGAGGACGCCCATCTCAGATCGGTATGGGTAGGGCAGATCACCGAAGAGGCGCGAAAGAAGGGCCTTAGCACGGTGCTGGGTGCGCTCCGCGACTCGCATCCCCGCGTTCGTCAGGAGGCTGCCCAGGCACTGGGCGAGTTCCTCGACCCCCTGGCACTGCGACCGTTGCAAGAACTCGCCGCCGACCGCTCGCAGCCCGATACAGTCCGTCGTGCTGCGAGTGACGCGGTAGAGTCCATCAGGCAGGGCGTTGGGCATTGAACTCAGGGGAGTCTGCCTGACAGAGTCCACGTTTTTCGAGGCGCGGCTGGGAAAAGCCAGCCGCGCCTCTTTGGAGAGTCCTCATGTCGGGTTCAGCTAGTTCCACTTTCAACTCAGCTCAAGAGCATTACAACGCGGGCAAGGCCCTCTGTCAGGCTGGACAGTACAAATCGGCCCTCATCGAATTCCAAGAAGCACTACGAAAGACGCCCGACTCGCCTGCCGTCCATTTTTGGATCGGAAAGGCACAGGCGGGGCAGGGGAACACGGCAGAAGCTATCAGTGCGCTCCAGCGGTCAGCCCACCTGGACCCCCCGAACGCCAAGCCGCACCTGGAGATGGGCAGGGCCTACGTCGCCGCCGACCAACTCGGCGCGGCCATAGCCTCATTCCGTCAGGCGCAGCGGCTTTCCCCTCAAAGCGCCGAGCCGCTCCGTGGGATCGCGAGGGTGCTAATCCTGCAGTGCCAGTACGACGCGGCCCTGGACGATCTCCAGCGGGCACTGCCGTTGGAGCCCGAGGCGGCGTTGACACACGTCTTGCTGGGCAGAGTGTACGAACTCAAGGGGATGGCGAAGCAAGCCGACCAAGCCTACGGCATGGCCGAGCGCCTCGACCCCCGCGTCTACGCCCAGGCCCAAGTCGCAAACGGCGCACAGTTGGAGGCGGCGGGGCGTCTGGGGGACGCCATCAAGCAGTACCGACACGCCACCCAAACCGACCCCACTTTCCTGGAGGCGTTCCTGCGGCTCGGCGGGGCTTGCTCCGCTGATCACCGCAGCCTGGACGCGGTCGACGCCTTCCGCTCCGCGACGCGCATCGATCCCCAAAGCTATATCGCCCACTTCCTGCTGGGCTACGTGCTGCTCGACAGGAGTCAGGTCAACCTCAAAATGGTGCTACTTCGAGCCAAGGTTGCCCCTTCCGAGGAGTGCGTCCGATCCCTCCGCCGTGCTGTGGAGTTGGGTCCGAGTGAGGCGGCGGCTCGTTACGCGCTCGCCAAGGCGTATCGAGCGTTAGGAGTCCACCACCTGGCACGGGAGCAGTTCGAACAGGCGCTCACCCTCGACCCGAATGGCGAAGACGCGGCGTCGGCAAGAGAGACGCTGCGGCAGCTTTAGGACAGCGGACGACGATGAGGGACAACGGCATGAATGAGGATGCTGCGTATTCGCTCGCCGACCTGATGCGCCGCAAGTTGCGGCTGGGCCACGAGATCGAGCAACGCCTCCAGGCGCACAGTCGGCTGGAGCACGACGGGCGGCGGACTGAGGCTGATCTCGCCCGCCTGGTGTCCGATCTCCAGGTTATGGACCATCACAGGCAGAGGCTGGAGGCGAGGGCCGAAAGTCTGCGCGCCGAGCTTCAGCAAATTCAGGGCGAATACGCGGAAGGGGCGTCGGCTCTGTCGGCGCTGACGGCGGAACACCAGTCGCTCGCCGAGTCCGAGCGGCGGTCGCTCCAGGACTGCATCGGTCAGACGGAGGACTGCCCTGGCTGCGGACGCACCGCGAACCAGCTCACGTGGACGTGGGTGGAGTTCTTCGAGGCGGGACGCGTGTCGGGTTGGCGAGCTGTCTGCCCCGACTGTCGGGAGGACGTGGCGTTTTTCTCTGTGGAGTGAGGGACGGAGGGGATGACGGACATGCCCGATCAAGAGGATTGGCAGCCATGGAAACGCGCGGCGGGGGAAGCCCGCGCGGTGTGGGACGCGTTTTGGGCCGCCACGCCCAGCCTTGACCAAGATACGCCCGACGGCGACGCCGAAGACGTGGGTCAGCTTCTCGCGGCCAACCCCCGTCTGGCATGGGAGTTGCCGCTGCTCGGCGAACTGATCTGGGAGTTCTCGCCCGCCTTCCCCAACCCTGAGCCGTGGGAGGGCGGGGGCGTGCTGAGGCGGCTGGCCGAGGTGCTTGTGGCACGCGGCTGTGACCTCGAACATCGGCGTCACGAGGGACTCACCCCGCTGATGATGGCCGCCGAGCGCGGGAACGTCACCATGGTCGGGTTCCTCATTGACCACGGCAGTGACATCGAGGCGCGGGACGACATCGGCCAGACCGTCCTCCATTTCGCCGCCGACGCGCGTGACCGCCTGATGATCACACGATGTCTGGACGCGGGATGCGACCCGAATGTCGCGGACAGCCTGGGGCGGACGCCGCTGCACATCTTCTTTGACGGCTCGTACTCCAGTCGTCCAGACCTGGTGGCGCTGTTGCTGTCGCGCGGGGCCTCACCGAATGCCAGAGATCATAAAGGGCACACCGTGCTGCACCTCCTGGCGCGTGAGCGGTACTACGAGGTCGAGTCACTGCGCCTCCTCGTCGCAACGGGCGCGGACCCGTTCTGCGTGGCCGACGACGAGAACTCGCCCTGGAGCCTTGCCGTAGAGTGCGAGAACGACGGCTTTCTGTCGGAGGTTCGGCAGGCTGCCTATGGACGGGCCTCTGATCCACCGCCCGCTCCTACAGATGTCAACCTGAGTGACGTGCCAGACGCGGTGAAGGACCTCATGGAGCGGACGGGACGGGAATGGCCCTGGTGTCTGAAAGCTTTTGAAGCATTTCACGTGGCAGCGGCGGCGGACGACGGAACGGCGCTGCGCCGCTGGCTGGATGGTATCGGTCGGCAGGGGAGTGAACTGCTCGGTCACCCTCTGCACTCGTGGCGTCGTGGCGACGAGTTGACGCCGCTGCAGGCTGCCGCCGCCGACGGTCACCTCAACGTGGCTCGCGCCATCCTGGACTTCGGCTGGATGGCGGACGAGGAAACTCCGTGGTGTATGGGCA
>CAXTWM010000071.1:0-17117 GCA_964247915.1 uncultured Armatimonadales bacterium | reverse complement strand
CGATCGTCCCGATGTTCACGTGAGGCTTCGAACGGTCAAACTTCGCTTTTGCCATGATAGTTGCTCCGATTATGTTACAGTGTCGCCCCCTCCCGCACTGGGAAGGGAGCAGAAGTTGCGTTGTTTCTTAGCTCTGCTGGCGGACCAGGGTCTTGCCCGCCGACTTCGCCATCAGTTCTTCCGCGACGTTGCGCGGGACTTCGGCGTAGTGCGACGGCTCCATGGTCGAGGAGGCCCGGCCCTGGGTCATTGAGCGCAGACTGGTGACGTAGCCGAACATCTCGGCCAGCGGCACTTTGGCCTTGATGACCATCGTCCCGCCGTGGCTGTTCTCCTGGCCTTCGATCATGCCGCGCCGCGAGTTGAGGTCGCCGACGACGCTGCCCAGGAACTGGTCCGGGGTGACGACCTCGACGGCCATGATCGGCTCCTTGATGACCGGCTGCGCCTTGCGGGCGGCCTCCTTGAAGGTCATCGAGGCGGCCATTTTGAACGCCATCTCCGACGAGTCCACCTCATGGAAGGAGCCGTCCACGACGCTCACCTTGATGTCCACCATCGGGTAGCCCGCCGAAACGCCGACCTCCATGGCCTCTTTGACGCCGGCCTGGATCGGGGCGATGAACTCCTTGGGGATGGAGCCGCCGACGGTCTTGTTGACGAACTCGAAGCCCAGCCCCGCTTCCAGCGGCTCGACGACCAGCTCGCAGTCGCCGTACTGGCCCTTGCCGCCCGACTGCCGCTTGAACGGGACGCGGGCCTCAGCCAGCTTCTTGACCGTCTCTTTGTAGGCGACCTGCGGGCGGCCTTGATTGGCCTCGACCTTGAACTCGCGCCGCATCCGGTCAATGATGATGTCCAGGTGCAGCTCGCCCATGCCGGACAGGATGACCTGGCCGGTCTCCTCATCCGTGCGGATACGCAGGGTCGGGTCCTCGGCGCCCAGGCGCTGGAGCGCCTTGCCCATGCTCTCCTGATCCACCTTGGTCTTCGGCTCGATCGAAACCGAGATGACCGGCTCGGGGAACGTGATCGTTTCCAGCAGGACCGGCTTCTTTTCATCCGCCAGCGTATCGCCCGTCGTCGAGAGCTGCAAGCCCACGGCGGCGGCGATGTCGCCGGCAAAGACCTCGTCCACCTCTTCCCGCTTGTTGGCGTGCATCCGCAAGATGCGCGAGATGCGCTCCCGCTTCTGCTTGTTCACGTTGTAAACGTAGGAGCCTTTGGAAAGAGTCCCCGAGTAGACGCGGAAGAAGGTCAGGTTGCCGACGTGCTGGTCGTTCATCAGCTTGAACGCGAGGGCGGCGAACGGCGCCTCATCGGAAGGCTCGCGCGACTCCTCGGCCTCCGTGTCGGCGTTGATGGCGTGGACCGCGCCCTTGTCGAGCGGCGAGGGCAGGTACTCAATGACGGCATCCAGCAGGGGCTGCACGCCCTTGTTTTTGTACGCCGACCCGCACAGGATCGGGACGATGTCCAGGCTGATGGTCGCCTTGCGGATGGCCGTCTTGAGTTCCGCCGCCGTGATCGGCTCTTCCATCAGGAACTTCTCGATGAGCTGCTCGTCGGTCTCGGCGACCTTCTCGATCATCAGGGCGCGGTACTTGGCCGCCTGCTCCTGCAAGTTCGCGGGGATATCCACGACCTCAAAGACCTTGCCATCGTCGCCCTTGTAGACGATGGCCTTGTTCTCGACGAGGTCTATGACGCCGGCGAAGTCCTGCTCGGCCCCGATGGGGATCTGGAGCATGACGGCGTTCGCGCCCAGGCGGTCCACGATGGTGCCGACGGCGAAGAAGTAGTCCGCGCCGGTCCGGTCCATCTTGTTGACGAAGCACATGCGCGGGACGCGGTACTTGGTCGCCTGACGCCAGACCGTCTCGGACTGCGGCTGGACGCCGGCCACGGCGTCGAACAGCGCGACGACCCCGTCCAGGACGCGCAGGGACCGCTCGACCTCGACGGTGAAGTCAACGTGGCCGGGCGTGTCAATGATGTTGATGCGGTGCGTGGGGACGCGCGCGCCGGTCTTGGCGTCGGCGGTCTCCAGGCCCCAGAAGCAGGTGGTGGCGGCGCTGGTGATCGTGATGCCGCGCTCCTGCTCCTGCTCCATCCAGTCCATCGTCGCCGCGCCCTCATGCACCTCGCCGATCTTGTAGGAGCGGCCCGTGTAGTACAGGATGCGCTCGGTACAGGTGGTCTTGCCGGCGTCAATGTGCGCGGCGATGCCGATGTTGCGTGTTTTTTCCAGGCTGTATTCGCGTGCCATAATTTGCTGCTTCCAGCGGCCCCCCGGCCCCCAATCCTGGGGGAGCCAGAACGAGAACCGGCCAGGGCCGATCCTACTCCCCCAGGATTGGGGGCCGGGGGGCCTTGTGTTAGAACCGATAGTGCGCGAACGCCTTGTTGGCGTCCGCCATCTTGTGCTTCTCTTCGCGCTGCCGCACGGCCGCGCCGGTGTTGTTGGCGGCGTCGGTCAGCTCCGCCGTCAGGCGATCCACCATCGTCTTGCCGTTGCGGCGGCGCGCGGCGGAAACCAGCCACCGCAGCGCGAGCGACGTCTTGCGGTCGGCCCGGATCTCCATCGGCACCTGGTAGGTCGCGCCGCCGACGCGGCGGGGCTTGACTTCCACCTGCGGCATGACGTTCCGCACGGCCTGCTCGAAGACCTCGATGCCCTTGCGGCCGGTCCGGGACTCGATCCCATCCAGCGCGTGGTAAAAGATCGACTCCGACAGGCTCTTCTTGCCGTCCAGCATCATCCGGTTGACGAACCGAGTCACCAGGCGGTTGTGGTAAACGGGATCGGGCAGGATCACCCGTTTCTTGGCAGGTCCTTTACGCGGCATTTTCTGTTCTCCTGATTCCTGTCCGTGTGTTTATCGCTTCTTGCCGGTCGCGGCGGGGGCGCCCGGCTTGGGCCGCTTAGTGCCGTACTTGGAGCGGCTGCTCTTGCGGTCCTTGGTCCCCTGCGTGTCCAGCGTCCCGCGCACGATATGGTAGCGGACGCCCGGCAGGTCCTTGACGCGGCCCCCGCGAATCAGCACGACGCTGTGTTCCTGAAGGTTGTGGCCGATGCCCGGAATGTAGGCTGTAACCTCGGTGCCGGGGTTGTGGCGGCCCGAAGAGGTCAGGCGGACGCGGGCGATCTTGCGGAGGGCCGAATTCGGCTTCTTCGGCGAGACCGTGCGGACCACGAGGCAGACGCCGCGCTTCTGCGGGTTGCCCTTCATGGCCGGCGCCTTGCTCTTCTTGAGGGTGCGCTTGCGGCCCTTGCGTACTAACTGGCTGATCGTCGGCATGGCGACATAGGTCCTTTCGGAACGTTTTGATTCGATGGGGCAGGAGGCACAAAAACACCCCGTCTGCCGCGAGTATCACACAAGGCGGCGGCACGGGGCACGGCGACGTCACAAGTGACTGTTGTGTTTCTATTCCAGCTCGGAACCCGCACGGGAACAGGTCCCAACGGGAAAAATGGAAAGCTGGCCGATGCCCCCTTGCTCGCGATCGATCCATCCGCCGGTCGGCGCGGTGAATTTCACTGAAAACAACCTCCCCATTATACCTATCGTTTTTGATAATGTCAACAGTAGTTTCAAGCCTGTTTTCCAGCCTTCGATTCGCGAGGTCCCATTCTAGGGGGCTGATGTCACGCGCGGCCGGGGGTGCCCTGTTCCCGCTGTCCGCGCTCAGAACTTGGTCGTCTGGAACGTCGGCAGGTGGCCCTCGTTGGCGGCGAACATTTCTTCGGTCATCTGCCGGATTTCGGCCAGGGAAAGCACGGCCGAGGTGAGCGGGTCGTAACAGATGGCGTGGAAGATCGCACGGGCGTCGCCCGTCAGGCAGCCCTCCACCGCCATCTCCTCGACGCTGACGCTCATGTTGACGAGCGCGGCGCATTGGGGCGGCAGCTTGCCGGCGTGGATGGCCGAGAAGCCCCGCTTGCTGGCGACGACGGGCACCTCGACGCAGCAGTCCGGCGGGAGGTTGTCTATCAGGCCGTGGTTGGCGACGTTGCCGTTAAACTCGAACAGGTCGCCCGTGCCGATCAGGCCGTTCAGGATGGGCGCGGCGTACTCGTTGCCGCGCTTCAGGTCGATCGGCTCCTCGCGGGCGAGCCAGTCCCGCGTCTCCTGCTGCCAGGAGGCTTCCCGCCGCTCGTTCCCTTTGACCGAGTAAGCGTACTCGCCGGGGTTCCAGCCCGTCCCCGGCAGGCAGTACTTTTCGATCAGGTCCGGGCGCTTGCGGAACCAGGCGTTGTACTCGCTGGCGTGGCCGCTGGATTCGGTGACGTAGTAGTCCAGGTTCAGGAACATCTCGTTGCGGACGATCTCCTCGTTGTAGACCTCCGGCTTGGCGACCGCCTCGCGCAGCAGGGGGTAGGCGTCCCGGCCGTTCCACTCATAGGTGAGGTAGAACGCCTGGTGGTTGATCCCCGCGCAGAGGTAGGTGATCTCGCTCATCGGCGCCCCGATCCAGCGGGCCAGCATCGCCGCCGTCCCCTGGACGCTGTGACACAGGCCGACGGCAGGGACGCGGGACTCCCGCTGGATGGCCCGGCAGAGCAGCACCATCGGGTTGGTGTAATTGAGCAGGTAGGCGTCCGGGCAGAGCCGCTCCATATCCCGGCAGATGTCCAGGAGGGCGGGGATGGTGCGGAGCGCCCGGAAGATGCCGGACGGGCCGCGCGTGTCCCCGATGTTGATGTCCACCCCATACTTTTTGGGGATCTCGACGTCATTGCGCCAGACCGAGAGCGGGGACGTCATGATGGTGCAGAGGACGGCGTCCGCGCCGTCCAGCGCCGCCCGCCGGTCCAGGTGCGCCTCGACCTTCGCCGGGTAGTTCCCCTGCGCGACGATCTTGCAGACGGCGGCGCGGGCGAACTCCAGCCGCTCGGGGTCCACGTCCATCAGCGAGATCGTGCCGTCGGCCAGCGCGGGGAAGGTCAGCAGGTCGCGCACGAGTCCGCGCGTGAATCCGAAGCTGCCCGCCCCGATAAAGGTGATCTTTTTCCCCATGACATCAGCCCCCGTCTTTCGTTCAGCCCCCGTCTTTCGTCACGTCGCCTCACTTAAAGCTGGCGGTGTCTGGATCGGCGCCGATGCGCTGCCCCCGGTCCAGGCCCTCGATCGCGCGCATGTCCTCTTCGGGAAGCGCGAAATCGAACAGGGCGATGTTTTCCCGGATGCGCTCCGGCGTGACCGACTTCGGGATGACGATGAAGCCGCTTTGGACGTGCCAGCGCAGGATGACCTGGGCGGGCGTCTTCCCGTACTTCTGTGCGAGGCCGGCGATGACGGGGTGCGCGAGGGCCTCCTTCGCCTGCATCAGCGGGCTGTAGGACTCCACCGCGATGCCGTGTTCGAGGCAGGCCGCGCGCGTCTCCTTCTGCTGAAGCATAGGATGCAGCTCGATCTGGTTGACCGCCGGCACGGTCTGCGCCTGCCGCAGCAGCACCTCGAGGTGGTGCGGCTTGAAGTTGGAGACCCCGATCGCCCGCACGCGCTTGCTCTCGTACAGATGCTCCAAAGCTCTCCACGCTTCTGTGAATTTGCCTTCCATGGGCAGCGGCCAGTGGATGAGATACAGGTCCACATAGCCGCCGCAGTCGAGCCTAGCCAGGCTCTCGTCAAAGGCGCGCAGGGCGTCGTCGTAGGCATGGTGGGCGTTCCACAGCTTGGTGGTGAGAAATATCTCCTCACGCGGCAGGCCGCTCGCCTTCATCGCCTTTCCGACGCCGACCTCGTTGCCGTAGATGGCCGCCGTGTCGAGCAGCCGGTATCCGGCCTCCAGCGCGACCGCGACCGCCCTCTCGACCTCGTCGCCTTCTTTGGCCTGAAAAACGCCCAGCCCCACCTGCGGTATTTCGACACCGTTGTTGAGGACGAGCGTCGGAACGGCATTGTTCATGGCTTGTTTGCTCCTTGCTTTGGTTACTTGACACCCTTAGCCGGGGCGGCAGGGTTCGGGATGTTGTTGCCGCCCATCCAGCCCGCCAGCCGTTGCGGCCAATTCTTGATCGTCGTCGGCTTCGGGCGGGTCCGCGAACGCATGGGGACAACCATGCGTCGCCCACTCGTTAGCGTGGAAGCCCGCTCATCTAGGAGGGTGGAGTTGCTGCTGCTCGCAGGCTTCCACTCCTGACGCGGACATCAGCGGCCGTCTAATGGATTATGATACCTTCTTATGGACCAAATAACGCTCTGGAAGGACATTTTTCGTTATGGTCGTAATCCACTGAAGCGTGTAAAAAGAAAGCCCCCGCCGTCATTTTGGTGACGGCGGGGGCTGTTTCAGCTTTAGGCTTGGATTTAGATCGCCGAGTCCGAGTCGCTGTCAATGGTCGGCTCGTCCACGACGGCGAGCTGCTCGCGCTCGGCCATCAGCGACAGGCTCTCGCCCGCCGTACCGGTGGCCTCGCGGATCACCGCCATGTCCTCGTCGTCCAGGTCGCGGTCCAGGGTCGCCGTGCCGTTCCCGTTGCCGTTCGCGCGGGCCGCGCCGACCTGGGCGTACCGGGTCGCCGAGTCGATGCCTTCCAGCTTCGGCTCCAGGTTGCGGTACTGCGGCAGGCCCGTCCCGGCGGGAATCAGACGCCCGATGATGACGTTCTCCTTCAGGCCGATCAGGGCGTCCTTCTTGCCGCGCACGGCCGCTTCGGTCAGCACGCGCGTGGTCTTCTGGAACGAAGCCGCCGACAGGAACGAGTCGGTCGCGAGACTCGCCTCGGTGATGCCGAGCAGCAGCCAGTCCGCCGTCGCCTCCGTGCCGGGCGGGTCCATCTCCCCGACCCGCTTGTTGGCGTCAATGAACTCGAACTTGTCCACCATCTGGCCCGGCAGGAACTCCGAGTCGCCGGCGCTCTTGATGCGGCGCTTCCGCAGCATCTGGCGCGCGATGACCTCGATGTGCTTGTCGTTGATGTCCACGCCCTGCGACTTGTACACGGCCTGGATCTCGCGGACGATGTAGTTCTGCACGCCCCGGATGCCCTGCAAGTCGAGCACCTTCTGCGGGTCCAGCGGGCCTTCGGTCAGGCGGTCGCCCGCCTCCACGACGTCGCCCTGCTTGACCTGGAGCTGGCCGCGATATGGGACCAGGATCGCCTTGCGGACCTTGATCTCCGAAATCCCGACTTCCTTGATCTTCTTGATGTGCTTGTCGGTCAGCTCGGTCCCCGCCGTCAGCGTCTCGGGAATCTCCGTCGCGCGCTTGGCCGCCGAGGGCGTCATGCCCTCGGTGTCGGCGTGCGGCCCCAGGTAAAGGTCCTCGGCCAGCGTTTCGCCGCTGAGGGCCGTGCCGGTGTGCTCGTCAATGGCCTCGGGCGTGTGGATGATGACGCGCCGCAGGCCCTTCTGCTCGATCTCGGCCACGGTGCCGGCGAACTCGGTGACGATGGCCTGGCCCTTCGGCTTGCGGGCCTCGAACAGCTCGACGACCCGCAGCAGGCCGCCGACCTGGTCTTCCAGCACCTTCAGGACGGCCTGGACGGCGCGGACGCGCTCCCGGTCCACGCCGGTCGCCGTGGTCGGGGCGGCCGCGTCCTCGTTCGGCTCCAGCGAAACCAGGCCGCGCGAGATGTCGTTGTGCAGCTCCTTCAGCGCCTCCTGCTTGCGGGCGCGGACGTTGGCGACGCCCGTGAGCTGCTTCTGCGCGATGCCGCCGGAGTGGAAGGTACGCATCGTGAGCTGCGTTCCCGGCTCGCCGATGGACTGGGCGGCGATGATGCCCACGGCGACGCCCGGCTCGACCAGCTTGGAGTTCGCCAGGTCCAGGCCGTAGCAGCGCGCGCAGATGCCCATGCGAAGCTCGCAGGTGAACGGGCTGCGGACGCCGACGCGCCGGAGCTTCGCGCCGAACTCGATCTCCCGCGCCAGGTCTTGCGTGATCAGCTCGCCCTGGGCGACGACCGTTTCGCCCGCCTTGGGGTGCCCCTCGGGATACAGGATGTCATCCAGGGCGAAGCGGCCATACAGCCGCAGGTGCAGCGGCTCCACCACCTCGTTGCCGTCGCGGATTTCCTCCTGGTAGATGCCAAGTTCCGTCCCGCAGTCGTCGGCCCGCACGATGACTTCCTGCGAGACGTCCACCAGGCGCCGCGTCAGGTAGCCGGCGTCCGCCGTCCGCAGGGCCGTGTCGGCCAGGCCCTTGCGGGCGCCGTGCGTGGAGACGAAATATTCCAAGACGCTCAGGCCCTCGTGGAAGTTGGACTTCACGGGCAGGTCCTCGATCATGTTGCCGAACGGGTCGGACATGACGCCGCGCATCCCCGAAAGCTGCGTGATCTGGCCCCGCGTGCCGCGCGCGTTGGAGTCGGTGAACATGAAGATCGGGTTGGTCGGCTTGATCGTCTCGAAGATCGCCTCGCCGACGTCCTTGGCCGCCTTCTGCCACTGCTCCAGGACGCGCTCCTTGCGCTCGCCGCCCGTGATCAGGCCGCGCTGGTAGTTCTTGTTCAGGTCCCGCACCGACTTCTCGGTCCGCTCCAGGATCTGGTTGCGCTCCTCGGGCACCTCCATGTCCGTGATCGCGACGGTCATGCCCGCCTTGGTCGCCTCCTGGAAGCCGAGCGCCTTCATCTCGTCCAGGAGCTGGATCGTGCGCGAGTCGCCGTTCATGCGGTGGCACTGCGCGATGATCGCGCCCAGGTCCTTCTTGCCGAAGCCGTTGCCCTTGAAGTCCTTCTTGGCGAACGTGTCGTCCAGCATCTTGTAGATGAACGGGTGCATGTTGTCGGGCATGATGTCCGTAAACAGCATCCGCCCCGCCGTCGTGCGCCGGACCGTCTTGGTGCCGTCGCCGTTGGAGAAGGCGACGTCCACGCCCTCCTGCAAGCCGATCTGGCCGGTCGCGTAGGCGAGCTGGGCGTCGGCCTTGGAGCCGAACGTGTCGAAGCGCGGCTCGCCGGGCTTCATCACGGTCAGGAAGTAGGCGCCCAGCACCATGTCCTGGGCCGGGGCCACGATCGGGCGGCCGTCGGCGGGCGAGAACAGGTTGTGCGTCGAGAGCATCAGGATGCGCGCCTCGGCCTGGGCCGAGGCGGACAGCGGGACATGGACGGCCATCTGGTCGCCGTCGAAGTCCGCGTTGAAGGCGGTGCAGACCAGCGGGTGGACCTGGATCGCCTTGCCGTCCACCAGGACCGGCTCGAACGCCTGGATGCCCAGGCGGTGCAGGGTCGGGGCGCGGTTCAGCAGGACCGGGTGTTCCCGGATGACCTCCTCCAGAGCGTCCCAGACTTCCGGCTTGAGCTTATCAATCATGCGCTTGGCGGTCTTGATGTTGCTGGTGTAGCCGCGCTCGACCAGGGCCTTCATCACGAACGGCTTGAACAGCTCGATCGCCATCTCTTTGGGCAGGCCGCACTGGTGCAATTGCAGGCGCGGGCCGACGACGATGACCGAGCGGCCCGAGTAGTCCACGCGCTTGCCGAGCAGGTTCTTGCGGAACCGGCCTTCCTTGCCCTTGAGCATGTCCGACAGCGACTTCAGCGGCCGGTTGTTGGAGCCGACCACGGGCCGCGTCCGCCGCCCGTTGTCAATCAGGGCGTCCACCGCCTCTTGAAGAAGCCGCTTCTCGTGGTTGACAATAGACTCCGGGGCGCGGATCTCGGTGATCTTCTTCAGCCGGTTGTTGCGGTTGATGATGCGCCGGTACAGGTCGTTCAGGTCGGACGTGGCGAAGCGCCCGCCGTCGAGCTGCACCATCGGGCGAAGCTCGGGCGAGATGACCGGGACGGCATCCAGAATCATCCACTCGGGGCGCGACTTGGAGTTGATGAACGCTTCGGACACTTCCAGGCGCTTGATGGCGCGCGCCCGGCGCGGCCCCTGCGTCGTGGCGATCTCCGCCCGCAGGTCGGAGGCCAGCTTCTCCAGATCAATCTCCTGGAGCAGCTCCTTGACCGCCGCCCCGCCCAGGCCTGCCCGGACGATCTCGCCCTCGGCATCGTTGAGCCGCAGGTTGCGGTCCAGCTTGTCCGAGAGCATGTCCATCAGCGACTCGAGCTTACGGTAGTCGTCCTCGGCCAGAAGCATCCGCTTCTCGACCTTCTCGTCCAGGAGCAGCAGGGCGTCGCGCAGGGACTGGATCTGCTCCGCCGAGTCCTTCTCGATGTCCTTGATCTCTTCCTCCATGTGACGGTTGCGGTCCACGATCCGCGCCTCGTCCCACGGCGCCCACTCCGCAGCCTCTTCGGCCTCTTCGCCCTCTTCCGGCGCGTCCGGCGGGGTCTGGCCGGCCTTGATGTCCGCCCCCGCCTCGACGCGGGCCTGCTCGATGTCTTCGTCCTTCTGGTCTTCCAGCTCGCGGACGCGCTCGTCCAGGGCGACCTTGAACTGCTCCATCTCGTTGTTGATGCGGCCGCGGTCCACATACGTCACGATGTAGGACGCGAAGTACAGCACCTTCTCCAGCGGGCGGGGTGAGATGTCCAGCAGCAGGGACAGGGGCGAGGGGACGCCCTTCAGATACCAGATGTGGCAGACGGGCGCGGCCAGCTCGATGTGGCCCATGCGCTCGCGCCGGACTTTGGACCGCGTGACCTCGACGCCGCAGCGGTCGCAGATGATGCCCTTGAACTTGACCTTCTTGTAGCGCCCGCAGTGGCACTCCCAGTCCTTGACCGGGCCGAAGATGCGCTCGCAGAACAGGCCGTCGCGCTCCGGCTTGAAGGTCCGGTAGTTGATGGTTTCGGGCTTCTTGACCTCGCCGTAGGACCAGTTGCGGATCTCGCCGGGCGCGGCGATTCCGATGCGAATCTTATCAAATGCGCTTGCATCCGTCATGTTTGCTTTGCTCCCTAAACACAATCAGCAGAAAAACCCGATGGGGGCGAACCTTGTGTTCGCCCCACTCTTTCGGCCTGCCTACGCCCCGAACAGGGCCTCGGCCTCGGCCTCGGCACGCGGCAGGCGCGGGCGCAAGCCGCGTCCCCGGCCTTCGCTGTCGCCGTAGTCCTCTTCCTTGTCCTTCAGGTCGATCTCCTTCTCGTCCTCGTCCTCCACGGCCACCTTCAGGCCGAGCGACTGAAGCTCGTTGACAAGGATCTTGAACGACTCGGGGACGCCCGGTTCCAGCATGGCGTCGCCCTTGACGATGGACTCGTAGGTCTTGACGCGGCCCAGGACGTCGTCGGACTTAATCGTCAGGATCTCCTGGAGCGTGTAGGCCGCCCCGTAGGCTTCCAGCGCCCAGACCTCCATCTCGCCGAAGCGCTGGCCGCCGAACTGCGCCTTGCCGCCCAGCGGTTGCTGCGTCACCAGCGAGTACGGGCCGGTCGAGCGGGCGTGGATCTTGTCGTCCACCAGGTGGGCCAGCTTCAGCATGTAGATCGTGCCGATGGTGACGGGCTGCGTGAAGAAGTCGCCCGAAAGGCCGTCGCGCACCCAGGACTTGGCCGTCTTCTCGTCAATGCCGCCGCGCTGCCAGACGTTCAGCCGGACGCGCTCAACGATGGCCGCGTAGTCGTAGCCGTCCAGCGTCTTCAGGTCGGTTTCGTCGGTCAGGGCCGCCCCGTCATAGTCCTCGGGCAGCAGCACGGCAGGCGGGGCGGCGACGGTCGCCGCGATCTTCTCCAGCCGGGCGGGAGACAGCTCGCGCAGCTTGGCTTCGAGCTTGACCAGAAGCTCGGCGACGCCGTCCTTCTTGCCCGCCTCCAGGTCAATGCGAAGCTCCTTCTCCACATACGTCCGCAGGGCGTCGTAGCGCGTGAACTCGGCGAACTTGCCCATGTCCTGCAAGATCTCGGCCTCGGTCGCGCCCTCGAAGATGGGGTTGACGAACGAGCAGCCCAGGGCCTTGCCGACATAGGCCAGGTGCGTTTCGAGAATCTGGCCGATGTTCATACGGCCCGGCACGCCCAGCGGGTTCAGCACGATGTCCACGGGCGTCCCATCGGGGAGGAACGGCATGTCCTCCTGCGGCAGAATCCGCGAGATGACGCCCTTGTTGCCGTGCCGCCCGGCCATCTTGTCGCCCTCCATGACCTTGCGCTTCTGGGCGATGTAGACCCGGACCAGCATGTTGACGCCCGCCGACAGCTCATCGCCCGGCAGCCGCTCCAGCTCGCCCTCCCACTCGTCCGAGAACATGGTATCGGGCCGCTTGGAGAAGTCGAAGACGCGCCCGGTCTTGTCCTTGTACTTGAACCGGGAGAAGACCTTGACGTCCACGATCTTGCCCTTCTCGCCGTGCGGGACGCGCAAGCTCACGTCGCGGGTCTCTTCGGCCTTCTTGCCGAAGATGGCGATGATCAGCCGCTCCTCCGCCGTCAGCTCGCCCTGCCCCTTCGGCGCGACCCGCCCGACCAGGATGTCGTCGGGCCGGACCTCGGCCCCGATGCGGATGATGCCCCGGTCGTCCAGGTCCTTCAGGGCGTCCTCGCCGACGTTCGGGATGTCGCGCGTGATCTCCTCCGGCCCCAGCTTGGTGTCGCGGGCCTCGACCTCGTACTTCTCGATATGGACCGACGTGAACACGTCGTCGCGCACCAGCCGCTGCGAGAGCAGGATGGCGTCCTCGAAGTTGTAGCCGTTCCAGGGCGTGAACGCGACCAGCACGTTCTGCCCCAGGGCCAGCTCGCCGCCGTCGGTGCAGGGGCCGTCGGCCAGGAGCTGCCCCTCGCGGACGCGCTGGCCGTTGTTGACCACGGGCCGCTGCGTGACGCACGTCGCCTGGTTGGAGCGCAGCATGTTCAGCAGACGGTAGGTGTCCTCGCCGCCGTCCTCGTCGGAAATGACGACGATCTCCTCGGCCGTGACCCGCTTGACCGTGCCCGCCCGGAGGGCGATGATGACCGCGCCCGAGTCCACGGCGGCGCGCTTCTCCATGCCGGTCTTGCACAGCGGGGCGTCGGGGCGCAGGGTCGGGACGGCCTGGCGCTGCATGTTCGCGCCCATCAGGGCGCGGTTGGCGTCGTCGTTCTCCAGGAACGGGATCATGGCCGTGGCGACCGAAACGATCTGCTGCGGCGACACGTCCATGTAGTCCACCTTGTCGGCGGAGATGACCGGGTACTGGTTGTTGTTGCGGACCTGCACTTGCTTGTCCACGAACGTGTTGTCGTCCTTGAGCAGCGTGTTGGCCGGCGCGATGCGGAAGTGGTGCTCGCCGTCGGCGGGCAGCCAGTCCAGGTCGGTCGTCACCTTGCCGCTGATGACGCGGCGGTACGGCGTCTCGATGAAGCCGAACTGGTCCACGCGGGCGTGGACGGCCAGCGAGCCGATCAGGCCGATGTTCGGCCCTTCCGGCGTCTCAATGGGGCAGATGCGCCCGTAGTGCGAGTGGTGGACGTCGCGCACTTCCAGCTTCGCCGACTGCCGGCTCAGGCCGCCCGGCCCCAGCGCGGACAGGCGCCGCTTGTGGGTCAGCTCGGCCAGCGGGTTGGTCTGGTCCATGAACTGCGAGAGCTGCGACGAGCCGAAGAACGACTTGATGGAGGCGGAGATCGGCTTGACCGACAGAATCACCTGCGGCAGAATGTTCTCCGAGTCCAGCGAGGTCATGCGCTCCTTGGCGACCTTCTCCATCCGCAGGAAGCCCAACCGGAGCTGTGAGTACAGAAGCTCGCCGACCGAGCGGACCCGCTTGTTCTCCAGGTGGTCGATGTCGTCCACGTTGCCCTCGCCCGCCGCCAGCTTGACGACGTAGCGCGCGATGGCGATGACATCTTCCTTGGTGATGGTGCGGTAGTTGAGCGGCAGCGACAGGCCCAGCTTCTTGTTCATCTTGTGCCGGCCGACTTTCGCCAGGTCGTAGCGGCGGGTGTCGAAGAAGATCGAGTTCAGCAGCGAGCGCGCCGACTCGGGCGTGGCGGGGTCGCCGGGCCGGATCTTGCGGTAGATGTCAATGAGCGCCGTTTCTTTGCTGTAGACGGCCGACCCTTCCTGGTCCAGCGTGGCGACGATGTAGTTGTTCAGGTAGATGACGTCCAGCGTGTCCAGGCCCATCGCTCCGATTTTGCGGGCGGTCTCGCGTTCGATCTTGTCGAAGGCGCGCACCAGGACCTTGCCCGTCGCATCCTGGATGTCATGGCTGGCGTAGGGGACGCGCTTGCGCGGCACGGCGTTCTTGAAGGTGCCGTCCGCGTTCATCGCGGGCGTCCCGTCGTCGTTGAACTCCATCACCTCGACTTCGGCCCGCGTCGGGTCGAACAGCGTGGCAACGCTTGGGGAAACGATGGTTTCCGGCTCGGCGAACAGTTGGATGATCTCCGCCGTGGTCTCGCAGGGCGTGGAGGGCAGCTCGACCTGGAAGGTCTCGGGCAGGCTGGCCTTCTCGATGCGGCGCAGTTCCGCCGTCCGCATGATGGTGCCGTTCTCGACCAGCACCTCGCCCGTGCTCTGGTCTATGACCGGCTCGGCGATCAATTTGCCTTCCAATTCGCCCCACGCGACCGACTGGATGCCGCTCGGCGAGGCAACCGGGAACAGGTTCAGGGCGCGCAGCAGGGTCGTGATCGGGAACTTGCGGGTCTGGCCGATCCGCACCGTAATGGCATCCGTGGCGTCGGTCTCGACATCCACCCAGGCGCCTTCGCTGGGGATGATGGTCGCGTAATAAAGCTGGCGGCCGGAGAAGTCCAGCGTGTCCTTGAAGTAGACGCCGGGCGAGCGCGCGAGCTGGGACACGACGACGCGCTCCGCGCCGTTGATGACGAACGTGCCCTTGTCGGTCATCAGGGGCAGGTCGCCCAGATACACTTCGCTCTCGATGACTTCCGCGCCGGACGATTGCAGGCGGACGCGGGCCTTGATCGGCGACTCCAGGGTGACGTCACGCGCGCGGCACTCGTTGATGTCGTACTTCGGCTCGCCCAGGGTGAAGTCCACGAGCGAGATGGAGTGATTTCCGGTAAAATCGGTGATGGGGGAGAAGCTGTCGAACAGCTCGTTCAGTCCTTCTTCCAGGAACCAGCGGTAAGAATCCAATTGGAGTTCGACGAGGTTGGGGACGTCTACCACATGAGCGGTCTGCTTTGCGGTATGCTGAATCTCTTTCAAACTAACCTCCTAGGGGGACACACGAACGCTCATCTTACCATAACAGAGAGTGGGTTGTCAAGAAGTTTTCCCGCAACTTCGCTCAATACCCGGTAAGAATAAGGGCCAAACCTGACGGCGGCGACAAAAGAAGCGTCCATTCCCCGCCGTGCCGCTCGGTGGAATAAACGCTTGTATAACTCTTAAACGCGAAAGTTGGGACATTGGTTCCCGGTTGCCAAAGCCTTGCCCATTGGCTATAATGGGGCATGGATCAACAGACAATCGCCGTTCTCGGTGCGGGAAGCTGGGGCAGCGCCCTGGCGCACCTCCTGGGGACCAAAGGATACGCCGTGCGCCTGTGGGACCGGGACGCGGAACTGATGGAGGACATCAAGGCGCGCGGCCTGAACCCCAAGTACCTGCCCGATGTCGCCCTGCCCCCGCAGGTGCTGGCGACGCCGGCCATGCGCGACGCCCTGGACGGGGCGGATTGGGCGGTCGTCGCCGTCTCCTCCGGGGGCGTCCGCGAGGTCGTCGCCGAGGCCGCCGACTTCCTCACGCCGTCCACCGCCCTCCTGAGCGCCACCAAGGGACTGGAGGCCGAGACCGGGCTGACCGTCTCCGAGGTCATCACCACGCTGCTTTCCGACGTTCCCTATCAGGGGCTGGCCGTGCTGTCCGGCCCGAACCTGGCCCGCGAGCTGACGCGCGGCGTCCCCACCGCGTCGGTCGTCGCCAGCCTGGACCCGCAGCAGGCGCGGGCGGCCCAATCCCTGCTGATGACCGAGCGCACCTTCCGCGTTTACACCCACGCCGACGTCAAGGGCGTCGAGCTGGGCGGCGCTTTGAAGAACGTCCTCGCCATCGGCGCGGGCTTGTCCGACGGCCTGGGCTTCGGGGACAACACTAAGGCCGCGCTGATGACGCGCGGCCTGATCGAGATGACCCAGCTGGGTGTGGCGGCGGGCGGCAAGGCGCTGACCTTCCTCGGCCTGAGCGGGGTGGGCGACCTGCTGGCGACCGCTTCGTCCAAACTGAGCCGCAACTACCGCGTCGGCCTGGGCCTGGCGGCGGGCAAGACCCTGGACCAGATCACCCAGGAACTCCACCAGGCGTCCGAAGGCGTCCCCACCGCGCTGGCCGCCCAGGTCCTCAGCGGTCGCCACGGCGTCGGGACGCCCGTGTTCGCCACCATCAACGCCGTGCTCCACGAGGGCCTGTCGCCCGCCGTTGCCGTGGAAGACCTGATGACGCGGGCCGCGCGGGAGGAATTCTCGGCTTGATCGCTGCCGCACCGGAGGGCGTGGAAGAACAGGCTAAAATGAGCAAAGGGCGCGATAAATCGCGCCCCTACCCCATTGTGACCATCTTATAAGCTGTAAGCGCCCCGCCAGCTAGGGAGCCGATGCTCCCGGCGCACCCGCGTTCGGCGCAGCGGCGGCGCCGCCCGACGCGCCGTCGGCCCGAGTCCCTGCCGTGCCGGGCGTCCCCGCGCCGGCTCCGGCCCCGGACCCCATCGCGCCCGGCCCGCCGCCCTGGCCGGTCGCGGCCGTCCCCGACGCCCCGGAAGCGGGCATGGACCGCCCGTTGGCGGGGCCTTCCGTCCCGAGCTGCGGCCCGGTCGCCGCGTCGGCGGGGTGCCCCGCTCCCGCGCCCGTGCCGCCGTGGTTGTGCGTCAGCACGACACCGGTGATGACCACACCCGCTATGACGATCAGCGCCAGCGCGACCATCAGCACCTTGGGGATGCCCTGGGTTTTGTCCCCCCCGCCGCCGGGGCCGGGATAGTCAGTTGCCATAAGTGTTTCCCTCGTTTTCCTCTGCCTTGCGTGTTACCCCGAAGTCTCACCGATAAACCGGGGAAGAGCCGTCACAGCGGGCAGGTCAGCCGCCGCCCCCGGCACCGCCGCCGCTCGAACCGCCCGCAGCGGCGCCGCCCGCACCGGCAGCACCGGCAGCACCACCGCCGGCTCCAGCCGCGCCGCCTACGCCGCCTGCACCCGCACTCCCTGCACCTGTTCCACCGGCCCCCGTGCTGCCTGCGCCCGTCGTGCTCGTGCCGGCCGCCCCGCCGACGCCGGGCGTCGCTGATGCCCCGGTCGCGCCCGCTCCAGACGTGCCCGCTCC
>CAXTWM010000070.1:0-17256 GCA_964247915.1 uncultured Armatimonadales bacterium | reverse complement strand
CTCCTGCACCACGCGCCGGGCATACGCCGGGATGCGGTCCCGCCAGACGCCCCCCGCCACCACATGCGCCTTGACCCGGCTGCCGTGCGTCAGCCTGTCGGCATACTCTTGGTCGGGAAAGAACGCGCTCCAGACGCCCCACGGGTCGCGCGTCAGCGGGTGGCTGCCCCGGTCCCACCCGTTGAAGTCCCCGGTCAGCGAAAGCGCGTCCGCCCCCGGCGCCCACTCCCGATACCACACGCCCGGTCGCCCGTCCCGGTCGCCGCGCGTCAGCCCGAAAAAGTGGTGCCCCAAGCTGATCGGCCCCAGCAGCCCCCCCGTCTCGTCAATGGCCGCCCGCAGCCGCGCGTACTGCGCCTGCCGCTGCCGCAGTTGAAACGCATACGGCGCGAGCCACGGGTCCAGGGCCAGCAGCCCCGTCTGTTCCTCGGTATCCATACGGACATTGTACCTGCGGAACGCCCCAGACGTGACAGGGGGGCTGTCGGCTTGTCCCCACGCCTGTACGAAAACTTTTTCAACACAAAAGTAGTTTCTGCTACTTTTGGCATGGTTTATGCACTAGCATAATTATCAGGGTTTCCGTCAGCCCCTTCAAACCTATTTTCGCAGCCATTGAAGCCGATCCGCCGCTGTTACTGCTCTCACAAGGAATAATGCTGTGCGCGCCTTCACCAAAGTAGCCCTTATCTTCGCTCTCTCCTCCTTCGTGTCACGCGCTCACGCCCAGAATATAACTGGGGCACTCGTTCAGCAGGCCGAGCAAGCCATAATCAACGGCATCACGCAAAAGGTGGGAGAGTCACTCGGCGCAGGCTCGCCCCTGCTGTTGGACCAGCACACGGCGCTTGCTCAGGCCCCCGACCTCGTTGACTTTCATCCCATTCTTCTGAAACCCTCCGCCAGAGACTTGGCGCGGCATCTGCCGCCGGGGGACTACGCCGTGCCCGTCACGGGCTATTGCACTCAGTATTCCATTCATGCGCCGGGACGGGGGTTGGGGTACAAGCTGGCTCGCGTACAGGGCACAAAGGCGGCGGCCATCAGTGCGCTCTTGGTGCAGGGCAACCTACAAAACATTTCCCCTTACACGCTCAATGCCGATGCCTGGCGCATTCAGGCGGGCGTTCCCCTGCGGCAGTGGAGCAGCGAAGACCAGGCGCTGGTCCACCGCCTGATCCCGCATCACGAAAAGGAGTTGCAGGGGGATTTTCTGCAACAACTCCAAGCGACTTACGACGACAAGAGCGTTATCAAGTTCTTGGGGATGAAGAAAAGGATTCCCGGTATCCCCTCGTTCGAGGCGCTGATCGGCCAGATGGGGGATGTCGGCAAGACCGTGATGCGGATGGAAGCGGCACGGCAGATTCTCACGAACAAAACCGTCTCCGCCGAGCGCCTGCCCGACATGCTTTTCGAGCCGCAAGGCGATGGCCTGCCCCGCGTCCTGCCGCCCTCCAGCGACCCGTCGCCCTCCCCCTGGGCGGAGGTGCAGCCCGGCGTCTACGCGCGCTACACAATCCTGGACGGCAACATGGGCCGCAACCTCTACGAGTTCCGCGTTACGCCCGATGCCGTCAGACAGGCCAAAGCAGCCCCAGACGGGGCAGCCATGCCTCATCTGATGACGGTAGCATCCGGTCCCGCGCCGTCAGCCGCGAGTGGCCCGACTTTGGGACAAATCACAGGAATGGGTGACGCTTCGGGAGAAGGTGCGTCCCTGAACATCGGCTATTCCATAGGACAAGGGGCACAGGCTCTTATCGCCGTGCCGATCTTATCTCTACCGGATAATACCAACACTGCCCCTGAAAACACTTGCACTATTTCAAACGTGACATTCAGCCCGGAGAATAAAATCACTCTCGGTGTACCGGTGACGTTCACGGCGAATGTAAATGGAATGCCTTCCGGTAGCAAAATTACTTGGTCAGGTAGCGGTGTGCCATCAGGTGCTGCCGGAGATAGCATCGCAGTGACCTACAATACTCTTGGCTCCCAAACCGTCACTGCGTCCTGTGGTGCGTCTACTGCATCGGCTACAGTGCAGGTGGATGTACCCATGATTACAGTGGTTGCGACTCAAGGATTTGACACAGATAAAACAGCCTGCATCAACGATACCCCACAAATGCCAGCCGTCACATTTTTAGCGCAGCTCCCACAAGGCACTGATATTGGTATAGTGCGATTTAGCTGGTACTTGACTATGGAGTTCACTAAGAAGGGCTTCAAAATTGACAAGAAGACCAAGAAACATATCCCTGTCAGTCTGATACATGGCCCCTATCGCGTTCCGAATGCTGCAACAAAAGACATAACGGGAAGTGGTGAATGGACACCAGATTTCCTAAATTATGTCTTCGGGCAATGGTGTGGAAATCTCTGGGCTGGCGGGAATCTCAAAGTGCATGTGGTTGCCACTTTTTGTGATCATAACGGCAACCCAGGTGCTACAGTGGACGGTGAACTCCCAGAAGGTTACTCTATTCGAGGGGCTAACCCAGACCAGGCTAAAATTCTCGAGTATATGTCATCTACCGGAAAGAAATTCCCGTTCCCGAACATAGTCGCTTGGGAGAGTACCGGGTGGCATCAGTTTAATGCCTCTGACAACGCAGAGATCGATGGCTGGCCCAACTGGGGGTATGGCGATGGGTGGGGTCTTAGCCAGTTGGAACTTAACTCTAGTGCTTCCTATGCAAGAGGTGAGGAAGATTTGTGGAACTGGAAGGACAACTTAGACAAAGGCTACATGGTGTACTTAGGGAAGCTGGCGAGCGCAACAAAGCGTATTAAGGCGATTAAAGACAAGATGGCAAAACATCCTAAGCCGGATGCTAAACCTTTTGTCTACGTTGACCGAGCAACTGGAGTTTCGATAGATCCCGTGTCCATAGAGGCGATAAAGGAATACAACTCAGGCACCTACTATGGCTATGATGCCAACAGCCCGAATGGATGGGTTGTCACTAATCATGGAAATTCAAACTATGTCCCCAACGTCCTCAAAGCATTGTCATTGCGGCCATGAGTAGACACCAATCATTCCTGTAACTTCATCATGACGAAGACAAACAGCTTCAGCTCAACTCGGGCGCAGGTGACGGTGAAGTTCTCGGGGGGCTGGCCCATGAAGCGGGTTCCCGCCGCGACGCCTAGAAGGCTGAACTGTTCCCCGGCCACATGTGGTAAGATACATATCGGAGAGGTCAACGAAGGCCGACACTCATGGATGAGACGAGAATGCCGATGAGAAAGGACAACCCGCGTGGCACTACAAACAGATTTGAGCGGCCTTCAGCGCCGTGGGAAGAAGCCGGCCCGGCAGCACAAGGTTAAGGCTCAGGTGCAAGAGGTGGAAACCAGCACTCAGCCGCAGTGGGTCGAAGATGCCCCGTTCTACCTGGACGGCATTTTAGCTTTTCAGGCGACACTCACGGAAGAAGAGAAAGAGGCTTTGCACCTCTCTCTTCAAGAATAGGCAAACACTATGGAAGTCGCGTTTGCCGATACTGTCTACTGGCAAGCTTTGATTGATGTCAAGGACGGTCTGCACGATGCCGCAAGAGCATTAGCGGTTGAGTTGAAATCAAACCGTGTGCGTATCATCACCAGCGAGATGGTCCTAACGGAAGTCTTGAACGCATTGGGGAAATCTGAGATAGGTCGGAGAGCAGCGATAGAGTTGATTCAGACCCTCAAGGCAAACGCGAATGTCGAGATCGTTCCGAATGCGGAATGTCCCTTTGATGTCGCGTTCGAGTTCTACAAGAGGCGGCCCGACAAGCGATGGGGACATACCGATTGCTCCTCTTTTATCATCATGCAGAACCGGGGCATCTATTATGCCCTGACGCATGACCACCATTTCACGCAGGCGGGCTTCTCGATCTTGTTGTGAGGCACCTGCTCCCAGCCTCAATCACGAACGGCCCGCCTTCGTCAGAAAGCGGGCGGTTCCGCGTCACTCGCCCCCTATTGGGCCGAAGCGTTGAGGGGGAGTCAGATCGGGCTGAAGGTGGCGACAAAGTTCTTGGGGGCCTGGCCCATGAAGCCCGTGCCCGCCGCGACGCCGCCGCTGCCGAAGGTGCCGTTGAGGTTCTGGTCGCCGGTGGGGGTGAGGGCGGCGAAGCCGGGGGAGACGCGCTCGGGGCGCAGCCACTTCACATGGCCGTCTTCCAGGGCGAAGTTGGAGCCGCCCGCGTGCAGGCCCTGCCACTGATTGCCGTAGCCGCCGCCGTTCAGGCCGTCCGTCCAGGCGGGCTGGCCCATCGGCCCCGTCACCCAATGGGCGTCGGGGCCGCTGTAGTCAATGAAGCCCGCCCCGCCGTCGTTGCCGTGCCCGGCCCCCGAGTTGCCCTCGCGCGGGTCGCGGACGTCGGCCGTCACGCCCTGGCACTCGTTGAGGAGGACGGTGCTGGCGGGCGCGCTGGATGCGGCGAGCGTCCCGCCGCGCTGCTGGCCGTCCAGGTTGCCGTTGAAGGAGTAGGAGACGGAAGGCCAGGCGGTGGGATCGTCCGGGCAGCGGAAGACCTCGGCGCTGCTGACGTAGGGGTAGACCTCGCCGGCCCAGCCGCGCCCCCAGGGTCCCCAGGGGCCGACGTTGTTGCCGACCGGGTAACGTTCCTCATTGTCCTGCGTGTACTGTATGACCGCCATGCTGATCTGTCGCAGGTTGGACTGGCAGGAGGCGCGGCGGGCGTTGTCGCGGACTTTGGCGAAGGTGGGGAACAGCAGCGCGGCGAGAATCGCGATGACGGCGATGACGACGAGCAGTTCAATTAAGGTGAAGCCGCGCGGCGCCTGTCTGGCGGGTGTGGGAGTGTCCATGCCCCCTATACGTTCGGCGCGGGCAAAAGGGTTCGGGGTGACGGACCCCCTCGCCCCCAATTCTGGGGGGACAGGATTAGGAGCGGCAGGCGGCGGTCCGGTTCTGACTCCCCTAGAATTGGGGGCCGGGGGGTCTTACTCCGCCCCCGGCAGCGTCACCGTCACGGTCGTGCCTTCGCCCAGGGCGCTGGCGAACGTGAGGGTTCCCCCGTGCGCTTCCACTATGCTGCGGGCGATGGACAGGCCCAGGCCCGTGCCGCCGTCCAGCCGGGCGCGGGCGCTGTCCACGCGGTAGAAACGCTCGCCCAGGTGCGGCAGGTGCTCGGGCGCGATGCCGTCGCCGGTGTCCGCGACAGTGACGACGACCTGGCCGCCTTCGCGCCGGGCGGCGAGCGTGATGCGGCCTTCAGGGGGCGTGTGCCGGGCGGCGTTGGTCAGCAGGTTGGTGAACAGGCGCACCAGTTCCTCCTCGTTGCCCGGCACGGACAGGGCCTCATCCTCAATGTTCAGGCAGACGGCGGCCTCCGGGCGCGGGAGGCGGCAGAGCGCCCCGTCCAGCACTTCGCGCACCAGCAGCTCGATCCGGCCCTGGCCCAGCCGCCCCGAATCGGACTGCGCCAGCAGGATCAGGTCCCGCACCAAGCGCGACATCGTTTCCGCCGCCACCCCGATCTCCCCCATCGCCTGCCGGTACTCGGACGGGCCGGGATGGCCCGAAAGCGCCAGACTGGCGTTGCCCTGGATGATGGTCAGCGGCGTTTTCAGCTCGTGGGAGGCGTCGGCGGTGAAGCGCCGCTGCTGCTCGATCAGCCGCTGCTGGCGCGCGAAGGCGGTTTCGAGCCGCCCCAGCAGGCCGTTGAAGGTGTCCGCCAGTTCGGAGAACTCGTCCCGGCCCGTCACGGGCAGCCGCTCGGACAGGTCGCGCGCCCCGATCCCCCCCGCCGCCTGCGTCAGCCGCCGCACCCGCCGCAGGACGCGGTCGGTGAGCAGGGCGCCGGCCAGGCCCGCACAGGAGAGGGCGACGGGCAGCAGCAGCAGCAGGGCGCGGTCCAGACCGCGCAGGGCGCGGTTGACGTCGGCCAGCGGGTACGGGGCCTGGATGACGCCCTCGACCGGCCCGTATTGGGGGAAGGGCCGGGACAGCACGCGGATGGGTTCGCCGTCCACGACGACAGTGGAGTAGTCGGGCTTGCCGCCCGTGGCGGTCAGAAACGCCGCCCGGTCCAGCAGCGGCTCCCAGGGGCGGTGCGGGTCCAGCGACCGACCGGCCAGGTCGAACGGGTGCGGGCGGTACGGGTTCGGATCGCGCTCCTCGCGCGGTGGGCGGGGATCGGACGGCCTGGAGAGCGGGGCGTCGTTCGGGCCGCCGCGCCGCCGCGCCATCAGGTCCATCATCGCCCGCGTTCGCCCGTACAGCGCGCGGTCTATGGAGTTCGTGATGGTGGACCGGACCAGGGTGCGGACGACGACGCCCAGGGCGCCGAGCAGCAGGGCCAGCGCGAGGATGTTCCACCAGACGAGCTGGGTGCGGACGGACTGCCGCCGCCGCGCGGCGGTCTTGTGGGACAAGGCTGTCACGGCGTCACCTCCGCGTCCGGCGTCCGAATCTCATCCGTCCTAACTTCGTCCGGCACGCGCAGGGTGTAGCCCAGGCCCCGGACGGTCTGGATCAGCTTGCGCGGGTGTCCGGCATCAATCTTGCGGCGCAGCATCCCGATGTAGACATCCACGGTGTTGGAGTACGAATCCTCGTCCATCCAGATGCGCTCCTGGATGACTTCGCGCGTCAGCACCTGGCTCTCATGGGCGGCCAGCGCTTCCAGCAGCTCGTACTCGCGGTGGCTCAGGCCGACCTCGACGCCCGCCCGCGTGACCCGGCGCCCGCCGGTATCAATCACCAGGTCGTCCACCTGGATGACGCGGGCGCGATGCACCCGGTCGCGCCGCAGCAGGGCGCGGACGCGCGCCAGCAGCTCGGGGAACTCGAACGGCTTGGGCAAATAGTCGTCCGCGCCCAGATCTAGGCCCCGGACCCGGTCCTGCACCGAGTCCCGCGCGGTCAGCATCAGGATGGGGACCTGGCTGCCCCCGGCCCGCAGCGCCTCGCACACCTGCCAGCCGTCCAGGCCGGGCACCATCAGGTCCAGGAGGAGGAGATTATAGCCCTTCTCCCCGGCCATCTCCAGCCCCTGCCGCCCGTTCGCCGTCGCCTCCACCGAATAGCCCGCCTCCTCCAGCCCCCGGCGGATCAGGCGCGCGATGCCCGGCTCGTCCTCGATCAACAGGATCTTCATGGCATCATTGTCGCCTCGCAAGATGAAAAGAACATGAAAGCCGCGCCGAGGGCACAAGGCCCTGGAACGGGATGGCCCCGCGCCGACGCTTGCAGGACAACCCGCCCGCAGGCCGCCGAACCCGCCTCAGCGGGAAACGCCGTCGAGCGGCCCTTCCTCGATTATGGTCACGCTCTCCGGGCCATAGATTATTTCTTCGAGCTTGTGGTGGACCTCGACTTGGTGCAGGTCCGCCGTGTGCGTGTGTCCCATCACATACAGGCCGAAATCCCTTTCCCGGACGCACCACAGGGCGGCGGCCCCCACCACGAACGTGGTCCTCCGCACGGTGTCCAGATTTTTCAGGTCCACCATCCAACTGGCGACGCGGGCGACGAGGCCCGGCGTCACGGCCTCATTTGTCTTCTCGTAGCCTTCTGTCTCGCCATCGCGGTTGTACTGGTCGCACCGCTGGCCGTGCTCGATGAACACGTTGTCCTGGGGCAGCTCCTTTTGACGTGGGTAAACGTGCGTCGCTGGACCCTTCCGCGTGTCCACACCGTAGCGCGTCGGCTCGGTCTGGATGTAAGCATTCGCGGCTTTCGCCACATCTGGGTTGGAGAGGTAGTCGTCGTGGTTGCCGTGCAGGAACACCATCTGCATCTCCTTTGAGGCGCACATGTCGAAGGCATGAAAAAGCTCCGGGTAGAGTAGGTGAGTCCTGCCGACCCACTCGCCGACCGTCTTGACCCCCTCCCCGATTATGTGGACCTGGTTGTCGTCGGACTTTTTGAAGAGAAGTTCACGCGCGGCCCAAAGCTCGTACATGTCCCCGAGCTGCACCAGCGTGATCTGGTTCGCCCACCCCAGGCCCTGCACCATGGACAGGAAACTGATCATGGCGGGCATGGAGGCGCGCGAGTTGAAGAGGTCGCGCTTTGCCCACTCATCGTAGGTGTGCGGGTCTATGTCCCACGCCCCGAAATCGGTCGTGCCCCATTTCGGGTCGTCGGGCGGCCTCGGGTGGCCCGGCGGCGGGGCCTCGGCGACGTGCATGTCGGGCAGGATGAGGTAAAGGCGCTTGGGACCCGCCGGGTGCGGGGCCGGAATCTTCTTCCATGATATGATGCTGACGCCCGGCAGCCCCGTGAACTCGTCGAGCAGGGCGTTCCCGCTGCTCTTCCCACCGCCGCCCCCAGCGGGGCCGGCCTGCCCTGGGCTGTACTTGCACACCATTGCGTCGTCGCCGCAGGCCAGCCCGAAGGTCTGGCGACCATCCAGCCAGCACCCCACGTCCATGTAGAGGAAGCCGCCCTTCTTGAGTTGGAGCGTGTTGGGCTTGTTGACGGTCAGGCAAGCCTTCTGTACCTCCTGTTTGGCGATCTGGATGTAGTTGTTCACGCGCCTGCCCAGCCAGGTCTTGTCGGCGGGGATGTTCTCCTCCTCGCACGAGACGGCGGTAAGCTTGCCGTGCTGATCATCGTCCTTCACCCAGTTAAAGGTGACCTTATAAGGGTCCGTGCTCGGTTTTGCCACTCGCCTTGCCTCTTGCTTTCAGCAGCCGTAAGCCTTGATGATCGCGTTCCGGGTCTCGGCGTCCAGCTCCCCCGTGGCCTCCTCCGCCGGGCGGCGCATCACCGTGACCTGGAAGCGCTGGAGCGCGTCCCTGGTCTGCGGCCCCAGGACGCCGCTGGGCGGGCCGGGGTCAAGGCCGAGATTTGCCAGCCGCATCTGGATGCCGGAGACGCCGTCGTCATAGTAGGCCTCGTCGGCGGGCTTTTTCTCGTGCGCGGGGTTGAGGTGCCCGACGGCGACCGGGAATGTGAGGCCGATTTCGTAAAAGTCGAGCATACCGGCGTGGCCGCCCGACGCCGCGATCCCGGCGGCGACGACCTCGCCGTCCCCGGTCGTGACGCCCGCGAACTTCTGGCCGCCGACGGTCAGGCGGAACCGCTGATGGGCCAGCGGGCTTCCGTCGGCGTTCAGCACTTTGACGCGCAGCGTCTCCGGCGTCGGCGTCTTGCTCACGAACGTGTGCTGCCGGCCCGTGGCGCGGGAGACGGTCTTAGACCCCTTCTCGGGGATGTAGAGCCGGTCGCCGGGGAACAGGATTTCGGGCGACCGGGTCTGCTTGATTTTGGCGTTGTGCGGGTCATTCCAGATCGTCTCCCCGTCACTGATCCCATGTTGGGCGGCGATCTGAGACAGCCACTCCCCCTGTTTGACGACGTGCCATGTTCCCATTCTAGCAAGCCTCCTTCCCAAAGTGTACTGCTTCGCGCGTCCGCTGTCAACCGCACCTCCTCCGGGCTGCGCCGGCGGGCCTGCCGGGAAACGGGGTATATGTCCCAATGAGCGAAGCAACATGGGACGAGATCGCCGCCGTCTACGGCTTGGGAACTCTGGACAGCCCGCCCCAAGCCGTGACAGGCGGCTTGAAGCACCGGCTTTACCATGCCCAGGCGGCGCGGGGCGAGTACGCCGTCAAGGTGCTGAACCCGCATCTGCTGCGGGAGCCGGGATGGCTCGGGCGCTACAAGCGAGCGGAGCGGATCGCGCAGGCGGCGGCGCGGGCGGGCCTGCCCGCCGTCCTCGCGCTGCCCGGCCCCGACGGGCCGGTGCAGACGGTCGGAGCGGCCACAGTCATGGTGTTCCCCTGGCTTCCGGGGACGACCCTGCCGCCCGGCCCCGCCCCTCCCGACGCGGCCCGGCAGATCGGCGCGCTGCTGGGGCGGCTGCACGCCCTGGCGCCGGATGTCGGCGGCCTGGAGCCGCCCGCGCCGCCGCACTTTTTCGACGACCATTGGCACGATCTGGCCCGCCAGGCGCGGGCGGGCGGGGTGGCCTGGGCCAGCGAGGTAAGCGACGCGCTGCCCCATCTGGCCGCCTGGAGTACGGACGCACGGGCGGCGCGGGAGGCGCTGGGCGACGGCTGGACCGCGACGCACCGGGACATGGACCAGAAGAACGTCCTGTGGAGCGACCCGCACACGCCCCACCTGCTGGATTGGGAGGAGGCCGGCGCGATGAACCCGGCCCTGGAAGTCATGGGGGCTGCGCTGAACTGGGCCGGACAGGCGGCGGGGCCGCCCGACGCCCGGCCCTTTGCCGCCTTCCTGGACGGCTACCGCAGCGCCGCCCCTTTGGACCGTGCCGCGCTGCGTCATGCCGCCGTCGCGGTCCTGGACAAGTGGCTGGTCTGGCTCGACTTCAACCTGGCTCGCTCCCTGCCTGCCGCCCGGACGCCGCCGGACGAGCAGGCGACCGCCTGCGGGGCGGCGGCGCACGCCCTGGCGACTCTGTACGCGCTGGCCGCCGACGCGACGCGCCGGTTGGCCTGGTGCGACGCCGTCACCGCTTCCACCCCAGGTCCGCCCTCAGGGTCGCGGCCAGTTTCTCGGCTATGAGCGCGTCGGTCTTGACGCTGGGGTGCCAGTCCGCCCCGAAGCCGTTTTTGCCGCCGTCCTGCGTCTCGAAAACGAGCAGCCGGACCTTTTTGTCCCCCGCCGCGTTTTCGTCCGAGACGATCTGGGTCAGGTACGACTTTGCGACGGCGGCGGGGTTGCCGGCCATCATGGGGCTGGTGGCGCAGTAGATGGAGGCGCGGGGGTAGTTCCCCCGGACGCGCGCCAGGAACGCCTCGTAACCCGCCGTCCACCCTTTGCGGTCGGGCGTGCCGCCGTTGAAATCGTTCGTGCTCAGGGTGACAACGACCGCGTCCGGCGTCCAGCGCGCAAAGTCCCACCGGCTGCCCGGATCGAGCGGCAGGACGAGGCCGTAAACCTCGCCCATCGTGTTCTTTGGCCACATGGTCCGCCCCGACCAGGCGAGGCAGACGTACTCCGCGCCGACCGTGCGGGCGGCGACCGCGCCGTAGCTGAGATAGGCATTCTCGGTGGCCGACGTGAACCGCTCGTGCTGATCTTTGGCCTCGTTGCCGTAGCCGCAACTAATCGAATCGCCGACGACCTCCAGGCGGCGCGCGGGACGCGGCGGGGGTGCGAGCAGCCGCCCCCCCCGCGCGACCTGGAAGCCAAGGAACTGGGTCGTCCCGAAGAACGCCTCGGTGCGCTTGACCAGCGTGACGGTGTGCGGGCCGCCCGTCGCCGCCCGGAAGACGCCGTACAGGTGCGTCCCGCCCCGTGTGACCAGCACGGCGGAGGGCCGGCCATCCACGACGACCTCATATTCGTCGTTGTTCGAGTCCGCCAGCCGGACGTTCAGCCCCGGCCCCTGGAAGCGCAGAGTCACCGCGCTGGCGGGCCAGGCGCAGCGCGGCCCCCCCGCGTCCCGCCGGTCAAAGCGCCCCTCATAGCGCAGGCGCGGGTCATCGGGCGAGACCGTGTAGGCCAGCGGCGTGGCGTCCCCGGAATTGACCACGGGCGGAGGCGGGGAGGCTGGCTTGGGGGCGGCCTGCTGCGCCCGGCAGCCCGCTCCGCCGAGGCTCAACAGCAGCAGGGCGGTGGCGGTGAGAGAATGATGGTGAGGGTGCATGGCGTGGCCTTGTGAGTGGATCAAATAATCAGGGCGAACCTTGTGTTCGCCCTTTCGTGTGTGTTCGCCCTTTCGTGTGTGTTCGCCCTTCTTCTCAGCGCCGAACGGCCTGGCCGTAATATGTTCCGCGCCCGTTCGTGCCGAGGAAGACCAAGCCGAACGTGTCAAAGCTCGCCGCCATCGCGTTCGGCTCATCGCCGACTGGCTCGCGGGGGTCGTTGATCGCTTCCCACGAGACGCCGCTGTCTAAAGATCGGAAGATGCCCTTGCGGCCATCGGACAGTGCGCCGTCCAGATACAGGGTGAGGTTCTTCCGTCCCGGCGCGGCCTTGCCGACGGCGAACAGGGACGCCTGCTTGACGGCGGGCAGCGCCCGGAACGTCAGGCCGCCGTCGGTGGAGTGGGACAGGCCGCCGTCGCCCGCCGCCAACCACACATCGTCGGCCTGCCCCGGCACCGTCACCAGTGCCTGACCTCCGCCCGGCAGACCCGACGCAGACACTGTGAAGGACGCGCCCCCGTCCGTGCTCTTGTAGACCTGAGCGTCATGGCAGACATAGAACACCCCCGTCCGCGCCCCGTCGGCGGCCAGCGGCGTCTGCCAGTTCCAGACGCCGGAAATCAGGTTGTCCGGCAGCCCTACCACGTTTTGCCAGGAGTGGCCGCCGTCATGCGTCGCCAGGGCAGGACCCGGCCCGACGCGCAGGACGACCATGTTGTCGGGGTCGGTCGCGGAGATGGCGACGCGGGCCGCGAGTATCTTGGAGTCCCAGGCCGGGAACGCCGCCCAGGTCCGTCCGCCGTCCCGCGAGAGCGCCCCGCCGCCCGTGCTGTTCCACGGAGTCACGCCCACCCGTGCGACGCGATTGGGCTGGGACGCGCACCAGGCAAGCCCCTCGGTGTACCCGAACGTCGGCCCTTTGCCGCCGTAGTAGCCGCCCAGGCCGTGCGCGGGGAACGTGTCCAGGGCGTCATGGACGAACCCGTCCACGTCCGCCGTTCCCGACAGCAGGGGCGGGCCGCCGGGCGGGCAGGCCAGGGTGAAAACGACCAGCTCCTCGTGCCCGCGCTCGTGGTTGGTGAAAACCACCGGCGCGGCGTTGATGTCCTCCGTGCGGTAGGTCGCGTACCAGTCCGAGAGCCAGACGCGGCCCGGCACGACCGGGTCAAAGGCCAGCCCCGCCGTGTTCGCGATCTGCCGCATGAAGCCGGAGTACCAGGGCACCGAGCTTCGCGTCTGGGTCTTTTCTTCTGCCCAGGTCGCCCCGCCGTCGCGGGAGCGGAACAGGAGCAGGCGGTCAGAAGCGACGCAGACGAGCAGGTCACGGGGATCACGCGGGTTGACCGACAGGCCGTTGAAGGCTTTGCCCGCGCCATTGAGGGAGTCCGGCGGCGTCACGTCCGCCCAGGTCCCGCCGACGTATTTGCCGACGCCGTGCGCGTGGGTCGCGTACACCGCCCCGCCCGGCGAGGCCGCCAGTCGCTCGACTTCGGCAGGCCCGCCGCCTGTCTTGCGCCAGGTCACGCCGTCGTCGGACGATTGGTATACGCCGTCCCCGAACGCGGCGGCGGACACGACGCCGGGCGTCTTCAGTCCGAACGCGACCGCCGTGATGCCGATCCCGTCCTTGCCCGTTCCCGGAAATGTGACGACGCGCGCCCAGGATGCCCCGGCGTCCGCGCTCCGCCACAGGCCGTCGTGGCGCGAGCCGAACAGCAGGACGGAGGGGTGGAACGGCGAGACGGCCAAACGCGGCCCACCCCAGCGGTGGTCCTCGTTGCCGCCCATCTTCAGGTCAATCGGCAACTTCTTCCACGTCTGCCCCTGATCGCCCGACTTGAAGATCGTCCCCGGCGGCGTCCCCCACCCGTACTTGCCCGCCGCGATGTAGACGATCTTCGGGTCGCTCGGATCGAGCGCCAGCCCCTCCCCGCCGTAGTAGTTGCTCCGGTCACGCCCGAACCCGTCGGTGATGGGCACCCAGCGCGAGGCGGGTGCGTCCCAGCGGAAGAACCCGCCGACGTCCGTCCGAATGTAGACCAGATCCTTCTGCTTCGGGTGGCAGTAGACATCGGTGACATACCCCCCGCCGCCGACCGCGACGTTCTTCCAGACATACGGCACGGCGGCGGGCGGCGTCGCGTAGACAGAAGAGTCGGCGGCCAGAATGAGCAGAAAGAAAATGGGGAGGAGCGGTCGCAGCATCGCCCTCAGTATACCCCTGACGCCAAAAGAACCGAGTGGCGCCGATGTTGACAAATCGCGCTGCCTATGCTAGAGTCGGGCCATTGCCTCAACGGGAAAACCTTTATGACACAGATTCGCCGCCTGCGGATGCTCCTTGTCTGCGGCCTGGCCTTGCTTGCCGTCGGCGTCTGCCGGCCTGCCCGAAGCGCTCCCGATTTCGTCCGCGCTCAGGGCACGCAGATGAGGCTCGGGAATGCCCCGTTCCAGCCGCGCGGCGTCAACCTGGGCAACTGGCTGGTCCCGGAACCCTACATGATGGGGGGCGGCCACTCCAACGAGCAGATCCGGCTGGCCTTGCGAACTGCCGCCGGGAGCGAGGCGAACTTTCAGACCTGGCGGGCCGCCTGGCGGGACAACTACATCACCCAGCCGGACATCCGCCGTATCAAAGCGCTCGGCTTCAACACCGTCCGCGTCCCCCTGGACTGGCGCGACTTCCTGGGCGCGGACGCCCCCGCCGGCCTGCGCTCGCTCGACCGCCTGCTGGCCTGGTGCCGCCGGGAGGGCGTGTACGTCCTCCCGGACATGCACGTCTACCCGGACACCGTGAAGAGCGGCAGCGTGTTCGTCCGCTCCGAGACCGAGGCCAGCCCCGATCTCGACCAGGTCAAGGCCGCCTGGGCGGCGGTCGCGCGGCGCTACCGGGACGACCCGAACATCCTGGGCTACGACCTGCTCAACGAGCCGCCCGGCTACCACGACGACCGCCTGCGCCCCACCTACGTCCAGATTCGGGACGCCATCCGCGCCGTAGACCCCCATCACCTGATCGTCGTCGAGCCGAACGTCTACTCGGACCTGGGCACGCCCGGCCACTGGTATTTAGGCGACCCGCTGGACGCCGACATGGCGCTCGCGCCCCACTTTTATCACGGCGAGGTGCCTGTCTCCATTGACGCCGACCTCCCGACCGAGGCCAACCATTACAACGGGCGCAAGTACCTGAACTGGCAGTACGCCTCGGAACACCACATTCCCATCTTCATCGGCGAGACCGGGGAAAACCGGGACTCCTGGCTGGCCCAGATGGTCCGGTTGTGGCGCGCGGGCAAGGGCGGCGTCACCGCAGGCGTCCTCTACTGGACCTACAAAAAGCCCGGCAACGCGCGCGGAGACCTCGTCACCGTCCCCTGGACGCCCGGCTGGGCCGCCGTCGCCCACTACCTCCAGGACGGCGGCCCCGTGCCGCCGAACGCCTACAAGATCATGCTGGACATGGCCGCCCACACGGACGCTCGATACGAAATCTTCCACCCCAACATCGCCGCCGCCCTGCGGGGGGACACGCCGCCCGCGCCGAAGTGACTGCCTACGGCTCCTGAGAGAACGCGCACAGCGGCGGCAACCCTGCCCCCAGCCTCTCCGACAGCGTGACGAATATCTGGTCGCAGTGCCAGGCGCGGGCGCGGACTTTGGAGGCCCATATCCTGCCCAAAAGGCCCGGCAGGTGCCTCGTCTTGTGGTACTGGCCCTTTTGCGATTGGCGCGTCGCCGCTTCCAGTTTTGTGACGTGTTCGCTCTTCGGGATTTCCTCCACGTTCTGACGGACCGGGAGGCCGCTTACTTGAAAGCCCTGTCCGTAGTACGTTTGCAGGGCATCAGCATCGGCGAAGAACCACGCTTCCACCGCTTGCACCATGAGTTGACACTGCGCCTGTTCCACACCGGCGGGACGCGCCCAGCCATCCGCCTGCCGCTCTTCAAGATGTCGCCAGCACTCGCCCCGATGCGCTACGGGATCTTCCGAGTCCACCAGCAGCACATGGTACGCCTCCGGCTCATCCTTCAAGGCGGCGCAAAACTGGTCGTAAGCCTTCCGGCGTGAGCCGTGGAGGACGAACCGGATGCTGTTGCCCCGGCTTTTGACCGACTCGTCGAGTGCGGCGAAGAACTTACGGAAGCCCTCCCGCATCTCCGCGTCCTGGTTTTTGCTGACGCCTCCTTCCACATGGAACTTGATCAGCGTCACCAGCGCGTCCCCCCGATGCCGCCCTTCAGCCAAACTTCGCCGAGCGAATACTCCTCCAGCCAAGTTTCCAGCGCCTTCGCCTCCAGCCGCTTCAGCGTCGTTCCCGTCGGCGTCCGCTCACAGACGACCACGGCCTCCGGCGTGTCGCTGAACTTGGAAACCAGCAAATCCGAATGCGTCGTGACGATGATCTGCGTCCGCTGGGACGCTTCCCGCAGCATCTCGGCCAGGCCGGAGATGAGGTCGGGATGCAGCCCAATCTCCGGCTCCTCCAAGCAGATGAGCGGCGGCGGGGTCGGGTGGTACAGGATCGTCAGCAGGCACAGGTAGCGCAGGGTCCCGTCAGACAGCCGCGCGGCAGGGATGGCGCTGCTCATGCCGCGCTCCCGGAGGAACGTCTGCACGGTCCCGCCCGCGACCCGGACGCTGATGCTCTCTACGTCCTCATAGACCACCTTTAGCTTCTCAACAATAGTCTCCAGCGCCCCCCTATATTGCAGATCGTTGAGGACAAGGCTAAGGTTGCGCCCATCTTCCTCTAGAAAGTCAGTCGGAAGGTCGGGCTGTTGGGCACGGCGCATGGAGTTGGGGCCGTCAAAGTTAAAGCCACGGTAGATTTTGATGGAGCGGTACTGTTCAGAAAGATAGCTGAGTGCAGGGTAGGAGTCTGGATCATTGCGTTGAGACAGGATAGATAAATCGGATTTGATGCCACTGATGGGCCGATCTGCCCATCGTAGAGTTGGGAAGCTCTCGTTTCCTCTGACCACATTCACCCTTGCAGCAACGGCTGGCTCGCCCTTCTGGTAGCTATAATAAATGCCGGGAATGTCATGTCTCTCGCCACCAGTTGCGCTTTCGATTGCTTCATCTACGATGTGAAAACGCTGATTGATTGCTGTGAATAACGCAAAATGATGTAGCTGGTCATCCGTGACAGGGTAGTCAACCGATGTGGCGATACCTGCTGTCGGCATCTGTGCCTCACCTTTATAAAGCCATTCCTCAACCCCACCGCCTTGAACGATCGGGATGGTGACATCACTAGGGGCAGCCCGCAACAACTCTATTGCCTGGATGAGATTGGACTTTCCTGACGCATTCTGTCCAATGAGAATGTTCAATGGCTCTAGTTCCAGTTGAACACCTTCCGGGCCATACGACAGAAAGTTCTCCAGCCGCAGGGAATGTAGTAGCCGCTTGCCGTCCATCGGTCTGCTCCTGCGCGGGGCCGTCACGAGTGCCGTCGCGTCATGGGTTAGTTTACCTTGCGGCGCGCGTTTCTTCGCCCGTCCCTTGACCGGCTGTGCTATAATGGGCGCAACGCAAGTCGCAGGGCCGCGTCCGCAAGGAACCGGCCCTGCTTGAAGGATATGCTTTGACCCGCCCGAACTGGATCGCCGCCGCCCTCACGCTCGGCGTAGGAATGATTGGAGGCC
>CAXTWM010000069.1:0-17453 GCA_964247915.1 uncultured Armatimonadales bacterium | reverse complement strand
GACCCGGACCGCCTGCCCCTGGAAGACCTCGCCACCCTGCGCCTGACGCTGGCCCGCGCCGGCCTGCCGCTGTGCGACGGCCCCGAGGACGACGCCAAGCTGGCCGAGCTGCGCGCGCTGTACGAGCCGTATGTCGCCGCGCTGGGCGCGTTCCTGATGTTCTCCCTGCCGCCCTGGCTGCCCAACCCCGACGCGCCGGACAACTGGCAGACGAGCGCCTGGGACCACGACACGAAGCATTTCTAGCGATGCAGAACGCGAAGCAAGGGTGGGACACGCGGGCTTGGCTGGTCGGCATCCTCGGCGGGCTGGGAGGCGGGATTTTATCAGCCTGTGCCAGATACGCGCCGTTCGCGAGACGCATCAATGTGGCAACGCATTTTACCGGCGTGGACGATTGGATATTTTGGCCGAGTGTCTTCCTGAGCCTGCTTGTACTGCCCGGTCTCCTGACGGCGATCGCGCGCCGCCGGACGTTCCTCTGGGGCCTGCTCCCACTCATGCTGGTCCTGACTGTAAGCAACATTGAGTCGTGGGTCACAAAAGGTGTATCCTTCATGGCGGTAGACTCCTGGCAATCGTTCGCAGTCCTGGTAAGCTGTTGGCTGATTAGTTCCGGCCCTGTTTCACTCATCCGCTACGGACGCGCCCACATTCAGCGGAAGCGTCAGGCCGGGGCCGCCTCTTTCTTTGCACAGCGCGACGCGCCATCCATTCTCCAGGAGGGCGTCTGGCCCCCGCCGCCGGGATACAGAGATTGACCGGCACTGGAAGTGTCGGCCTACTCAAAGTGAAAGTCGCTCCGCGACTGAGGAAGGGTCAATCGGCTTGTCTTATTCTTCAACCGCGTAGCGGTTTTCACTCAAGAGTAGACCGGCACTTCCAGTGCCGGGACAAAACATGTGCTATAATCGGGGACGTATGAACCAGAAACCGAAAATAGCCGTGGTCGCCATGCAGGGCGACTTCCAGAAGCACATTGACATGCTCGCCCGGCTCGGGGCGGACGCCTACCCGGCCCGGACGCCCGGCGACGTGGCGCGGGCGGACGGGGTCGTCCTGCCCGGCGGCGAAAGCACCACCATCGGCAAGCTGCTGGCCCGCTACGGCGTGGACGCGGCCATTCGGGAGGCGGCGGCCCAGGACAAGCCGGTCTACGGCACCTGCGCGGGCCTGATCCTGCTGGCGCGCGGGATCGCCGAGGGGACCGGCGAGCGCGGCGGGCAGCCGACCCTGGGCCTGCTGGACGCCGTCGTCGCCCGCAACGCCTTCGGACGGCAGGTGGACTCGTTCGAGACCGCCTTGGACGTGCCCGTCCTGGGGCCGGACCCCCTGCGGGCGGTCTTCATCCGCGCCCCATATGTGGCCCAGTCCGGGCCGGGCGTGGAGACGCTGGCGACTTACGACGGCAAGACCGTCTTCGTCCGGCAGGGGACGATCCTGGGGAGCGCGTTCCACCCGGAGCTGACCGACGACGACCGGGCGCACCGGCTGTTCCTGTCGCTGGTCACGCCATGAGAGATCACCGATGAGGAAGCGCCGATGGCTGGGGGGAGCGGCGGTGGGGCTGTGCCTGCTGGGGCTGGGCGCGCTCTGGCTGCGGACCGGCGGCACACGGGCGGCGGACCGGAGGCCGCCCCCGCCCGCGCCGCTGACGCTGCTCTGGACGCGGGCGGTCGCCGGCTTCCGGGGGGCGGCCCTGTCGCCGCAGGGGGAGTTGGTGGCGCTCGCCAGCGGGCCGAAGGGCGCGGTCTCGCTCTGGCACTGGCGCACCCAGCCGGACCGGCCGCTGTGGGTCCACCCGGCCGCGAACGCCTCGTCCGTGGACGTGAGCGCCGCCGGCTCGTTCGTCGCCGCCTGGTCCCCGCTGGACCCCGCCCAGCCCGAGTTCACGATCCTGCGCGGCGAGGACGGCGCGACGCTCTCACACCGGACACTGGACGGGGCGGTCTGGGACGCGCAGATCTCCGCCGACGGCTGCTACGGCGGGGTCGTCACGGGCGGCAAGTCGCTGTACCTGTACATCCTCAGCGACCAGCCCTATGAGCCGGGGAAGCGCGAGAAGCGCATCCACCAGTGGTCCCTGGGCGGCATCGGCGACTCGGTCGCCATCACCTCCCCGCCCGCCGGCTCGTACCTCGTCACCGGGGCGTGGGACGACAGCGGCATCGCCTGCTACACCCTGCGCGGGAAATGCCTCTGGCATTTCCCCAAAGAGTCCCCCGCGCGCCCCCGGCTGGTGGACCGGCTGTTCACGGCCCAGCTTTCCGGCAACGGCAAGTACATCCTGGGGACGTCCTTCGGCAACGTCCGCCAGAGCGACCCCGCCCTGTACCTGTGGCGCAGCGACGGCGGCGGCAACCCGCAGTGGAAGGCGGAGCTGGGCGACGACGCCTTCTACCCCAGCGCCCAGATCAGCGAAGACGGCCGGTATGTGGCCGTCACCTACCTGCGCCAGATCGTCCGGGGCGATCAGAGCCTGTCCGAGCATCACCTCCGCCTGCTGGACCGTGACGGCACCACGCTCTGGGAGCGCGGCGGCCTGCTGTTCTCCCCGACGCTGGTCGCGCTGGCCCCGGACGGCAGCAGCATCCTCGTTTCGGACGGCCAGCGGACGTTGTACGCGCTGGGCAAAGACAGCCACATCCTCGCTAGCTACCCCCAGCCCGGCCTGCTGCGCCAGACAGCGCTCTCGGCGGACGGCCACGTCCTGCTGGTCTACACGAGCGACGGGACGCTGAGTTTGTACCGGCTGGGGTGACGCGGGCGGCAAACAAAAAGAGGGCCGGGAAACCCGGCCCCTACACACGATCTGTAGGGGCGGGGTTCCCCCGCCCTCTTGTCCTTGTCTGATCTCGCCGACCGCCTCGTCAAGCCTCCCTACACATGCATCGCGTCCGCCGTGCCGACGAGGTGCTCGGCCTCGCCCGCCATGCCGCCGATGTTGATCTTGATGTCAGCCCGGTTCTCGATCTTCTCCACCTTGCCGTCCCGAATCCAGATCACGCGGTCGGACACGTCCACCATCTTGTAGTCGTGGGTCGCCGTGATGATGGTCACGCCCTGCTCCTTGTTCAAGCGGCGCAGGAGCGCGATGATCTCCTCGCCCGTCTTCGAGTCCAGGTTGCCCGTCGGCTCGTCGGCGAGGATGATGGAGGGGTTATTCGCCAGCGACCGGGCGATGGCGACGCGCTGCTGCTGGCCGCCCGAGAGCTGCGAGGGCTTGTGGTGGTAGCGGTGCCCCAGGCCGACGATGTCCAGAAGCTCCATGCCCCGCGCGATGCCGTCGTCGGTCGGCTGGCCCGCGAAGATGGTCGGCAGGGTGACGTTCTCCAGGGCCGTCATCACCGTGATCAGGTTGAACGTCTGGAAGATGTAGCCGATGGTGTGGCAGCGCAGGTAGGCGAGTTCCCCGGCGTCGAGCTGCGCCATGTCCACGTCGTTGATGAACACGCTGCCGCTGTCCGGCTTGTCCAGGCCGCCGATGGCGTTGAACAGGGTGGACTTGCCGGACCCCGACGGCCCCATGATGGAGATGTACTCGCCCCGCCGGATGTCCACGTTGACTCCGTCGAGCGCGCGCAGCTTCTCTTCGCCGAGGGTAAAGACTTTGACGACGTCCTTGGTGCGGACGATGTATTCCGTTGCTGACACTGAATGATTTCTCCGATGGTCCCCCGGATTGAAATCCGGGTCTTTGGAAGGGCGAACGTCCGCCTTCGCGGACTGGAAGAACGGGATCAGACCTCCGTGCGGAGGGCGGCGGCGGGCGGCATCTGGGCGGCGCGCTGCGCGGGCAGCAGGGCGGCGATCAGCGTCAGGAAGCCGCCAATCAGGACGCACCCGATCAGCGACCCCAGGATCACGCCGAACGTCAGGTGCGTGACGCCGGGGTTCCAGCCTAGTGACGCCCAGCGGACGAGGAAGATGCCGAGGAAGCCGAGCACCCAGCCGGCGGACGAGGCCACGAAGCCCATGAAGATCGCCTCGATGAGAAAGAGGCGCACGATCAGCGAGTTCAGGGCGCCCAGGCACTTCATCGTCCCGATCTCGCGGAACCGCTCCGAGACCGACATCAGCATGGAGTTGGTGATACCGACCGTGCAGACCAGCAGGGCCATGATGACCAGCCAGATCTGCCGGTTGAAGGCGTCCGAGTTGTGCGCCTCCAGCAAGGCGGTCACGCCCGAAAAGCACAGGAAGGCGATGCCCAGGAAGATGCCCGCCCCTGTGATCATGGAGCGCCAGAAACGAATCTTCAAGGAGTTCATGGCGATCTGGATCGCCTTGCTCCAGGGCAGGTTGATCTGCGTCCTAATGCCGGCGTCGCCTCTTGGTCTGCGGCCGTTGTCGGTTGTGATTGCTACGGACATCGGTTGTCCCCTTTCCACTGCCTGTCCCACTGCCTGTCCCACCAGTCCTGGCCCCGCCCGTCCCCAGCCCGATCAGGCCGCGCTGGGCGAACATCCGCATGGCGGTGATGACGCCGACCTCGCCCTGGCGGCGGTTCATCTTGTACGTCTCGCAGGCGTACCGGATGAGCTGGTCTACGCTGTGCTGCCCATCGCAGCGCGCCCAGAGCTGGGCGTTGATCTCGTCCAGCTCGATGGTCTTCGTGCCCGTGATGCGGAAGATGCGCGAGAGGATCTGGCCCACGCGGTCGTCGCGGCGCGGGACGGTCAGCTTCGCGCCCGGCGCCTCGCCCTCGGCGGCTTTCATCTCCCAGGCGATCTCGCGGCTGCGGACGGGCTTCAGGGCCAGCATTTCGCCGCGCGGCAGGCTTCCCTTTTCGCGCGCCAGGAACGGGATGGACTGGCGCAGCGAATTCATCAGACTCAGCCGTGACACAGGGTACGCTCGACGATCTCTTCGACCAGGTCCGGCTGCGGGCGGCGGCTGAAGGACTGCACCAGATGGACCTTGTTGCTTTCGGGGCACTCCCAGATGCGCGCTTCAAAGTGGGTGGCGGGCATTTGCAGCCGCGTGAGCTGCGGCACGGCCTGGGACATCCAGTAAGACACGCCCGTCCGCCGCCCCGTCAGGGCCAGCGCGGGATGCCCCTGCGCGGTCGCCTCGCGCGCCTCGTACCGAAGCTGCCCTTCCAGCGCCCCGTTCTTCTGCCGGAACCACTGGTCCAGGTACGCGCCCCGGAGCTGGACGTTCGCGACGCCCCACTGCTCCACGGTGAGCGAGTCCATCGAGTTGCCGCGCACGAACGGGAGCTGCACATAGATGTTCATGAGCTGCGGCTTGGTCTTCAGCGCGTAGTCGCCCGGCGCCTGCGTGTGCAGGTCGTACAGCGACCAGACGCGCCAGTCATCATCCTGGGCGTGGCATTCCAGCGTTTGCAGCGCGTCGGACGCCAGGTTGCCGAAGTCATCCCGCACGCCGCCGACGACCTGGGCGATGACGACGCGCATACACTCGGCGCAGTGCCAGATGCGCCCGACCGCCTTCCGGTCGGCCTTCCAGGTGAACGACCGCAGGCCCGTCCGCTCCGGGCGGCGCGCGTCCCGGAGTTCCTTGATCTGCGTCACGGGCGCGATGCGCTGCCGCTTGGCGCTCTTCTCGATGGAGGCGAGGTACTGCGTCAGGCGCTTCTCCAGGTCGGCGTCCGTCACCTTGCCCTTGACCGGAATCCAGCGGACGTCCACGCCCAGGACGCCGTGGGTGTCGAACTCGCTGTTGTCCAGCCGCAGGCTGCCGACCTTGGCGTCGCCGCCATACGAGACCAGGTTCCAGGCGGGCGGGACCTGCATCGTCAGGCCCTGCCAGCCCATCGTCTTCCAGCCCTTGCGCCCCGGTGTCCGGCTTACTTCTTGTCTTACTAAAGTTGTCACGTTTGAATATACGAGCCTAGAAGGGCAGGAAGTTCACGGTCTTCTGGATCAGGGCCAGCGCGATGGCGCACATGCCGATCAGGCCCGTGCCGCAGGCGAAGCCCGCCAGCAGCACCGGCGTATAAAGCTGCCAGCGCTCCAGCCCGAACCGCCGGGCGAAGTAGTAGCGGCCCAGCAGCGCGCCGATGAAGGTCGGAATCGTGTTGTGCGGCAGGTTGCCGATGCCGCCGATGAAGCCGTAGAAGAACAGCAGCGGCCATTTGAACAGCATGGTGGCCCCGTACAGGCCCATCGCGACCGCCGCGCCGACGCCGATGATGGGTCCCTTGATCGCGTGCAGCACCCAGTTCGCCCCGCTGCCGGAGTTGATCTGGGTCCAGATGGACAGGTTGATGACCGACAGCGGCCAGAGCTTCTGCGCGAACGGGAACTGGGACGAGGGGATGTCGTTAGTGTGCCACAGGAAGCCCCAGTAGATGAAGCTGAACACGAGGATCAGCGGCAGCATGACGGCTTCCAGCTTCACGATGCTGGTGAACTTGGTCCCGGTCAGCTCGATCTCGCGGAACTTCTGCGCCTGCCCGCCGTAGTCGTTGAGCGGCAGCGGCGCGAACCAGATGTCGGGCTTGGTGTAGTGGGTCCCCAGGACGACGGCCTGGCTCAAGAACGGGAAGGAAACGCCCTGGCCGGTGAGGCCGACCAGGCGGGCCGAGACGTAGGAGTTCAGCGGCACCCAGATCAGGGCGAAAAAGGCGACGATCCAGATGCTGAAGTCCGGCAGCAGTTGATGGTTGAGCGCGATGTAGCCCAGGGTGGCGAGGAACCAGGCCCCCAGCGCGAGATACCAGGGGAAGTCGCCCCGCCCCGCCGGCACGCTCCCCAGACTCCCGCGCTGCGCCCGGTTCTCCACCCGCCGCGACCTGGACAGGGTCCAGAACACGGAAAACAGGCCGATGGCGGCGATGGAGAGCTGCGTCCCGATGCCGAACGACATCCAGAAGTCGAAGTTCAGGGACGCCTGCGTTTGGATCGTCGGCGAGCCGGGGACCCAGTGCGGGAACATGCCGAACGAGTGCAGGATGGGGTTGGTGACGATCTGCGCCAGGATCGAGGAGATGAAGCCGCCCAGGACGATGGAGTACGGCAGGATGAACCCGAACAGGACCAGGCCCAGGTCGGGGTTGTAGCCGGTCAGGGCCGTCGGCAGGATGCGCTCCGTGTTCGGCGTCAGGTCCATGAACGGGATCGGCAGGATCGTGATCGGCTTGCCCAGGGCGACGCCCGTGAAGATCGGGATCGCCAGGTAGAAGAAGCCGAAGATCAGGCCCACGATGGTGCCGGTCGAGAAGACCTGCCAGCGCCACGAGTCCTCTTTAGAGGAGGCTTCCGCCAGTGCGGTCGCGCCCGAGGCGGCGATGGGGGCGAACGGGAAGGGCAGCCGCTCCACGTCGGAGGTGACGCGGAACAGGAGGTAGCCGAGGCCGATCCACTTCATCCGGTCGAAGACCTGGCCGAAGATGATGATGCCGATCGGCCACAGCCAGGCCGTGTCCAGGAAAGTGCGGTGGGTGTAGGCGGGGGAACCCGGCTGCGGGCCGACCCACTGCGGCAGGAGGTGGACGACATTCTGCATCGCCGCAGACTGCATGATGTACTGCGTCGCGATGAGCGCACCGAAGGGGCCACCGGAAATGCCCGGCAGCGCGCCGAAGCCCGTCGCCGTCAGCGCGCCCGCCATGTAGAACAGGCAGTAGATCTCCTGGCGCTTGAGCGGCAGGAACGAGCGGCGGGCGATCTCCGAGAACAGGACGATCGTCACCCACTGGGCAGCCGCGCCCAGCCCCTGACCCGCCAGCAGCCCGAGATAGATGGAGCCGGGCAGCATGATCAGGCAGACAAAGAGGATGCCGACGAACACCTTGCCGGTGAAGCCGTTCTCGAACTGTATCTGCTGGCCGCCCTCGTCGTTGGCCGTGTCCTCGGACCGCTCGCGCGCCGATTCGATGTCGTCGAGGGGCGCGCTGTCTCGTCCGCGCTTCGGTTTTTGTTCCAGTGATGCCACGGGGGCACGTCTCCTTGTCGAATGGGGCGAACACAAGGTTCGCCCCTAAGGGGTCAGCACGATGTAGGGGCGCTTGTGCTCGCCCTTTTCTCTGTGCTCGCCCTTTACCATTGAGGGGGCTTCCCCTACAGTGCGGGCGCGACCGCCGCCGCCCCCGCCGTGGGCACGGTCGCCGCCGTTCCGGTCCCCGCCCCGCCGGCCCCGCCGATCTCCATGTACCGCTCGCGCTGGTCCGCCGTCAGGGTCCGCCAGATCAGGAACTGCTTGCGGACGACGTTCAGGAAGCGCCGGTTGACGCGCTTCCAGTTGGACACGTCGCCCGACACGCGCGTCAGGGTCAGGTGGACCGCGTAGACGTCTTCCAGGTCCGTCGGGGCCGTGTCCAGGGCGATGGTCTGCGACACGCCCAGGTCGAAGGGGGCGAGCCAGATGCGGCCGGTCAGGCGGTAGCCGGTCCCAAGCTCCATCGCCTCGCGACCCGTGCGGATGTCTTGCGTCAAGAAGTCGCCCACGGACTGCTCCTCATAAGCGCGGAACCACTCGGCCAGGAACTGGTTGATGCCCGGCGCCTGCGCGCCCGCCACGGCGAACGGCAGGGAGAGCTTCCAAACGTCGCCCTCGGGTTCGGGCACCTTCCAGGTCCGGTCCACGGCGGGCGTCGCCACTTCGGACGCCTTGCGGGCGGGGAAGATGGTGGACAGCAGGACGACGGCCACGACCAGGCCGATGGCGAGTTCCGCCGACGTGGACGAGAAGTTCAGGTACAGGCCGGGCAGGATGTGGAAGACGGAGATCGCCTTCGCCAAGCCCTGGCCGATCAGGTAGCCCGAGACCGCCCCGATGATGCCGTAGACCAGCGCCTCGGCGATGAACAGCATGGCGATGTTGGACGGCGACAGGCCGATGGAGGAGAAGATCGCGATTTCCTTGACCCGCTCGAAGACCGAGCCGAGCATCGTGTTCAGCACGATCAGGGCGGCGATCAAGATGGGGATGATGATGTTGATCAGGCCCTGCGAGGAGGTCGCGCCGATGGCCGAGAAGCGGTGGTTGTCGGTCGAGTCCAGCACGGCCCCGTTGGCCCCCTGCTTGAAGCCGCCCGCGTACAGGTTCAGGTCCAGGCGGGGCATCAGGTCTTGCAGCTCGTGGTAGACGGTCGGCCCCGACCCCATGTTGATGCCGACCGACTCCAGGCTGCCGCCCAGGTTGATCAGGGTCGTGTACGGGACGTACAGCACGGCGTCCGGGTCCAGGTGCAGGTATTCCTGGAAGCCCTGGGAGGCGGCGGACTGCGAGGCCGAGGAGGCGGAGCTGCTGCTCTGGCTCTGCTGGGCCTGGTAGTCCACGGGCGTTAGGGTCTCGTTGTCCAGGTCCTTGATCGCCTTGAACTTGTCCGGGTCCATGATGCCGATGACCAGGTACGGCACGCCGCTGAAGTTGACCGTCACCTTGCCGATGTCTCTGGGGGTGATCTGGAGGGACGCCGCGACCGCCTTGGGGATGATCGCCGCGTAGGTGTCCGTGCTGTTAAACCAGCGGCCCTCGGGTTTGCCGTCCGGGTCGGTCATCAGCGCCTTGTCCATGCCCGTCACCTGGGCCTCCTGGGGCGTGAACCCGGTGACGCCCTTGACGTCGGTGCCTAGGTGGGCGCGGGTCAGGTGCAGGAACGTCGTCTGGCCCGGCGTGGTCCCGAAGAACCAGGCGCGCGGGGCGACCGGGTAGCGGCTGCCGTACTCGTCGTTGAGCAGCCGGTAGGCCGTGAAGTCCAGCGTGTCCCAGGTCGGCAGGCGCAGGAGCAGCCCCTTGTAGGCCGCCACGCCGGGCGCGGCGACGTCGTTGTAGCGGATGGTGTTGACGATGGACGTGAACGACAGCACCGTGAAGGTCAGCAGCACCAGCGTCAGGCAAGTCAGCAGGGTCCGCTCTTTGCGCCGGCGCATGTTGGAGATGCCCAGCGCGAAGGCGGCGAAGGCGATGGACGCCTTGCCGACGTCGGCCTTGTGGACGCCCGACACGGACTTGTTGAACTGCTTGAGCTGTTCCTCGAACTTGCCCCAGACCAGCAGGGAGACGATGACGGACAGGGCCAGCATGACGAACGCGATCAGGATGATCAGCGGGTTGACCGAGCCGATGGAGAAGGCCGGGTGGATCTGCGAGAAGACGAGGAAGACGACCAGGAAGATGCCGAAGGCGGCCCCGAGCTGGCGCTTCAGGTCGGAATAGCCGAACAGCAGCCGCTCCAGGAAGTAGGCGAACGGGATCAAGAGGAACAAGTAGAAGATGACGCCCTGGACGACGTCGTTTGCCGTCTGCTGCGCCTGCGGGTAGACCCGCGCCTCGTTCGCCCACGCCTGCCGGCTGTAGGCGTCGAACAGCTCGTAATCCTTCTTCGCGTAGGCCGCCAGCGCCTGCTGGATCTCCTGGGCCGCCTGGTCGTGCAGGAAGGTCACAGGGTTGGTCTTGTCCCCCATCTGGACGATGCGGAACTTCGCCAGGTTTCGGATGCGGAAGTCGTCCAGGCTCCACATGTCCTTGGCGACGCGCAGGGACGTGTTGTTGATCGCGCCGTAGCGGACGATGTCGTCCGGGTTGTTCGGGTCGGGCGGCTTCTGGTAATTCGCCAGCCGGGCCGAGGGGACGCCAACGGCGTAGCCGATCCCCTGGGCCTTGCCCGGTACGGAGTTGATCAGCAGGAACCGGATCGCCGGGCCGTCGCCCGCGACCACCTTGAGCCGCGTGGTGGTGTCCGGAGGCGAGAACAGCACGAGCAGCCCCTGGCCGCGCTCGATGCCGTACTGGCGCGGCTCGCTGTCCGAGGCGCCGTCGTAGACGCTGATGTCGTTGACGCGCTTGAGCGCGCCCTGGTTGACCAGCTCATAGATGGTCGTCGCGACGCACGGGAAGACGATGATCTGCGTTTCTTTGAAGTCGGACGTCAGGTTGAACTCGACGGGGTAGTTCGCCGAGCCGTTGACGCCCCGGTCCGGCGCGTAGTCCACGTCCCCCCGGTTCCCCAGCGCGTCGTCGGCCGGGTGCAGGCGGAAGGCGTCCATGTGGATCGCGTTGTCGGGCGGCAGGCGCAGGCCGCTGCCGTTGGAGATGACCAGCGGCAGGCCGACGAAGTCGAAAGCCGCCGTGCCGGGCTGGGTCGCCTGGATCAAGCTGCCCCGGACGCCGGTCATGGTGGCGGCCATGTTGTTGACCACGGCCAGCGTGTCCACTATGGGCTTGTCGGGGACGAAGTTTGTCTTGGGGTCGAACAGCAGGACGCGCCCGTGCAGGCGGCTGTAGCCGAGCCGCAGCCCCTGCCGGGTCCAGGCGGGCCAGGTGGGGATGGGCAGGGTGGAGGCGGCGCTGTCCGGCGAAACCGCGTTCGGGTCGTTGGTGTCGTTGAGGACGTGCCAGTACTCGCAGGCCAGGGTCTTGGTCTGGGCGGCGAGGTTGACGACGTTGACGGTGGGCAGGGCGTCGGAGGGCGTGTCCACCTGCTGCCGGGCGTCGTCGGTCGTGGCGAACGTGATGCCCTTGCCGCCGGCCATCGTCGCCGTCTCGGCGTCGAACGCGAAGACGCCGGGGAGGTAGTTGCGCCAGCCCTTGCCGTTCGCGCCGTTGACGCCGTCCGCGAAGGCCGTGGCCGGGTCGAAGCCCAGAGTCTGGCCGATCTTCTCGGCGTTCTCGCGCATCGTCCGCCCGATGTCCGAGAAGTCGCTCTGGATGTCCTCGCGGTAGTCGTAGAAGTAGCCCTTGTAGAAGACGCCCACGCCGCCCGTCTGCGAGGACAGGTCCAGCCCGGAGAACAGCAGGAGGTTGGTGCGGTCCGGCAGCGGCTTGCCCAGGACGCTGTGCTTCAGCGAGTCCAGAGTGGAGACGGGCCGCCAGTCGTCCATGTGCTTGTCCACGAACGTGCGCGCGCCCTGAAGCCCCAGAAAGTGCGCCCCGCAGGCGACGAATTGGACGGTGCGCTTGGGGGGGTGCGCCTTGAAGGCACGCGCCAGCTCCAGCAGGGCCGCGATGCCGTCCGCCGACTCGGCCCCCGGCGCCTGGGTGGGGACGATGGACATGGAATCGTAGTAGGACTCGATGACGATGTTCTGGTCCGCCAGCGGCCCCGTGCCCCGGATGGTGCCGATGATGTTGGCGGCCTGGCGGGTCTGCCAGGGGTTGTCGCAGGCGAGGTGGACCGTGAAGTTGGGCGTCGTCAGCGCGGCGGACTGGAGCAGGGCGGCGTCGCCCCGCGTGATCCAGAACCGGGGCATGTTGATCGGCAGGCGCAGGAACTTCAGCTCGCCCTCGCCGCGCTGGATCTGGTCCGGCTCGACGAAGATGATCGCCTTCGCGCCCAGCCGGGCGGCGTTCTGCCAGTCAATACCGCAGTTGAAGTCCAGCAGCACGATGCTGCCCTCGACCAGCTTGCCCCGGTAGGCGCGCAGGTCGCCCCGCCCGGCGTAGATCAGCGGGCCGTCAATGCCCGACGCGGGCAGGGTGGACGTGCGGACGAGGTTGGGCCACAGCGGCTGCAAGGCCAGCGGCCGGGGCAGGCCGCCGCCCTGCACGAACGCGCCGTTGTCCACGGGGACGGTGACGTCGAACGTCTCTTCCCGCACGTTGGCCGCGCCCAATATCTGCTGGAGCTGCCCCCGCACATAGGCCCGCGCCTGGTCGCCGCCCGGCGTCCCCGCCACGCGGGAGTGGGCGACGACGGGCGCCCCGGCGGGCTGGTTGGGGACGGCGTAATGGATGCCCGACAGGTCGGAAATCGTCTTGAACAGGCGGGCGGGCCGGACGCCCCCGGCCAGCGCGACGTAGTTTTTGGCCGCCTCGGGGTCCACCTTGATCTTGGCCTGGTCGGCGCGCGCCGCCGTGGGGCACGACGCCAGGAGCGTCAGCAGCAGAGGCAGGCAGAAGAAGAAGCACTGAGAATGTGCGCCGGGGGCGCGGCGATGAGCCTTCATGCGGGTCAATCCTTGGTCGGCGGCCCGGCGCGGCGCCGTCGGGCGCGCGGGCAGGCAACGTGAAGAAAATGTCAAGCGAGGGTCGAATCAGGAAAGCACCCTCATAATATCACAAAGCTACAAAAAAGGCAATAGGGAAGAAGGGGGTGATTTTTTGGCCCAAGCGGGCCGGTGTTTTGAGCGCCCGGCCCCCTCCCGGCTCGCTGAGGTGGGTGAATCTTCCGGGGCGGGTCCTTTTATGCTATAATGGCAGCGTGATTACCTCTCAAGAGCAAGCCGCTGAGGCGGAACCCGCGCGGGCGAGCGGGACGGGCCTGCTGCTCGTCGTTTCCGGCCCCTCCGCCGTCGGCAAGGACACCGTCCTGGATGCCCTGCTCGCGCGCCCCGACCTGCCGCGCCCCGTCCAGAAGTGCGTCACCACGACCACCCGCCCGCCGCGCCCCAAGGACGGCGGGCGGGGCATGGAGGAGGACGGGGTGGACTACCACTTCGTCAGCCCCGCCCGCTTCAACGCGATGGTGGCCCAGGACGAGCTGCTGGAATACGCCGAATACGCGGACAACTACTACGGGACGCCGCGCGCCTGGGTGGCCGAGCGCCGCCGTCAGGGGGTGGACGTCATCCTGAAGATCGAGGTCCAGGGCGGCCTGATCGTCCAGGGGAAGGCCCCCGACGCCGTGCTGGTCTTCTTGCAGCCGCCCTCGCTGGAGGAGTTGGAGCGCCGCCTGCGCCACCGCCGCACCGACAGCGACGACCAGATCGCCAAGCGGCTCCTGCACGCCCGCAAGGAGATGGCCCAGCGCCCCCACTACGATTACGCGGTGACCAACGACAATGTAGAGGATGCTGTGGACGCCATCCGGGCCGTCCTGCGCGCCGAGCACTGCCGCATTCATAACATCCACGGGGGGGCCGCCGATGGGTGACACCCCCGCTGCTCCCAAGCGCGTCGTGCTGGGCGTCTCGGCCTCCATAGCCGCCTATAAGGCCGCCGACCTGGCGAGCCAACTGGTCAAGAGCGGCGTGGACGTGTACCCCGTGATGACGGCGGACGCGGCCCGCTTCGTGCAGCCCGCGACGTTCCGCGCCCTGACCCACCACCCCTGCCCCATTGACACGTTCGAGGAGCCGTTCCCCGGCGAGATCGCCCACATCTGGCTCGCCCGCAACTGCGACCTGTTCGCCATCGTCCCCGCCTCCATGAACGTCATCGCCCGGCTGGCCCACGGGCTGGCCGAGGACATGCTGACGGCCTCGGCGCTGGCCTGCACCGCCCCCATCCTGCTCGCGCCCGGCATGAACACGGGCATGTGGAACAACCCCGCCACGCAGGCCAACCTGGCGGCGCTGCGCGACTTCGGCTACACCTTCATCGAGCCGACGACGGGGCGGCTGGCCTGCCGGACCGAGGGCGTGGGCCGCATGGCCGACGTGCCGACGATCTTTGCCGCCATCCACGAAATGCTGGCCCGGTCCGACTCGTGGCGGGGCAAGCGCGTCCTGGTCACGGCGGGGCCGACGCGCGAGCCGCTGGACCCCGTCCGCTTTCTGTCCAACCGCTCGTCCGGCAAAATGGGCTACGCCGTGGCCGAGGCCGCCCGCCTGCGGGGGGCGACGGTGACGCTCGTTTCCGGCCCGACGGCTCTGCCCGCGCCGAGCGGCGTGGAGTTCGTCCGCGTCGAGACGGCGGCGCAGATGCGGGACGCTGTGCTGCCGCGCGCCCCGTCCGCCGATCTCGTCCTCGCCGCCGCCGCCGTTTCCGACTACCGCCCCGCCGAGGTCGCCGCGCAGAAGATCAAAAAGGGGGGCGAGGCCCCCACCCTGGCATTGGCCGCCAACGACGACATCCTGGCGGGGCTGGGGCGGGGAAAGCGCGCGGGGCAGACTCAGGTGGGGTTCGCGGCCGAAACCGATGACCTGCTGGGCCACGCGCGCGGCAAGCTCCAATCCAAAAACCTGGACTGGATCGTCGCCAACGACGTGACGGCGGAAGGGGCGGGCTTCGACGGCGACACCAACATCGTCACCCTGCTGGCGCGGGACGGGCGCGAGATCGCCCTGCCGCTGCTGACCAAGCGCGAGGTCGCCGAGCGGATTTTGGACGCCGTGGGCTGAGAGACAGGGGGGCGGGGCGAAACTCCGCTGCTCTTGTCCCCTAATGCGGCGCCGGAACGCGCGTCAAGGTCCGTCGTTCTTCCGCGTGGTCCTCGTCCCGAGTGGGGCCGCCTGGGAACGTCATCGTCAAGCTCGATGCGCTGGATTGGTCCGTCACGGCCCCGGCGTCGATGTCGAAGCGCAGCCTGCCTTTCCCATGGAGACTCTGCCTGATCTCCGCTGGCGCGGCGCCGGTCGCACCGCTGGTCGTGAAGTCAATCAGTGCGACCCTCCTGCCGCCGGCCGTGTCCACACCTGACAGCGTGAAGCGGGCGACGGCCTGCACCGCAGTCGAGGCCGAGGGGATGCGGCTCTCCCAGGTGTCGCCGGCCCTGACTGCGGTGTCCGGAAAATAGCCCATGCTGCCCATTGGGTTCGTGTGGCTCAGGTCCGAGCCGGGCAGCGTGGGCAGCAGCCTCTGGCCTGCGGGGCGCACGAAGGACAGGACTTTCCCGTTTGGCAGGATGGTCATCGTGCCGAGCGTCTTCGACTGCGCCAGAAGCGCGGGCGGCACGGGGACGGTTCTCCCGTCCACGGCCATGCTGATCGTGTCCACGCCGACCTCCACTGTCGCCGCGCCGTCCGAGGCCCGGACGGACCTGACCCTCTGGTGCATCAGCATCCTCGTGAGCATCCTGGTCGGCTTCCCGCCGCCTGGCCGCCCGGCCGAGGCCGCGCCGGTGACGTCCAAAGTCGTCGTGTAGTACAGCGCCTGCCCAGGCGTGAACTTCAAGCGCAGCAGGACGGGCCGAACCGCCGCACTGGTGGTCTGCGTGTGCGCGGCCGGCGGGATGACCGCCATCAGGACGATGGCAGCCAGCGAGTGCTTCTTCATATGTCGTGCTTCTTCATATGCCGTGCCGCTTTCCCTACTGCACCGCCGGGTTGGCGGCGGCGGTCGGCGCGGAAGCGCGCGCCAGGGTCGAGTTGGCCTTCATCTGCATCTTCATCGGCGTGTCCGTGCCGGGCCGCGTCATGGTTATGGTGACGTTCGCATGGCTGGTCTGGCCCGCCACGGCCCCCGCGTCCACGTCGAAACGCAGCGTCCCGGTCCCGGTGACGGTGCCCGTCATCGCCAGGCCCTCCGGCGTGGCGGCCCCGGCCCCACCGGCGGCGGAGGTGTCGAACGTGCCGTTGATCGTCTGCTTGATCAGGGCGATCGTGGCGCCGCCCGTCGTGTCCAGGCTCGCCAAGGAGAACCCCGAGGCGACCTGCATTCCCATCATGCCCGCCGCGACGGCGCTCTTCCAGGTGTCGCCGAGTTTGAGGGGGCCGTCCGGGAACTGGCCCAGGCTGCCCATCGCGTTCATGTGGCTCATGTCCATGCCGGGCATCATCGGGCCAGCCGCGCTCAGGCCAGCGCTGGGCGTGAAGGACAGCGTCTTGCCCGTCGGCAGGATGGTCATCGTGCCGACCGTCTTCATCTGCGCCAGCTTTTCGGCCGGCAGGGGCATCGTCTGCCCGTTCATGCCCATCGTCATCGTGTCAATGCCGACGTCCAGCGTCGCCGCGCCGTCCGAAGCCCGGACGTCCTTCACCGTCTGGTGCATCAGCATCTGCATGTGGACCTGGATGGGCATCCCCGCCCCGGACTGGCCCGTCAGTATCGTGCCGTTGGTGTCCGAGGTCAGCGTGTAGTACAGCGTCTGCCCCGGCGTGAACTTGAGCCGCAGCGTCACGGGCTGGGCCGCCGTCGCCGGGGCGGCAGGCGCGGCGGTGGTGGCGGGCACGGGCGCGGCGGTCTGCGCGTGTGCGGCCAGGGGGCCGGCGGCCAGCAGGATTGCGGCCGCGAGCGAATAGTTCTTGTTCATCATGTCTCCTTGTCCGTCTGAAAGCGGAAATAGTTGTCCCCGACTTTGATCTCATCCCCCATGTTCAGGATGGCGCGCTGGACGCGCATCCCGTTGACATAGACGCCGTTCGCGCTCTCCAGGTCTGTCAGCGTCCACTGCCCCTGCCCGTCGCGCAGGACGCGGGCGTGACGGCGCGAGACGGTGTTCTCGGCCAGCACGATCTCGTTCTCGCCGTCCCGCCCGATGGTCAGGTCGCCCGCCGTCAGCGCGAACGTGCTGCCCGCCACGATCCCCTGCAAGCCGATCAGGGCCGGGACGCCCGGCAGGGTCATCTCCGGGCCGCGCTGCGCGCCCGCCGCCCCGACGGACAGGCCGGCCTCTTCGGGGACGGGTTCCGGGGCGCGCTTGGCGGGCGTGTAGGCCGCCACCGTTTTTTCCGCGTCGTCCGCCTCCAGCGGGGCGGGTTCCGGGGCCTCGACGCCGAAGCGCCGGGCCACCTGCCGCAGCGGCTCGCCGCGCGTCTCGACGAGCTGAACCACGACCCACACGACGCCCGCCGCCAGCAGGAGGCTGAACAGCGCCGTCACCAGCCGCCCGACGCCGCCCGCCCTGTCCCGGGCGGGCGCCGGGGACGGCGGCACGACGCTCA
>CAXTWM010000068.1:0-17739 GCA_964247915.1 uncultured Armatimonadales bacterium | reverse complement strand
GTCGGGGGGCGCGGCGAGGGAAACGTCGGGCGGGATGGGGTTGCCCCGGTCGCCCAGCCCGGAGCCGCTGCTGCCGACCGGGGACATGCGGCTGTCCTCAATGCCGGCGGGCTGGGGCGGCAGGCTCGGCTCCTCGCGGGACGAGCCGACGCGGCCCGCCTCGTAGCCCGCCGCCGCCGAGCCGCCCGCGCCCGCGCCGGTCGCGGCCTCGCTGGGGCCGCCGGGGGGCGTCCTGCCGACCCGCAGGTCAGGGGGCGTCGTGAGTCCGCCGACCTGGTCCACGGAGGGCTGGGGACGGGAGCAGCCGGCGCTCAGGGCGGCGGCGGTCAGCAGGACGAGACCGAGTTTTGCTGGCAATGGCATGGGGAGGAAGCTTCCTGGTGTCGTTGTACCGGAAAGCGGGGGCGCGTCAAACGTCAGCGGGCGTCACCGGACGGCAGCAGGATGCGCTCGACCGGGTCGCCGACGCAGATCGTCGCCGGGGCGCGGGCGTCCAGCAGGACGCCGCGCAGGCGGCCCGCGCTGATCGCCTTCATCTGGGTCAGGCTCGTCCGCCGCGCCAGCTTGGAACAGGGCCGGTGGGGGGTGGGAGTGACGGTCAGCAGGGCGTCGCCGACGCGCAGGATGTCGCCGGGGGCGAAGCGGCCCAGGTCCAGCCCGCGAACGATCAGGTTGTCGCCGGGGACGTCGTGGGGGATGTCGAGCGCGTCCAGCACGTCGGCGCTGACGGCGGAGATCTGCCGTCCGGGGACGCGACGGCCGAGCCACCACTGCTTGCCGGGGTACTGGCCACAGACGCCGCTTTCCGGCAGGACCTGGAGGCTGAGGACCGAGTCATGCCGGCTCGGGGCGGGCGACAGAATCAGCGTCTCCACCAGGCCGACCGTTCCGTAGCGCAGCCCGGCCAGCCGTTCCGCATAGCGCGCCAGACGCGCCTCATCCACATCCACCGTATCTTCCATCGCACCGTTTCTCGTTAAATGGGGCTGAACGTTGCCGCCCAGCCTTCGCGGCTCTCCGTGCCGGCGGCGTTGCCGCGTGATAGGTTCGGGTTGCTGTCCTGGGCGTCCGTCGGCTGCTCCATCGGGCCGCCCGTCGGGGAATCGAAGCCGAGGGCCGGGCCGGTCGAGACCTGGTCCCCGCGCAGCCACTTGATGTGACCGTCGCACAGCAGGAAATTGGAGCCGCCGCCGTGCCGGCCCTGGGCGGCGTCGTAATACTGCCCCGGCCCCGCCACGAAGTTGACGGCGCGCACGCCCGACCGACCCAGGAACCCGGTGGACAGCGGCACCGAACAGGACGTGCCGGGGGGCGACGTGAAGACCACGGCCAGCTCCCCGTTGGTGGCGGGCGAGCCGTCCATGCACGGCGCCGCGCCCATGCCCTGATCGCCGGTCTCATCCACCGTGGACAGGTCCGCCAGGGCCTGGGCGTCCTGATACTTGGGGTCGGAGGCGGTCGCGGTCACTTCACACAGCATCACGGTCTTGGCCGGGGCGTTCAGCCGGGACGCCGCCCCCTGAATGCCGGTGTGCTTGTTGCCCGACAGGTTCGTGTTGTAGGCGAACGAGACCGGATACAGCGTGTAAGTCGTGCCCGCGAAGACGTGGGACACGGGGCTGACGGAGTCATCGGGGCAGGCGAAGGCGGCGGGACTCTTGACGAAGGGGAAGACACGCCCCGCCCAGCCGTCCCCATAGCCCTGGTCGTCCCGGCCCGCGCACGACCCCATCGGCAGCGCCTCATCGTAATCCTGCGTGTACTGAGTCAAGGCCAGCCCGAGCTGCTTGAGGTTGGAAGCGCAGGAAGCGCGCCGGGCGTTTTCGCGGACCCTGCCGAAGACGGGGAACAGGATGGCGGCGAGAATCGCGATGATAGCGATGACGACGAGCAGCTCAATCAAGGTAAAGCCTTGCGCGGGAAAAGGCTTGCCGGAGGGGGAAGACTTGCCGTGGGCAGGAGCGGTGAACATCTCTCTCGCCTTTCTGGAAAACCGTTGGCACCGGCACAATTCACAGTCGCGACGCCGGGCTGCTTCTATTATATCACAGAAACACGAAGCGCGCCATGTCGGCAAGACGCAGCGCGCTTTTTTTGTGAGGTTTCCCACTCGACTCTAGGGGGCTTCGCGCCACTGCGCGATCTGGCGGAGGTGGTAGATGTCGTGCAGCGGGATGAGCAGGGCCTGCGCTTCGATGGTGAGGACGCCGATTTCGGGGCGGTCCGCCGTGCGCGCCCAATCCTGCGGCGTGCAGGCTTGAAGGAAGGCGACCAGGTCGCGCCGCCGGTCGGCGAACAGGCGGCTCTGTGCGCGCCAATCCGTTTGGGCGTAGCCGTGGTCAATCCCCCACTGCCCCTCGTCATAGCCAGGCAGCGTCGGATGGTCCTCGGCGCGCATCCGCGTCAGGCGCTCCAGAAAGACCGGCTCCCAGTCGGCTAGGTGGGCCATGACCTCGCGGATCGTGAAGCGGTCCGGGTCGGGCCGCCGGTCGGCCTGGGCTTCGGTCAGCCCCCGCAGCAGCCCGTCGAACAGCGCGGGGGCCGCTTCCAGGGCGGAAAACAGGTAGCTCCGGGCATACGGGTACTCGGTCAGCATGGCCCTTCTCTTTCCGCCCGCTAGTGCGGCTTCTTTTCGGGCACGTTCTCCGAGGAGTGGCCGGGATTGACTTTGGCCGCCGGGTCCACGTGCGCCTTGGCGTGGTTGACGGCGATGGCCGCCTCGCCGAAGCCGGTCGCGATCAGCTTCAGCTTGCCGTCGTAGGTGACGATGTCGCCCGCGCCGTAGACGCCGGGGATGTTGGTCTCCATGCGCGTGTTGACGCCGATGGAGTTGCCCACGATCTCGAACCCCCACCCCTTGATCGGGCCGAGGTTGGTCAGGAAGCCCAGAGAAAACAGGATCTCGTCGCAGGGGTAGTAGAACTCCTCCTTCGTGCGGTTGTCGAAGATGGTGACGCCCTCGACGTGCTCCTCGCCGTGTACCTGCTTGACCTCGTGAAAGGTCTTGAACTCGATGGGCAGCGCCATGACCTTCCCGATGGTGTCCTCGTGCGCCTTGTACTTGTCCGAGCGGTGGATCTGCATGATGCTCTGCGCCGAGTCGTACAGGTTCAGCGTCCAGTCGAACGCGCTGTCGCCGCCGCCGACGACCAGCAGGCGCTTCCCGGCGAGAATGCTCTTGTCGGTGACGAAGTAGTGCAGGCCGCGCCCCTCGAGTTCGTCCAGCCCCGCCTGGGCGATCTTGCGCGGCATGAAGGCCCCCACCCCCGCCGCGATGATGGCGGACTTGGCGAGGTGCGTGTGCCCCTTCTCCGTCCCCATCGTGACCAGGCCGTCCGACGACGTCAGGGTGGACACCTTCTCGTCCAGGGCCAGCGTCGGCCCGTACTGCATCATCTGCTCGGTCAGGTTCTCGACGAGGTCCCGCGCGTAGACCTTGGCGTACCCGGCCACGTCAAAGATGTACTTCTCCGGGTACAGGGCCGCGAGCTGCCCCCCGAGCTGCGGCAGGCTGTCGATCACCTTGGTCTTCATGCCCCGCAGGCCCGCGTAGTAGGCCGCGTACTGCCCCACCGGCCCGCCGCCGATGATCGCCACGTCAAATATCTCGTCCCTATCCACTTTGTTCAAGTCCCCGCTTCTAAACAGTCCGTTACGGTCGCCATTTGGACGGTTATTATGGGCGAAAATGGGGCCACTTGTCAAGTTGAACGCTAGGAAACGAAGGCATCGGAGCGACAAATAAGCTATACTGATGATAACACAAAGTTATCAGCGGGAAGATCAAAACGAAATGTTTAACACCTACCTCCAAGCCGCCTGTCTGGGCGTCATCGCGGGGATGCGGAGCATGGGAACGCCCGCCCTGGTGAGCGACCGGCTGGCGCGCACCCCGTCGCCCGCCCTGGAACGGTCGCCGCTGCGGTGGCTCGGGACAGACAGGGCCGCGACCATTACCAAGTTCCTGGCGGCGGGGGAGATCGTCGGGGACAAGCTGCCCTTCACCCCGTCCCGCATCGCGCCCGGTCCGCTGTTTGGGCGCGTCCTATCGGGCGGACTGTCCGGGGCGGCCCTGTGCGTCGCTGATGGGAAGCGCGCCGAGGTAGGGGCCGTTATCGGCGTGGCGGGGGCCGTCGCGGGCGCTTACGGGTTCTACCACCTGCGGCGGACATTGGGCCAAAAATTGCCCATCCCTGACCCCATCCTGGGGGCGGCGGAGGACGTGCTGGCTTATGGCGTCGGGTGGGCCATTCTCCGCGCAGAGCAGAGCCATGAGCGAGAGACTTTCGCCTAAGGCCAGTGTATTTCACTGCGGGGAGGGAGGCTGAGGACTCATGCAGAAGGTCTATTTATGAACCCGCAGCGGACAGCGCTGATCTCGGACATCCACGGGCACTACGTGGGGCTTCTGGCCGTGCTGGCCGATGCACGGGCGGCGGGGTGTGGGCGCGTCCTGTGCCTGGGCGATCTGGTGGACGGCGGGCCGGGGGATGAGGAGGTCGTGCGGTACGTCCGCGACCACGGCATCCTTTCGGTGCGCGGGAACCATGACGAGACGCATGGGGGGACGCTGGCGGCGGATGTGGAGGAGTACCTGCGGGGTCTGCCGGAGGAGATACGGGAGGGCGCCGCGCTTTACACGCACATCTCGCCGCGCCGGAAGAAGGCGAAGATTCTGGACGTGTACGAGGCGTGGAACGTGTTTTCGGAGACCGGTGCGCGTCTGGTGTTTGTCGGCCACGCCCACATCCCGCTGCTGTTCGGGGATTGGAGCGGGCACGCCTGCCAGGCGACGGAGTACCCGCTGGCCTCGAACGCGCCGCTGGTCCTTGATCCGCAGGATCGTTATATCGTCTGCGTCGGGGCCGTCGGGTACAGCCGGGACGGCATCGCGAAGCCGCGCTACGCGATCTATGACGCCGAGGCGGGGACGGTGGAAAGCCGGGCCGTGGACGTGCCGACATTGCGGCTGGGGCTGAGGGTACGCGGGAGAAGAGGACGCGGGTAGGAGAAGAGGACGCGGCAAGCAGTGCCCCTACGAGGCAGCGGCGGCTCCGAACGGGGCCGTTGTTTTCTTGTCTGCGTGAAGCCTGGCGCGGTGGGGGAACTTTCCCGCCCTGGCGGGCCTTTTTCTTTTACCACCCCGCCTGTGGTAGAATGAAGGCTATGACCGAGACCGTGAACCCCAATCAGAACTCGTACCATCTGACACACCTGAAGGAACTCGAAGCCGAGTCCATCTTCGTCATTCGCGAGGTCGCCGCCCAGTTCGAGCGCCCCGCCCTGCTGTTTTCGGGCGGCAAGGACTCCATCATCCTCAGCCACCTCGCGCGCAAAGCCTTCTGGCCGGGCCGCATCCCCTTCCCGCTCCTGCACATCGACACGGGCCACAACTTCCCCGAGGCGATCGAATACCGGGACCGCTGGGCCGAGACCATCGGCGCCAAGCTGATCGTCCGCTACGTCCAGGACTCGATCGACCAGGGCCGGGCCGTGGAGGAGAAGGGCTACAACGCCAGCCGGAACCTGCTCCAGACGGTGACGCTGCTGGACGCCATCGAGGAGCTGAAGCTGGACGCGGCCCTGGGCGGCGCGCGCCGGGACGAGGAAAAGGCGCGGGCGAAGGAGCGGTTCTTCTCGCACCGGGACGAGTTCGGCCAGTGGGACCCGAAGGGCCAGCGGCCCGAGCTGTGGAACCTCTTCAACGGCCACAAACACATCGGAGAGCACTTCCGCGTTTTCCCCATCTCCAACTGGACCGAGATGGACGTCTGGCAGTACATCTTGCAGGAGCGGATCGAGCTGCCCGACCTTTACTTCACGCACCAGCGCGAGGTGATCGAGCGCGACGGCAATCTGCTGGCGGATTCGGACTTTTTGAACAAGCGCCCGACCGAGACGCCCGCCATGCGCCAGGTGCGTTTTCGGACCGTCGGCGACATGACCTGCACCGGGGCCGTCCTGTCCCCCGCCAACTCCGTCGAGGAGATCATCCAGGAGGTCGCCGCCACCCGGACGACCGAGCGCGGCACGCGGGCGGACGACAAGCGCTCCGAGGCGGCGATGGAGGACCGGAAAAAGGAAGGCTACTTCTGAGGTAGTGACTACTGTTGACGTCGAAATGCCTTCGCCCTTAAGCGACTGCTTCCTACACAGCGAGACAGTTTGTGTCCGCGAATGCTGTGGCATTGATGCCTTTTCAGACGACCCGGCCTTGGTCGCGGAGTGGGGATGCGAAGCAGGAGGCCAGGCCGTCACCCAGACTTTGGAGCAGGTGGAGCGATTGATCGCGCAGGTCGAAAATCGCTCGCACATGGTCACTTCATGGTTTCTCAACTTCCGCACCGTCAACGAGACCGCGCGTGGCGAGGTTTTATTGCTTTTGCAGGCGTTTCAGGCCGCACTCCTGGCCTGTCGGCAGACCACGGAAGGCGAGGCATCATCCTAGTGAATGAAGTGTTGACACGCGCCGAGATGGAGGCGCGCTTTGACGGTGAGTGGGTGCTGATTGCCGACCCGGAAGTAGACAACAATCTGGAAGTTCTGCACGGGCGGGTAGTCAGCCACGGCGAGGGCCCAGAGGCGGTTTATCAGGAGGCGATAGACCAGCACGTCCGGCACTGGGCATCGCTCTATTTTGGCGGGATGCCGGAGCGCATCTGTATCAACCTAGGTCTATCCTACTGAGCAGAGGACGTATAGCGTATACGCAGAGCGCAAATGGAGTTTCTAAGAATTGAACACGGAACGACTCGAACAGCAGATCGCGTTTCTGCTGGAGATAGACAAGCTCAAAAGCGTCCTGCGGCGGACGTACCTGGTGGACGACCCGCGCCACGAGAACTCGGCGGAGCACTCGTGGCACCTGGCCGTCATGGCGATGCTGCTGGCGGAACACGCAAACGCCCCCGTGAACCTGCTGCGCGTCCTGAAGATGCTGCTGGTCCATGACGTGGTGGAGATCGACTCGGGCGACACCTACATTTACGACGTGGCCGGCAACGCGAGCAAGGCGGTGCGGGAGCAGGAGGCGGCGGAGCGCATCTTCGGCCTGCTGCCGGATGACCAGCGGGACGAGATGCACCGGCTCTGGGAAGAGTTCGAGGCGCGGCAGACGCCCGAAGCGCGGTTCGCCGCCGCTCTGGACCGCCTGATGCCGATGCTGCACAACTACCACACGCAGGGCCGCGCGTGGCGCGAGCACGGCATCACGGACGCGCAGGTGGTCGCCCACAACGGGCATATGGCCGAGGGCGGGGCGGGGCTGTGGGAGTACGCCGAGGCGATGATCAGGGACGCGGTGGACAAAGGGTATCTGAGGGAGGCGAGCGGGAGATGACCATCACACTGACGCCGGACATTGAGCGGATGCTGACGCAGGAAGCGGAGCGGGCTGGGACGACGCCGGAATCGCTGGCGCTGGCGAAGCTGCGCGCACCCGCGCCCGTTGATTACCGGGCGACGCTGCCGCCGCCGCTTAACGAGTGGCAGCGGGAACTGCGGAGCATCGGCGTCCCCTGCGACGTCTCGCTCACGGACGAGCAGGTCAGCCGCGAGTCGCTGTATGACGATCATCTTTAGGAGACGCCGCCAGTGAGCTATCTTGTGGATACCCCGCTACTGCTTCGGATCGCCAATCCGAGCGACCCACAATACCCTGTGGCCGATGCGGCCCTTTCCCGTCTGCAAGTGCACGGCGAGGCTCTGCACATCGCCCCGCAAAACCTGGTTGAGTTCCGCAGCGGCGCGACACGTCCCCTGGGGGCAAATGGCCTGGGTCTGCCGCCCTCAGTGGTGGAAGCGCAGACGGATGCATTTGAGCAGAAGTTCCTGCTCCTGCCCGAGACGCCGGACATATACCCCGCGTGGAAGGCGCTGGTGCAGGCGGCGGGCTGGTCGGCAAACAGGTCCACGACGCACGGCTGGTCGCGGTCTGCCACGTCTACGGCATCACACACATTTTGACGTTCAACGTCCGGCACTTCGCGCGCCTGGCGGCGTTCGCGCCGGGTGTGACGGTGGTTGACCCGGCGGGCATTTCATAGGGGCACAATGAACGATTTTTCAACAACGGGCTATTTGGACATGGACCTGCTGCGCTTCACGACGGCGGGGAGCGTGGATGACGGGAAGAGCACGCTGATCGGGCGGCTTTTGTATGACAGCAAGGCCATCTTCGACGACCAGTATGAGGCGATCCGCGAGTCCACGGAGCGGCGGGGCGAGGAGGGGGTCAACCTGGCCCTGCTGACCGACGGGCTACGGGCGGAGCGGGAGCAGGGCATCACGATTGACGTGGCCTATCGGTACTTCGCAACGCCCAGGCGCAAGTTCATCATCGCGGACACGCCGGGGCATATCCAGTACACGCGGAATATGGTCACGGGGGCGTCCACGGCTAACCTGGCGATCATCCTGGTAGACGCGCGCAAAGGGGTCATCGAGCAGACGCGGCGACACGCCATCATCGCGTCCCTGCTGGGCATCCCGCACCTCGTCGTCTGCGTCAACAAGATGGACCTCGTGGACTACAATCAGGACGTTTTTGAGGGCATTAAGCGCGACTTTGAACTGTTCGCGTCGGGTCTGGACGTGGCGGACGCGCACTTCCTTCCGATCAGCGCGCTGCACGGGGACAACGTCGTGGACCGTTCGGAGAACATGCCCTGGTACGACGGCCCGGCCCTGCTGGCGCTGCTGGAAACGGTGCCCATTGAGAACGATGTCAACCTGACGGACGCGCGGTTCCCCGTCCAGTATGTGATCCGCCCACAGTCTCCTGAATTCCCGGACTACCGGGGGTACGGCGGGCGGATCGCGGGCGGCGTCTTCCGCCCCGGCGACGCCGTGCTGGCCCTGCCGGCGGGCGTCCGGTCACGGGTGCAGTCCGTGGACACGTTCGAGGGCGCGCTGGGCGAGGGGTTCGCGCCGATGTCGGTGGCGCTGACGTTGGAGGACGAGATAGACATCAGCCGGGGCGACATGATCGTCGCCGCCGACGACCCGCCGCAGGTGGGGCAGGATTTGGACATCATGGTCTGCTGGCTGGGCGAAAAGGCGCTGGTGCCGAACGGCAAGTACACGGTCAAGCACACCACGCGCGAGGTGCGGGCCATCGTCAAGGCGGTCCGGTACAAGCTGGACATCAGCACATTGGAAAAGAACGAAAGCGACACGCGGGTCGGCCTGAACGAGATCGCGCGGCTGACCCTGCGGACGACCCAGCCGCTGTTTTTCGACTCGTACCGCCGCAACCGGGCGACGGGCAGCCTGATCCTGATTGACGAGGCGACGAACGAGACGGTGGGCGGGGGGGGCTTCCCCTGCTGCTGCTCCTGCTGACCGGGTGCGGCAGCGACCGGCCCGCCAGCGGGCCGCCGCCCCGCCGGGCGCAGGCGGCTCCCGCGAGCGCGCCCATTGCCTCCGCGCCGTCCGGTTCGACGCCGGGCGGCCCGCCGGACCCGCTGATCGGCGACTCCGGGCAGGCGCCGGGCGACCCGCTGGTCGGGCGCGACCCGCTGATGGGGGGGAATTCGTTGACAGGGCACGGGAGGCCCACGGCGCATTCACACTGGCTGCAAGGACGCCTGCGCGACGCGCGCGTGACCGTCCTGCTGAACGGGGTGCGGTATAGGTCTTTCTCTGGGGTAGTGCAGGGTGACGACATCACGATGAGGTTGCGTGCGGGTGCCAACACAGTGACGTTTTTGTACCAGCCGCAGGGGCCGAGTTCGGCGGCGGACATGGAGGTCATCGAGAGCGAACACCACCCGCCCATCGCTCCCCTCGTCACCTTCCACAGCGCGCCCGCCCCGGCGGCAGGCGGCGCGGCGGGGAGGAGCGATTCGACGCCGGCGCCCCAGACCTTCCACTTCATGGCGAACTGAGCGTTCCCTGCCCTTCCGCCTGATTTTTGCACTTGTGTGACGCCGTCAGAGCGGCTTGTCTTCAACTCGTCTTCGAGGGGTCGCCGGGCGCGCGGCGCAGGCTCAACGCGATGGCGACGACGAGCAGGAAGAGGGGGAAAAGCAGCGCTTCCCGTGGCTGGTGCCGCACCGCGAAAGCCCCCACCGCCGCGCTCAGGACGTAGGCCACCCAGACGCCTGCCAGCAGGACCTTCCCCGCCGACGCGGAAGACGGCCCGGAGACGGGTTTCAGAAAAGAGGACGCCATCAGCGTCGCGAAACTGGTCAGGTCGCCAGTGACGAACGTGGTGTGGACGGACTGTGCGCCGACACGCCGCAGCGCCCCCGACTGCACCCCCATCGCCCCCGCCAACAGGGCAACGCGCGGGAAGTAATCGGGGTCGGCCGGCGTGGTGGGGCCGGGATGCCCCCACGCCAGCCAGCCCCAGGCGGCGGCCAGCAGGCACGCCACCAGGCCGAGGGCCGGCGCGGGCTTCTGCTTGCTGCCGCTGAGGAGCGCCCCGACGAACACCCCCAGCGTGAACAGCAGGATCGGGAACGCGGCCCGGCCCGCCTCGGCCCACTGCCCCTGCCCCAGTCTCAGGCCCATCACGGTCGTGTTGCCGCTCATAAAGCCCATGAACAGGCCCGAAAACAGCAGGTAGCCCACGGCGTCCACGCTGCCGCCGACCCCGGCCAGCAGGAACGCCGCCCCGGTCTGTCTCGCCTGGTCCTGAGCGGCCTGGTCTTGGGGCATCGTCGTGTCACTCCATTCGGCGCTTAATCGAAGTCCGCGGCGGGCGCGGGGATTTTCGCCAGCTCATCCGCCGAGAGGTTCGTGTGGGCCATCGTGACCTGAGCGGGCATGGCCCGCAGCCACTGGTTCAGCAGCACCTCCTGGAAGTCGGGGACCGGGAACATCTCCAAAAAGAGCAGGTCTTCCTCCCCGGTGTTCTCGACGTAGTGGCCGGCCATCTTCGGGACGTAGCCGACGTCGTTGGCGTTGAAGTCCATCGTGCGGGCGTTCGACTGGGCATCGAAGACCGTCATGCGGCCCTTGCCCTGAATCCAGAACTGCCACTCGCTGGCGTTGGGGTGCCAGTGCAGCTCGCGCAGGCCGCCCGGCTTGACGGTGACGATGGCGGTGCAGATCTTCTGCGAGGCCGGGAAGCTGCGCTGGTCCACCACCAGCACACTCCCGTGGGCGCTGCTGTGGGTCGGCGGGACGCCGCCGCGCTTGAACGTGAACTGCCGGGTGGGCCGGGCGACCCGCTGCGCGACCTCGGCCCGGTCCTGCTCCAGAGTCTGCGCGGGGGGCTGGCTGGCGAAGATGTAAAGCGGGTCGCCCTGCGGCAGCCGGGCGATGGCTTCGGCGCCGAGGCCGAGGTTCTTTTCCAGGACGTCCGGGGGCGTGTGCATGAGCCAGTCGGACAGGAGGAAGGTGCTTTCCTCGGAGAACGACCCCTGGTTGAAGACCAGCAGGAACTCGCACCCGTCGTCGCCCGTGCCCTGGATGGAGTGCGGATAGCCGGCGGGGAAGATCCACAGGTCGCCCTCGGTCACGTCGTCAATGAACATGGAGCCGTCGGGCGAGAAGACCGTGACGCGGGCGTTCCCCTTCAGCATGATGGCCCACTCATCGGCGAGGTGCCAGTGCGCCTCGCGGAACCCGCCCTTGTTGATCCGCATGTTGACGCCGGCGATCTCGGTGGAGTCCGGCAGCTCCCGTTCGGTGACCTGATGCGTCCAGCCGCCCTCCTGCACACGGCGGTGCGTGAGGTCGAAGGAGTACCACACGGGCTTCACGACGCCGTGATCCGTGGGCGGGGGCATTCCGCTGTTCGGGTTCATTCTCGTCAGGCCGAAGTTCTGCTGGCCGGGGAAGGTCGTGGAGCCGTCGCTTTCCGCTTCGACGGTGTTCCGGGCGATCTGCCCGTAGACATCGAGCGGCTGTTCATTCGGGGCTGAACCGGACGAACCATGTGACTTCGTGGATACACTCATCTCGTTTCTCCTTGTCCCAAGTCGTGTCAGGTCTGGTTTTCCGAAGGCGCCGGGCGTCTGCGGCTCTTCCATGTTCCCCCCTTCCACCCGCCGATAAACCCTTCACGGATTTTTGTTCCAAAATGTATGATAAGATGCGCGTGCCGAGGGCGGCCGCCGCGCCTCTGCCGGCTTCCTCCTTGACAATCCCCCCCGCCCGCGCTACAATGTTCGCGCGCCCACCCGCGCCCAAAGGATTTTACTCATGGAACTTGGACTGACCGGCAAGGTCGCGGTCGTCGCGGCGTCTTCCCAGGGCCTGGGGCGGGCCTGCGCCGAGGCGCTGGCGCGCGAAGGGGCGCGCGTCGTCATCAACGGGCGGCGGCCCGAGGCGCTGGCCTCGGCGGCGCAGGCGATTCGTCAGGTGATGGCCGTCCGGGGCGCGGACGTGCATACGGTCGCGGGGGACGTTACGGACCCCGAGGCCATCAACCGCCTGGTCAAAGCGACCCTGACCCGGTTCGGGCAGATCGACATCCTGGTGACGAACGGCGGCGGGCCTGCTCCGGGCAAGTTCGCCGACCTCTCCGAGAAAGACTGGCAGGCGGGGCTGGATTCCACCCTCTGGCCGGTCCTGCGGCTCATCCGGGCGGCGGTCCCGCACCTGACGGACGCCCAGGAGCGCGGCGGGGGCCGCATCATCAACATCGTCTCCACCAGCGTCAAGCAGCCCATCCCCGGCCTGCTGCTCTCCAGCGCCCTCCGCCCCGCCGTCATCGGTCTGGCCAAGAGCCTGTCCGTCGAGCTGGCCCCCGCCGGCATCCTGGTCAACAACGTCTGCCCCGGCTCCTTCGACACCGACCGCATCAAGCACGTCTACGAGGCCCGCGCCGAGGGCACCCCCTACACGGTGGAACAGGTCGCCGAGCAGGCCGCCCAGGCCATCCCCCTGCGCCGCCTCGGCGACCCGCGCGAACTCGCCAGCGTCGTCGCCTTCCTTGCCTCCGACAAAGCCAGCTACCTGACCGGCCAGACCATCTCCGTAGACGGCGGCCTTGTGAACTCGCTGTTCGGCTAGTGGAGACTGGAATGAGATCATCCCGATCAACGGTTGTTCGCCTTCTCAGGATCGCCTCAGCTACGCTTGCCGTTGTGGCCGCCCTGGCAGGGTGCGATCGAGTCAGGACGGCCTTTCAACCGCCTACCCCATCCGCGCCCGCCCCCGCGCGTCTCTCAGATGAACAGCAGGGAACGCTCTACCAGCAGCAAGGCGTCATGGCAAAACAGGACTACCTGCGCCTGGTCAAGATTCAGAACGGCATTGATCGGACACATAAGGTTTCGGATGAGGATGTGGCTTTCATCGCCCGCGAGCTGAACTCCCTGCCCGTCCAGAACACCTCCAAGAACGCCGCCAAAGCACAAGATTTAGTGTTAGCCCACACCTACGCTTCCCCCGGACATAAGCCTAAACAACTGACCCCAACGCAGCGCAACATCTTGTATAACGCGATTTTGCCTTACACCAACAGCCGGGACGAGGGGGTGCAGGTGAACAGCACACTCGCCCTAGCAGGAACGCGCGACCAACGGGCGATCAAAGTGCTGGATAATCTTGCACGGAACAGCCCCCACCCTCTCGTGCGCCTGGACGCGGCGGCCTTCCTTAATCAGCTCCGAAAAGTGCTCGCGAGTCCGGGCAAGCCGGGCGGGTAGTCTGTGGACGACGGGCTGGTGAGGTTCGCTATATGAAGGCAAGACTCATGGCAAAGGATAAGAATAGCTCTCGCCCGTGGCGAACAGTTCTTGAAATCGTCTCAGGGGTTTTCGCCGCCGTGCCCGTTGGCATCTGGCTCTATTTTATGAGCATCCTCATCTGGGCTGAGGTAGTCACCATCCTGGCTGTCCCGGCGGCGCTCGTTCCCCATGTCGGCTCGCGCATCATAAGATGGATGAACTTCAGCCCTGGTGCGATACCTCTCCTTGTGGCTGGCGCGGTAGCAACGGAGGTATGGTTCTGTCGTCTGCTCATCCGACGGCGCTATGCGGTCTTTGCTTACACACAGGCAATCCTGGGTCTGGCGATCTCGTCGCCTTTCTTTTTCTGGACAGCGGTTCATCAGAAGCCGCTGCTTCCGTTCTGGAGGCAGTGACAGTAGCGACTCAGAACGGGTCAGGGAATTCCAGTCATGTCAAGACGCAGCCAAGTTTCTGTTTTTCTCGCGCTCATTGCTGTCTTAACGCTTGTTTTTCTCCCCCACCCGGCCCGTGCGGGCGGGTGGAGTTGGAAGACGCCGCCGAACATGGTGACGCTGGACTCGGGGCGGCGCAACCCGATCTTCTACGTCGGGGAGCCGATCTCGTTCGCGGTCGGCGGCAAGGGGCCAGCGGCCTACTATCTGGTCCGGGACTACTACGGGACGTTAGTAGACCAGGGCCGGTGCGGGGCGCGGCTGGCCGTCAAGCCGCTGAGGCCAGGGTGGTACAAGCTGTACGTCTTCGGGGACGCCGACCAAGGGCCGCCGTGGGGCAAGGTCGTGGGCGGGACCAATATCGCCGTGTTCCGGCGCGACCCGCACTTCCCGCCGCTGGCCCCCAAAGACGCGCCGGGGGGCGGGGACGGCATCGGGGACCAGCCGACGCGGGACGTGACCGGCATGGGGCCGGAGCGCCTGTCGGTGTCGGACGCGGGCAAGCCGGACGAGGCGATCAAGAAATTAGAGGTCGAGGTCGCCATTGATAAGCGGATGTACTTGCCCTATGACCCCGTCCGCAAGCGCGTCCTGATGGTGGCGTTTCCGAACGGCACGAAGGACTTGGCGGGCGTCCGCAAGATCGTCACGCGGTTCCAGGACGATGTCGAGTACTGGGAGCCGCGCAACGAGCCGAACGGCGGCAGTTCGGGGGCCGACTTCGCGGTCAAAGAAATGAAGCCGTTTTATGATACGGTGAAAGGGGTCAACCCAAAGCTCAAGGTGATGGGGCCGGGGACGGTCGGCATCGCCCCGCCGGGCAACATGCTGGGCTGGATCGAGGATTTTCTCAAAGCAGGCGGCGGCAAAAGCATAGACGCCTTCTCGTTCCACGCCTACAACACGGTCAACGGCGATGTCGAGATGGCCCGGACCGCCCTGGACGCGCTCCAGAGCCTGCTGGACAGGTACGGGCTGGGGCATATTGAGAAGTGGCAGACGGAGCAGGGGTACTTCGCCGCCGTCTACGGGTCATACCAGCCGCGCTTGCAGGGGCGCTGGACGATGGACCAAATGATGGTCTACGAGCAGCACGGCATCCCCAAGGAGCACAACCACTACTGGTACGACACGAGCCACGGCTTCTGGGACTTCCCGACGTGGTGGGAGAACGAGGACCGGAGCGTCAACCCCGCCGCGTCCCTGCTGCGGGTCTGGTCGGAAGAGCTGTACGGCACGAACTATGTGAGGAAGTACGACTTCGGCCCGGCGGGAAACGCCCAGTTCCTCGGCAGCTACTTTCAGGGGCCGGGTAAGCGCGTCGCCGCCTTCCTGAGCGCGGGCGACCCCGACGGCAAAGTCGCCTTGATCGTGCGGGGCGGGAAGACGCTGCGGACGGTCTCGCCGTTCGGGGTGGCGTCCTCCCTGCCCGTGACGCGCGGGCGGGTGACGCTGCCCGTTTCGGAGCTGCCGGTCTATGTCGAGCCGTCGCCGGGGCAGACGTTCTCCATCGCGCCGATGGACTACGGCCCAGACCTGGCGCGGCTGCCCGGCGTTGCCGCCGACGCGCCGGGTGCGCCGGAAGAACTCGCCAAACTGCACAACGGCCAGTTCGAGAACTGGTACTACGCGCAGGTCAAGGGCACCGGCCCGTGGGCCGACGGCGGGGCGTGGGACAAGGCGCAGGCCCCGACCCCACCCCAAGAGCCGCTGGCCGTCACGCTGACCCTGCCGACGCCCCACAAGATCGCCCGCGCCGTCGTTTACGCCGCCCCGCCCTGGCAGTCCCAGTCCACCCTGCTCGACTTCGAGTTCCAGTACGAGGCGGGCGGCGTCTGGAAGACCCTGCGGCGGGTTCACGAACCCACTAAAACGTTCCCCGTCTACACGCCCAACAACCGGACGACCGTGGACAGCTTTTTCAGCGACCGCTGGGTCTTCCCGCTGACCTTCCCCCCGGTCACGACGCGCCGCGTCCGCCTGTTGATCCACGACGCCACGTTCGGCGGCGGGGCCACGAAAGACGTCATCATCGCGGGCGGCCAGGCCGGGCCGCGCGTCGCCACCCTGCGCGAGATCGAGATTTACGGGAAATAGCCCGACACATCAGAGGAAAAGAAAATGTCGCCTGTCCCTGTGCCGTCTCCCTCTTCCTGCCGCCCCTGGCTCCTCGCTGTCCTGCTGATGGCCCTCTTCGGCTGTTCGGCTCGGACCGTCCGGGCGGACATGGTGGTCGCCGTTCACGCCGATACGGTGACCGCCATCGGCGGCTTCGGCATCTTTCCCGCCCCGTATGACCGCGTCACGCCGGTCTATCCAGGCGGCGCCCTCGCCTACGAACAGGGAAGCTGGCTGCCGGCGACGGGGCCGCTGGCGGGCGGCGCGACGCTGGCGGCCCTGCGCGGCCTGGGCTGCGAGATCGGGCGCGTCTACCTCACCCCCACCCTGGGACGGGCGGACCACACGCTGGACCCGGACCGCTTGCAGGATTTGAAAGACCACCTCGCCACGCTCCGAAACGCGGGCATCCGCCGGTATGTCCTGACCCTGTGGTCGCCGCCCGCTTACATGAAACTGCCCGATCATGTCCGCTACGGCGTTTTTCAGGGCCGAAATCAGTTTCTGGACCCGGACTACGCCCGGCCGGGCCGCTACGGCCTAGCGGACTACTATGTCGCGGTCCTGGCTGCCCTGAAAAGCGCGGGCTTCGCCGCGCCGCTCTCCCTCAGTATCCAGAACGAGCCGGGGATTGGCCCCGGCTATGACGGGTGCGTTTACACCGACAACGCGGGCGAGATCCAGACGTGGCGGCGGGCCGTGACGCTGCTGCGCCGCCGACTGGACGCCCGGCGCGACCCGTGGTTCTCGGGCATCGCGATCATCGGCCCCGAGGCGGAGGGCTGGGACGGGATGCTCCCCCTGCTGGGCGCGGACTCCGACCGGGGCTTCGCGGCCCTCAGCAGCGACCCCGCCCTGGCGGGCGCGCTCGGCGGCTTTGCGTACCATTCCTACTACACCTCCGCCCGCATCAGGACGCTAGACCGGGCGATGGCCGCGTATCAGGGGCGGGGCCGCTGGATGACGGAGTACTCGACGGCGGTGGGCGTTCGCGGGGAGCTGCGCTCCGCCACCGGCAATCAGGAGCTAGACTGGGCGCTGAACGACGTGCGTCGGATGGCGGGCGACCTGGTGGACCTGCACACCGGCTACTGGTTCTTTTGGCGCTTCTGGCACCCGTCGGGAGCGCCCGACGATCAGGACCTGGTTTACGGGGACGGGAAGAAGAGCAAGGCGTATTATGTCTTCCAGACGCTGTGGACGGCGGTGCGTGCCGGGTGGAAGGTCAAGCGCGTGACCAGCACCGATCCCGATCTGCGCGCGGACAACCACGCCCTGATCGATGCTTCCGAGCCGAACGGCAGCATGATGTCGCTGCCCGTGGACGTCATCGCCTTCGAGAGTCCCCGCGCCGACCAGTCGGTGGTCCTGCTCGCCAACTGGACGGGCCGGGCGAAGACCCTTGCCGCCTTGTCCGGCCTGCGCGGGGCCGCCGCAACCGTCTCCATCACCACGGCCTCCCAGGACATGGCACGGACGGGTGAGCGCCGCGTGCGCGGCGGCATCCTCCAGGGCGGCTCTTTGGCGCTGCCCGTCGGCAG
>CAXTWM010000067.1:0-17869 GCA_964247915.1 uncultured Armatimonadales bacterium | reverse complement strand
CCGGAGATGGGTAAACCCCCCAGCCCCCAGCCCATCGCCCGCATCGCCGGGGTGCGCCAGGAGCTGACGCCGACCACGGAAACCACGCCGCCGGCGGTCCCAGACATGGAGCCGGCGGACGGGGAGACGCCGCCTTCCCACGCACCGAGCTTGGCCGACGCGCCGCCGCGCCCGCGGCACTGCCCCATGCCCTCCGCCGTCGCCGCCACGGAGGGCACGGACGCCACCGTCCGCCTGCGCCTTTCCGTGGATGAGGAAGGCGACGTGACGGAGGCCACGATCCTGGCCTCCTCCGGCAGCCGCGAACTGGACGACGCCGCCCTGGATGCCGTCGGGCAGTGGGAGTACACGCCCGCCGTCAAGGAAGGCCGGAATGTCCCCGGCGTCGTGGTCGAGACCGTCAGGTTCAGCCGTCAGTAGAAAGGCGAGCGCCCCATCAGGTAGAATAGGGCCTGAAACACCTCAAGGAGAACACAACCACATCATGGGAGCGATCCTCGTCACCGGCGGCGCCGGGTACATCGGCAGCCACACCAGCAAGCTGCTGCTCAAAAAGGGCTACGACGTCGTCATCCTGGACACCCTGGAACTGGGCCACCGTCAGGTCATGGACTATCTGCCCGGCGCGAAGCTCGTCCAAGGCGACATCGGCGACGGCAACCTGGTCGCGAATACTATCGGAGAGCATGACATCGACTCGGTCATCCACTTCGCGGCCTATGCGTCCGTGCCCGACAGCGTCGCCGACCCGGTCAAGTATTACCAGAACAACATCGTCAAGACGCTCACGCTGCTCGATGCCCTCAACGCGCGGGGCGTCAAACATGTTTTGTTTTCGTCCTCGGCGGCCACCTTCGGCGAGACGAAGTACGTCCCCATTGACGAAGGCCACCCGCAGTTCCCGACCAACCCCTACGGCCAGACCAAGCTGGACGCCGAGCACATCCTGCACTGGTACGACGTCGCCTTCGGCATCAAGAGCATCTCGCTGCGCTACTTCTGCGCGGCGGGTGCGGACCTCGAGGGGGAACTGGGCGAGGACCACACGCCCGAGACGCACATGATCCCCCTGACCCTCTTCGCCGCCCTGGGCCGCCGCCCGGACATCAAGATGTTCGGGACGGACTACCCCACGCCCGACGGGACCGGCGTCCGCGACTACATCCACGTCACCGACTTGGGCCAGGCACACGTCCTGGGCCTGGAAGCCCTGAAGAACGGCGCCCCGACGAGCGCCTACAACCTGGGCAACGGCAAGGGCTACTCGGTCCGCGAGGTCATCGAGACGGGCCGCCAGGTGACGGGCAAGCCGATCACCGCCACGGAAGCCCCCCGCCGCCCCGGCGACCCCGCCGAGCTGGTCGCGACCAGCGCCAAGATCGAAAAGGAGCTGGGCTGGAAGCCCCAGTACGGCGACCTGCCCACCATGATGCGGACCGCCTACGAGTGGTTCGAGAAGCACCCCAACGGATACGAGGGATGAGAGAAGGGAGGCCCCGCTACAGACGGCGGGGCCTCTTCTGGTACAATTGCGGCAAGCCGATTTGAGCGCAGACTGTTCTTGAGAGGGAAGCAGTTGTGGGACTACTGGAAGACGCGGAACACTATAGAGATGCTAGGCTGAAGCGGCAACAACGATCCATCAGAGTTGCGGCACAAGGTCTGCTTATACTCTTCGCTGTCTTGCTGTTGCTCATCGGACTCGCCGGCGGGCTGGTAGTGGGGCTGCTGGAGTCTTGGCACTTTCTGGCCTTGATGCTAGGGGTCACGCACCCTGCGGCTTTACTCCGGCATCCGGCCCGCCACTGGTTCACCATCGTGTTTACGGTGAGCGCCGTGTGTACCTTCGGCCGCCTTCTTTGGCGCGGGGTGCCGTCGCTCTGGCGTGATGTATCCCTCCTTCTGCCCCGAAAGCGCCGTCGGGCATCAGAACCGACAAAGGAAAAACTGACGGTGCCCTGACTGGGTAGGGTGGATACGGCTTCGGCGAGTGAGTGCCCGCGCGGGCGGCGAGTGGGTAGAATGACTGTGGAGAAAGAAGCCTTTTATGACTGCCATCCAGGAAGCCGAAAGATTGTTGCCCACCCTGACGCGCGGGGAAAAGGCACAGCTCTTGCAGTGGGGCGCGCGTGACCTCGGCGATGCCTTCCCCGGAGTTGAGAGCATCCCCGGCGTCTGCGGCGGCGAGCCGTGCATCGTCCGCTCGCGTCTCCCCGTCTGGCTGCTCGAACAGGCGCGGCGGCTGGGAACGAGCGAGGCGGGGCTGCTGCAAGCGTACCCCACGCTGCGCGCCCAGGATTTGGCGAACGCCTGGAACTATGTGCGGGCGCATCCCGAGGAGATCGACCGGCAGATGCGTGAAAACGAATGACCCAGACTTCATCGCACAAGCCGCCCGCATAGATGCGGCCGTTCGAGAACACGAACCTTTGAGCGGGAAAATACTGCGCGTTAATCGCCCGGCTGGCTGAAAGACTATGGACCGCAACAGCCCCCCTCTCGACAGTGCCAGACACGGACACCGACGCGGACCCCTGATGCCCTATGCTTAAATCCCAATACTTCAGCGGCGACGGGCGGGCGGCGCAGGACATCCCGGCGGATCAGATCGACATTCGCCTGAAGGACAAGGGCGACGGCGGCGTCCTGTGGCTGGACATTGACGAGCCGACCGAGGAGGACTTCGAGAAGCTGGCGTCGGAGTTCGGCTTCCACCCGCTCGCCATCGAGGACCTGAAGCAGCGCGACCAGCGGCCCAAGGTGGTGGAGTACGGCGACTACATCTTCGTGGTCGTCCACGAGTGGCGGCCCGCGCCGGACCGCGACGACCTTTCCAAGCAGTGCGCCGAGCGCAACGCCGAGGTCCACGTCTTCACCGGGCCGAACTACATCGTCACCCTGCACACGGGCGACTCCGAGGGTCTGAAGACCGCCCGCAAGCGGTGGGAGTCGAACCGGGACATGCAGCGGCAGGGACCGTACTTCCTGCTGTACCTCGTCCTGGACTCGATCGTGGACGATTACTACCCGGCCCTGGACGCCTACGACGATCGGATTGACACGCTGGAGCAGATCATCGTCAGCCCGCTCGACCAGGAGTTCCACCTGTTCGGACGCCAGCCGCCCGGCCAGGCGGAAAGCCCGCTGCCGACGCTGCTGGGGCTGCGCCGCGACCTGCTGGAGATGCGCCGCTACGTCGCCCCGCTCCGGGACGCGGTAAACGTGCTGCTGCGGCGCGTCGAGTCCATTGAAGATGACGAGCGCGCGGAGACGCGGCGGCGGGACCGCGCCCGCGCCCTGTTCACCTATTTCCAGGATGTGTACGACCACACGATTCGGGTCGTGGACACCATCGACACCTACCGCGACCTGCTCTCGGGGACGCTGGACGCGCACCTGGCCGTGGCCTCCAACCGGCTCAACGAGATCGTCAAGGTGCTGACGTCGGTGTCCATCATCCTGATGACCTGGGCGACGATCAGCGGCATCTACGGCATGAACTTCACGAACATGCCCGAGCTGCACTGGCGGTACGGCTACCCTTACGCGCTCGGCCTGATGGGCGTGCTGGGCGTCGCCGAATGGCTGTATTTCCGCCGCCGCAAGTGGCTATAGCAGGTGGCACGAGGAGGAATGGGGTACAATGCGCCCATGACCTCCGTGCTTCGCTTTTTTCGCGGCCTGAACACGCTCCTGCTCTTCGTCCCCGTCAGCATCGCCCTCCACTACACCCCGCACATGAACCCGCTCTGGGTCTTCCTGGCCGCCGCGCTGGCGATCGTCCCACTGGCGGGTCTGATGGGGCAGGCGACGGAGGAGCTGGCCGGACATTTGGGGGCGTCCTGGGGGGGGCTGCTCAACGCGACGTTCGGCAACGCGACCGAGCTGATCATCGGGCTGTTCGCGCTGCACGCGGGGCTGATCCCGCTCGTCCGCGCGTCCATCGTCGGCTCGATCATCGGCAACCTGCTCCTGGTGCTGGGGGCCAGCATCCTGGCGGGCGGCGTCAAGCACAAGATCCAGACCTTCAACCAGGACCAGGCCGAGTCGCACGCCATCAACCTGCTGCTGGCGACCCTCTCGCTGGCCGTCCCGGCGATCTTCGCGATCCACTACAACCAGCCCAACAGCCCGGCCAACCCCAACGTCGAGAACCTGTCGCTGTGGGTCTCGGGCATCCTGCTGGTGACATACCTGGCCTCGCTCTGGTTTTCGCTGCGGACCCACGAAAGCCTGTTCCGCGACTGCGAGGCCGAAGCCGAGGAGGACCCGCCGACGTGGAACAAGCGGACCGCCTTCGGGGTGCTCGGGGCGGCGACGCTGCTGGTGGCGTTCGAGAGCGAGTTCCTGGTGAGCAGCGTCCAGGGCGCGGCGGGGCGGCTGGGCGTCAACCCCATCTTCATCGGCATCATCATCGTCGCTATCATCGGCAACGCGGCCGAGCACTCCACGGCGGTCTGGATGGCGCTGAAGGACAAGATGGACATCACCATGAACATCGCCATCGGGTCGTCCACCCAGATCGCCATGTTCGTCGCCCCCGCCCTGGTCTTCGCCAGCCTCCTCCTCGGCCACCCGCTGACCTACATCTTCACCGTCCCCGAGATGACCGCCATCGCCTTCAGCGTCGTCATCACGACGTTCATCGCGGGCGACGGCAAGTGCCACTGGCTGGAAGGGGCGCAGCTCCTGGCCGCCTATGCCATCATCGCGCTGGCCTTCTTCTTCCTGCCGCCGGGTTAAGCTTCTATTAGGGCAGGTTCTTTTATCCCGATTCGGGGTACGATGCGCTTGGAGGCCCGCCATGAAACGTCTGCTTTTCCTCGTCACCCTGTCCGCCCTGGCCGCCGCTTCGGCGGCACCGGCCCAGACCCCGCTGTCGGCCAAGATGCGCCCGGCCAAAGCCGCCGAGCGGCAGGCGGCGATCAGCTCGATCCAGGCCCAGCTCAAGGCGTTCGGGCGGAACGACTACAAGACGGCGGTGACGTATCAAAGCGCCGGGTTAAAGAAGAACTTCCCTTCGGCGGACGCCTTCCGGGCCATGATGGAGCAGACCTATCCCGAGTTCGCCCACTACAAGACCGTCGCCTTCGGCCCCGCGCAGAGTGACCCTATGGGGGCGCATGTGACGATCCTTGCGACCGTGACCGGCCAGGACGGCGTCAAGGTTCGTGCCGTCTACCTGATGGTCCGCGAGGGCAAAGTCTACCGCGTGGAGGGCGTTGCGGGCGGCGCCCAGATGCCCCTGGAGAACAGCGGCCCGTCAAGGGATGTGTAAGATAGTCAGCCTCAATCGGCATTCTGAAAACGGGGAGGGTGCGGCGTCACCCTCCCCGTTTCGGCGCGTCACTCCCCTGCTCTTAACATCCCCTTAACATTCATCCTGTATAATTCTACCCACCGACACGGGTTCAGCGAGGGAGCCATCCATGAAACCAACGAGAACAACAGCCACCTGTACTCTGGCCGCCGCGCTGCTGGCGATGCTGGGCGCGGGCTGCGGCAAGCAGAGTTCGGACCAGGGGACGTCCGGCGGCGCCGCGCCCGGCGCGAGCGCCGGGGCGGGCTTGAACGGTGCGGGGGCGACGTTCCCGGAGCCGCTGTATCAGCAGTGGTTCCAGGAATACAAGAACAAGACCGGAGTCGCCATCAACTACCAGGCCATCGGGTCGGGCGGCGGCATCAAGAACATCACCGCCCATGCCGTGGACTTCGGGGCGTCCGACGCGCCCATGAACGACGCCGAGATGAAGGCCGCGCCCGGCATCCTGCACGTCCCGACTGTGGCGGGCGCGGTCTGCGTCGCCTACAATGCCCCCGGCGTCCCGGCCCACATCCACCTGTCCGGCGACGTGATCGCGAAGATGTTCCTCGGCCAGATCAAAACCTGGAACGACCCGGCCATCGCCGCGCTCAACCCCGGCAAGGCGCTCCCGGCCACGCCCCTCAGCACCGCCCACCGCTCGGACGGGTCGGGGACCACCAACATCTTCACGACCTACCTCAGCGACGTCAGCCCGGACTGGAAGCAGTCGGTCGGGGCGGGCAAGTCGGTGAGGTGGCCGAACGGCCTGGGCGGCAAGGGCAACAGCGGCGTCGCCCAGCTCCTCCAGCAGAACGCGGGCAGCGTCGGCTACGTCGAGCTGGCCTATGCCATCCAGAACAAGATCAGCTACGCCGACGTCCAGAACGCCAAGGGAAACTTCCTCGCGCCGTCCGTCGAGTCCGCCACCGCCGCCGCCCAGGGCGTGACGCTGCCGCCGGACTTCCGCAAGGTCATCACGAACACGACCGACCCGAACGGCTACCCGATCACCGGGTTCACCTTCCTGCTGGTCTACCCGGACAGCAAGCCCGAACTGAAGAAGTTCCTCCAATGGGCCATGACCGACGGCCAGAAAGACGCCGCCGCGCTCTACTACGCCCCCTTGCCGCCCGCCGTCCAGAAGCGGGCGCAGGACGAGGTCAACACGCTGAAATAACGGAGGGCGAACACGAAGAAGGGCGAACACGAAGAAGGGCGAACACAAGGTTCGCCCCTACAAACTTCCCCCGTAGGGGCGAACCTTGTGTTCGCCCCCTTTGCTTGTTTGCGTCGCGCTCCGCGTCGCACCCCGCCAGTACGGGCGCAGGGCCGCGCCTAGAATCCCCAGCGCTAGGGCACACCACCCGACGGCCCAGACGACGGGCGGCAACGGGATGATCTGCGACATCAGCACGGCGTCCGAGACCGGCCCACCGTACACCGACAGACCTACCAGCGTTTTCAGGTCATACAGCGCGTTGACGACGCACTGCACACCCAGGAACATCGCCGTCAGTTCCGCCGCCCGCGCCGAGAGCCGCCGCGCCGCCAGCAGCAGCCCGGCGGCGATGGCGACTCCCCACCCCAGCCCGAACCCGTTCCGCACCAGCAGCAGGTCCAGCAACGCGATCAGCACCCCCGACAGCCCCAGAATCATCCGGGCCGCGCCGGGCCGCCGCGCCAGCGCCAGCATCAGGGCGCCGTAGCTTGTCGCACCCAGGTAGCCGGCCATCACGATCAGTATCTCCCAGCCGCCTTGCGTCACCGTATAGCCCGAAGCGTCCGGCTGCACCACGATTTTGGTCGCTGCGCCGCCCGTGAGGAAGGCCGTCAGCGCGTGGCTGCCCTCGTGGATGAACGTCACGAACAGCCGCAGCGGGTACAGCGCAAAGGAGGCGACGGGGACGAACCACAGGGCGACCGTCAGCGCGCACGCCAGGAGCAGGCTGCCGAGGGCCGAGCGGGACGGAACGGGGGGCGGTGCGGGTATCATTGTAAACACAGGATACCCGCCCATGCCCCATTTTGTTCCGCCCCAGCTGGCCGGGGACGCCCCGGTCGTCGGCGTCGGCGATGACCTCAGCGTCGCGGCCCTGCGCGACGCTTACCGGCAGGGCCTCTTCCCCTGGCCGCTCCCCGGCTACCCCCTGCTCTGGTTCTGCCCGCCCCGCCGCGCCGTGCTGGACTTCGACCGTCTGCACGTCCCCGCCCGGCTGGCCCGCCTGCGCCGCCACGCGGCCCTGACGTTCACCCTGGACCGCGCCTTCGACGACGTGATTGACGGCTGCCGCCGGTCGCCGCGCCCGCGCCAGGAAGGCACCTGGATCACCCCGCCCATGCTCCACGCCTACCGCGCCCTCCACCAAGCCGGGGACGCCCACAGCGTCGAAGCCTGGGATGAGTCGGGCGCCCTCGTCGGCGGGCTGTACGGCGTCGCCGTCGGCGGCGTCTTCAGCGGCGAAAGCATGTTCCACCGCGCCCCCAACGCCTCCAAGCTGGCCCTGCTGTTCCTGGCGGACCACCTGCGGGCGCGCGGCCTGGGCTGGATGGACATCCAGGTGATGACGCCGCACATGGCGGCTTTAGGGGCGCACGAGATGCCCCGCGACGAGTTCCTGGACCGCGTGGAGGCCGAACACAGGCGCGGCCTGCATCTGTTCGACTGACAGGTGCAACTTTTCCCCCGCCCGTGTGTCTCACTCAATCAGAACCCCCGGCGACACGGAGAACCCTGCATGGACCTGGTCATTTCCCACCTTTCAAAAGTCTACCCGAACGGCGTGCGCGCCCTCAACGACATCTCGCTGACGATCCCCAGCGGCATGTTCGGCCTGCTCGGGCCGAACGGCGCGGGCAAATCCACGCTCATGCGGACCATCGCAACGCTCCAGGAGCCGGACAGCGGCTCGATCCGCCTGGGCGACCTGGACGTGCTGGGGCAGAAGGACGCCGTCCGCCGGGTCCTGGGCTATCTGCCCCAGGAGTTCGGGTTTTACCCCAACCTCTCGGCGGAGACGATCCTGGACCACTTCGCCACCCTGAAGGGGCTGACGCGGAAGGGGGAGCGCAAGCAGGTCGTCGGCGCGCTCTTGCAGCAGACCAATCTGTACGAGGCGCGCAAAAAGAGCGTCGGCGGCTTCTCGGGCGGCATGAGGCAGCGGCTGGGCATCGCCACGGCCCTGCTCGGCGACCCGAAGCTCATCATCGTGGACGAGCCGACGGCGGGCCTGGACCCGACCGAGCGGAACCGGTTCCTGAACCTCCTCAGCGAGATCAGCGAGAACGTCGTCGTGATCTTCTCGACCCACATCGTCGAGGACATCCGCGAGCTGTGCTCCAACATGGCGATCATCGCGCGCGGCGCGGTGGTCGCGCAGGGGACGCCGACCGATGTGGTCGAGCGCACCCAGGGGCGCGTCTGGAAGCGCACGGTGGAGAAGAGCGCGCTGGCCGAGCTTCAGCAGACGCACCAGGTCATCTCGACCCGGCTGGTCGGCGGCAAGCCCGTCGTCCACGTCTACAGCGAAACGCCGCCGGGGCCTGAGTTCAGCGCCACGGAAGGCACACTGGAAGACGCTTTCTTTTACCACTTAGCGAATCCCGGAAAGGCAGCCTGACGTCATGCTCCCCGTTTTCCTCTTCGAGACGCGCTACCGGCTGCGCCAGCCCTCGACCTACCTCTTCTTCGGCCTGCTGTTCCTGCTCGCCTTCGGCTTCATCGCCAGCGACGTCGTGCGGATCGTCGGCGGGGACGCCCAGGTGAAGCTGAACGCGCCCCTGGTCATCGCGCGCATGGTGGTCGTCCTGACCATCTTCGGGACGCTGATCTCATCGGCCCTGGTCGGCACCTCCGTCCTGCGCGACTTCGAGTACCGGACGCACGAATTGTTCTTCACGACGCGCGTCAGCAAATGGGACTACCTTGCGGGCCGGTTCCTCGGCTCGTTCCTGGTCGCCCTGCTCGTCTTCTCCGGGATGCTGTTCGGGCTGTGGGTGGGCAGCCTCATGCCGTGGCAGGACCACACGAAGCTGCTGCCGTTCCGGCTGGCGTCCTACGTTCAGCCGTTCCTGCTGTTCGTCGTGCCGAACCTGCTGTTCCTGTGCGCCATCTTCTTCACGCTCGGGGCGCTGACCCGCAACCTCCTGGCGATCTACACCTTCGGCATCGTCGTCCTGGTGGGCTACCTCATCGCCCAGAGCCTGACGCGGGGCCTGGACAGCCACCTGCTGGCCTCCCTCCTGGACCCGTTCGGCAGCACCCCGGTCGGGCTGATGACGCGCTACTGGACGCCCTCCGAGAAGAACACTCTGCTTCTGCCCTTCTCCGGCTTCCTGCTCTGGAACCGCGTGCTGTGGGCCGCCGTCGGCGTTGGGGTTTTCCTCGGCGGCTGCGCCCTCTTCCGCTTCTCCGCGCCGCCGCTTTCCCTGCGGCGCGCGGGCAAGCCGCAGGGCGCTGCGGACCGGGAAGCGCAGGCGCGGGCCGCCCTGCCCCCCGCGACGCCTTCAGCCCCCGCACACCCGCGCTACGACCGGGCCGCGCGCTGGACTCAGTTCGCGGGCATGGTCGGCTTCCAGTTTTGGGGCATGGTCCGAAGCGTGGCGTTCGCGCTGATCGCGCTCCTGGGCGTCATCAACTTCGTCACCAACGCCCTGCTCCGGGACAAGCTGTTTGACACGCCGACCTACCCCGTCACGCGCGTCATGGCCGAGACCATCGGCACCAGCTTCAGCCTGTACTTCCTGATCCTGCTGACCGTCTACGCGGGCGAGCTGGTCTGGAAGGAGCGCGCGCTGAAGGCCGACGGCATCCACGACTCGCTGCCCGTCCCGACCGCCCTGGTCTACGGCAGCAAGCTGACCGCCCTGCTGGGGGCGCAGGCCCTCCTCGTGCTGGTCCTGATCGTCGCGGGCGTGTTCGTCCAGGCGGCGCAAGGCTACTTCCACTTCCAGATCGGCCTTTATTTCGCGTACCTGTTCGGGACGGTCTTCCCGCCGTTCGCCCTGCTCACCGTCCTGGCGTTCTTCATCCACGCCTGCGTCAACCAGAAGTTCATCGGGCACGCGCTCGTCGTCCTGGTCTTCCTGGCCGCCAGCATCATCCTGCCGCAGCTCGGCCTGGAGCACAACCTGTACCTGTACGCCGGGATGCCCACGCTGAAATACTCGGACATGAACGGCTTCGGGCCGTATGTCCAGCCCGTCTTCTGGTTTACTCTCTACTGGACCGCCTTTGCGGTGGTTCTGGGCGTCCTGACGGTGTTGTTGTGGGTACGCGGTTCCGAGGCCGACTGGCCGCACCGGCGGGGGGCGGCCCGGTCGCGCTGGGGGGGCGGCGCGCGGGCGACTGCGGCGATCTCCGCCCTGGCGTTCGTCGGCATCGGCGGGTTCATCTTTTACAACACGAACGTGCTGAACGACTACGTCACCGCCCGCGACGCGAGGAAGCTGCGGGCGACCTATGAGAAGGAGTACAAGCGCTACGAGACCCTGCCGCAGCCGCGCATCACGGACATCACGGTGCGGGCGGACCTGGACCCCCAGGCGCGGCAGTACGTCCTGCGGGGGACGTTCCAGATGCGGAACAAGACGGGGCAGGCCATCCCGGACGTCCACGTCTTGATCGACCGGAAGATGACGGTCCGCGCGCTGACGTTCACGGGCGGGGCGACTCAGGCGCGGGCGGACCGGGAGCACGGCTACTACATCTACCACCTGGCACGGCCGCTCCCGCCGGGCGGCGCCGTGGCGATGGACTTCGACGTCGCGTACCAGAAGCGCGGGTTCGCCAATGGCGACCCGAACACCAGCATCGTCGGCAACGGCACGTTCCTGAGCGTCGAAAGCGGCGGCCTGCCGTTCATCGGCTACCAGCCCAATGGCGAGCTGACCGACGCGACCGACCGCCGCCGTCAGGGGCTGGCTCCCCGCGCCCGCATGGCCTCGCTTTCGGACATGAGCGCCCGCCGCAACACCTACATTTCCAACGACTCGGACTGGGTGAACTTCGACGCGACGGTGAGCACGGACCCGGACCAGATCGCGCTTGCACCGGGCTATTTGCAGCGCGAGTGGACCCAGGGCGGGCGGCGCTTCTTCCACTACAAGATGGACGCGCCCATCCTGAACTTCTACTCGTTCGTTTCGGCCCGCTACGCCGTCCGCCGTGACCGCTGGAAGGACGTCGCCATCGAGATCTACTACGACCCGCAGCACCCGTACAACGTGGACCGCATGGTGGCGGGCGTCAAAGCCGCCCTAGCCTACGACAGCGCGAACTTCGGGCCGTACCAGTTCCGGCAGCTCCGCCTCCTGGAGTTCCCCGCCTACGCCGAGTTCGCGCAGTCCTTCCCCAACACCGTCCCCTACTCCGAGGGCATCGGCTTCATCGCCCGCGTCCGGGGGCCGCAGGACATTGACTACCCGTTCTACGTCACCGCCCATGAGGTGAGCCACCAGTGGTGGGCGCATCAGGTCGTCGGCGGCAACGTGCAGGGGTCCGAGATGCTCTCCGAGTCGCTGGCGCAGTACTCGTCGCTGATGGTGATGGAGCACACCTACGGGCGGGACCGGATGCGCCGGTTCCTGCGCTTCTCGCTGGACCGCTACCTGCGCGGGCGCGGCACGGAGCGGGAGGAGGAGCAGCCGCTGATGCGGACCGAGAACCAGCCGTACATCCACTACGAGAAGGGCGCGCTGGTCTTCTACGCCCTGCGCGACTATCTGGGCGAGGCCAAGCTCAACGCCGCCCTGGCCCGCTTCGTCCACGACAAGCGATTCCAGTCTCCGCCCTACACCACGTCCCAGGAGTTGGTGACATACTTGCGCCAGGCCGCGCCGCCGGACTTGCAGCCGGTCATCACGGACCTGTTCGAGACGATCACGCTCTACAACAACAAGGCGACGGCGGCGACCTACACCCAGACCGGGCCGGGCCGCTACCGGGTCACGCTGACCGTGGACGCCCAGAAGCTGCGCGCCGACGGCAAGGGCAGCGAGTCGCCGGTCCCCCTGCACGACTGGATGGACGTCGGCGTCTTCGCGAAAGCCGCGCCGGGCCAGGACATGGGCAAGCCGCTGTTCCTGGAAAAGCGGCTGGTGACTCAGCCGCACGCGACGTTCACGCTGGACGTGACAGGCCTGCCCGCCAAAGCGGGGATTGACCCCTACAACAAGCTGATTGACCGTGTGCCGGACGACAACATCACCTCGGTCACGGCGCCGGGCTGAGGGCGCGTAGACCCGGATGGGAGGTAGGGCGGGGTTCCCCCGCCTTCCTCCCCTTTCCCGCTTTGTCGGCGGGGAGTCAACGCCGTTGCGGTAATCGGGTATCATAGCGCCATCTTTTGACCTTCACAGGAGACAGCGCATGTCCAGCCCACTCAACGACCTCGCCCTCATTCGCCCCGGCATCCGCACCAAACGCATCTCGTCCTATGACCGTTCCGGCGGCAACGCCGACTTTGTCCGCATTGAGGCGGGCACAACCAGAACCTTAGCCGAGATCGGGGGCGCGGGCATCGTCAAGCACATCTGGATCACCATCGCCTGCGACGACCCCATGATCCGACGCAACGCCGTCCTGCGGATGTTCTGGGACGGCGAGACCGCCCCCTCCGTCGAAGCGCCCCTGGGCGACTTCTTCGGGCAGGGCTGGGGCGAGAAGTACCTGTACGCCGCCCTCCCCCTCGCCGCCGCGCCCAAAGAGGGCAACGCGCTGAACTGCTACTTCCCCATGCCCTTTGGCGATGGGGCCAGAATAGAAGTCGAGAACCAGTCGGACAGCCCGATCAATTCGTTCTACTACTATGTGGACTATGAGGAACACGCGGGCGGCATCGGGCCGGAGATGGGCCGCTTCCACGCCTGGTGGAACCGGCAGATGCCCGCCCCCGAAGCGGGCCAGGGGGATCGGGAAAACGAGTGGGAGACCCTGGGCGTCCAGCCGAAGAATCCCTCGGACGAGCGCAACCACGTCTTCGTCCACGCCGAGGGCGCGGGGCACTATGTCGGCGTCAACTACTTCGTGGACTGCCCCACCCCGCTGTGGTACGGCGAGGGCGACGACATGTTCCTGATAGACGGCGAACCGTGGCCCGGCTCGCTGCACGGGACGGGCACCGAGGACTACTTCAACTCCTCCTGGTGCCCCAAGGAGCTGTACGCCCACCCTTACTTCGGCTACGCCCGCGTCAACGGCGAGACGGGCTGGCTGGGCCGGACGCACTGCTACCGCTTCCACCTGGAAGACCCCGTTCACTTCCAGACATCCCTGCGTGCGAGCATTGAGCACGGCCACGCCAACAGCCTGACGCTGGACCTCGCTACCGTCGCCTACTGGTATCAGACCGAACCGCACCGCGCTTTCGCGCCGATCCTCCCGCGCGAAAAGCGCCAGCCGATGCCGCCGGTCGGGGCCGTCGAGATGCACAAGTGGCGGGATTCGTGGCGCCGCGAACTCGGCGGCGGGCCGCTGTGGGGCAATGAGCCGCTGCCGGAGGGGACGCGCATCGGGTAGGGGCGCTGCTTGCCGCGCCCTCCTGTGGACGGCCCCCTACAAGGTGGGCGCGAGCGGCCACACGTCCGCCCGCGTCTCAGCCGCCTCCGACGCTTCCGCTCCCTGCTCCTGTCGCCGCGCCGCCCGGCGGTTCCAGGCCCAATGATAGGGCAGGCAGAAGGTGAAGAACAGCAGCGGCAGGCTCAGGACAAGGCACAGGAGCAGAAGGCGCGTCGCGGGATCGGCCCCCATCGCTCGCAGCGTGGACAGGGTCTCGGAGACGAACGGCGGCAAGGTTTGGTGCTGCGCCGCCGCCAGCCGGGGCAGGAGGACGCACAGAAAGGCGGCCAGCCCGACCAGCAGCAGGCCGAGTGCGGTGAAGGCCAGGAACAGCCGCACCCAGACCCACGGGCGCATGGCCGCCTCGTGCGGCGGGCGCAGGGGCAGCAGCGGCCCCCAGGCCCAGTCCATGTCGCTCTGCCAGTTGAAAAACCGCTCCCACATCATGTCGCGCTTCCGATGCCGCCGGTCCCTTCCGGCCCGCCGGGCGCGGGCGGCCAGACCGTTCCCTCTCCCGCCCGTGCCGTCTCCCTCGGTTTCCGCCGCCACGCACTGACGCACAGGCCCCAGCCCACTGCCAGCAGCGCCGTCCCCACGGCAGTCGTCAGCAGCAGCTCGGGGCGGCTGACGCCCATGTCCGCGCTGCTCGCCACGCGCAGGGCTGTGCTCAGGCCTTTCACATGCACATCCCAGGCGGTGGCCCCGATCAGCACGGCGTCATAAACGAAGTGGGTCAGCATGGCGGGGAAAATGGACCGCCCGCGCAGCACCAGGGCCGCCAGCAGGATGCCGAGCAGGGTCCGCACGAGGAACCCCTGCACGTCGAAATGCACGGCCGCAAACAGCAGGGACGCCAGCCCGACCGCGAGCCAGACCGGCATCCGCTTGACCAGGGCGCGCTGGAGGGTGCCGCGAAAAAGCAGCTCCTCGCTGAACGCCGCCGCAAGCGGCAGGGCCAGTGTCATGGCGACGGGGTAGTGGAGGAGCAGCGGCAGCATGAAGGCGTTGTTCGCCTCCTGCCCTGCCATGCTCCGGGGCCAGACGTGGTTCTGCATCACGACCAGCGTCTGCACCCACGGGATGAACCCCAGCCCCAGCAGCGCCGCCCCGACATACTCCCGCCCGCTCGCCCGCCGCCACGCGAACGCCTCCACCAAGTTCTGCCGCCCGATGAGCGCCCACAGCAGGGCGGGCAGGGCGCAGAACAGCAGCTCGCCGATGACCATGACGATGATGAGGACGATCCCGAACCAGGATGGCAGACCAGACATAGCTACTTTCTCAGTGGGGCACAGGCGGGCGCGGGGCCAGTCGGCGGCGGAGGCCAGACGCCGGGTGTGAGGTTAATGAACCGACGGAGGCAAAAGGTTCGTCCCCTGCCAGCTACAGAAGGCTCGTTCCCGGTCCGGCCCAGGAAATGCCCAGCCAGCCCGCCGCCGTGGCCGCGACATCGGCGAACGTCTTCCGTGTTCCCAGGTCGCCCCGGACGCCGCACGCCGGCCCCCAAACCAGCAGGGGCACATACTCGCGCGAATGGTCCGTCGAGGCCGTTGTCGGGTCGTTGCCGTGATCTGCGGTGAGGATCAACAGGTCTTCGAGCCGCAGGGCGCCGATGATCCTAGCCAGCGCCGCGTCGAAGGCTTCCAGCGACCGCGCGAAGCCTTGCGGGTCGTTGCGGTGGCCGTAGAGCATGTCGAAGTCCTCGCAGTTGGCGAACACCAGATCCTCCCGCCCCGCCTGAACGGCGTCCAGAATCGCCGCCAGATGGGCCGGGTTGCTCTGCGTCCGGTCGGCGCGGGCGAAGAGCGGGCGCGGGAACAGGTCGGCGACGACGCCGATGGCCTGCGCCGTCCGGCCCGCGTCCTGGAGCGCCGTCAGGAAGTTGGGGGCGGGGGGTGTCAGCACGAAGTCGCGCCGATGCTCCGTCCGCCGGAAGTTCTCGGGCGCGTCCCCGACGAAGGGCCGCGCGATGACGCGCTGGACGTTGTGCCTGCCTTGCAGAAGACGCCGGGCCGCCGCGCACATCGCGTACAGCGACGGCACGGGAACGACTTCTTCATGGGCCGCAAACTGGAAGACGCTGTCGGCGGAGGTGTAGACGATCGGCTCCCCCGTCGCCAGATGTTCCGCGCCAAATCGCGTGAGGATTTCCGTCCCCGACCCGGCGACATTGCCCAGCGTCCCGCGCCCGATGGCTTTTTCAAACTCCGCGATGACCTCCTGGGGAAAGCCCTGCGGGTAGGTCGGGGACGGCTCTTCCGTGACGATCCCCATTATCTCCCAATGCCCCGTCACGCTGTCTTTGCCCGCCGACGACTCGGCCAAGCGGCCCCAGCCGCCGGGCGTTTCGGCAGGCGCGACGCCACGAATGGCAGCGATGTTGCCCAGCCCCAGCCGCTGCAATGTCGGCAGCCGCAGGCCGCCGACGGCCTCGGCCACATGCGGCAGGGTCGCGCTCTCGGGGTCGGTCGGCCCATACGCGGCGGCGTCGGGCATGGCCCCCACCCCGCAGCCGTCCAGGACGATGATAATGACACGGCGCATCGCTTCTTCTCCGGCGCTCCTGGCTGACATGAGAAAAGCCGGAAGCATCTGCTCCCGGCCTTGTTGGTCTGCCGTAGAGATACCCTCACGCACGCCGCCCCAAACCGCCGCGTTGACAGCCGCGCCGCTGCCGCGTATAATAGGCTTGAACTCTTGGTCAGGAGAGAAAAACCAGGGAGGGCGGGCACATGAAGGTCAAGGAAGTGATCGAAAAGCTGGAAGATGACGGCTGGGTGCAAGTCCGGCAGGGGAGCAGCCACCGGACGTTCAAGAAGGAAGACAATCCACAACTTGTCACTGTCTCCGGGCACGACCGGGCGGATGTTTATCCGGGGCAGTTGAGCGACATCCGCAGAACTTCAGGGTTGCCACTACGATGAAAAATACCGTTACCGTGATACTTGAGCAGGGGCCGAATAACTGGGGAGCCTACACGCCTGATGACATCGGCAGCGTCATCGCAACAGGGGCGACACGAGAGGAAACTATCGAGCAGTTCCGCTCCGCCCTGGAGTTCCACCTGAGAGTGATGCGCGAAAAAGGGATGCCGACTCCAGACGTGACGGAACTGGAGATACGGGAGACTGTGGCGGCTTAACAGAGGGATCGGCGTTCATGGCTCTACGCAAACTGTCCTCAGAAAAAGAAGCATTGGAAGGCCCGCAGGGCGCGAACCCTCAGCGTGTCTCCGCGCAAGAGCTGGCTCTTGCGGTCGCCTCGCTGGAACAGCGCCGTGCCGAAGCGGCTCAATCGCGGGAGGAGACGCTGTCGGTGGACGAGGCGGTCCGCGAGCTGGGGCTGCCGTTCTCCTCCCAGGAAGTGTGGGCCGAAGTCCAGGCGAGACGGGGCGGGGTGGCGGTGGAAGGAAACCCGTCACGCTTCCGCGTGTGGATGCAACGCCGGCAGAAAACGGCGGCATTTACCCTCGCCGCCGCGCTTCTGGCGTCTGCCGTCGCCTACGGGGTGCAAGTCAGATCGGTTGCCGAGGGGTTGGCGAAGCGCCCGGTGCAGCAGATCACCCTCGCAGACGTTGCCCCCTACGAGATCGTGCGCGAACCCTCGGCCCAGGGCGTCCGCCTGTGTACGCTGGCCGAGGTGCCGGATGGGGTTACGGCGATCGTCACGGCGTCCGCTCTCGAAATAGACAACGAGTATGTAGACCAGAACACGCAGAACGATACACCGGAGCGGCTCCCGCGAACGGCGAATGACGGGGAGCCGAGCGTCTGGCGCGTCGTCAAGCACGACGGCAGGCTGTACGTCCGGGGCTGGGCGGCCTATGATGTTTCCCCCGCCGCCGCGCATCTTTCCGGCATCACGCTGTATAGCACGCCCACCGCGCTTGGCGGAAGCCATAGGATGATCCCCCTGACCCTGCGCGCTACGTCACTGCCTTACACGGGGCGGGGCAACAACTTCAGGTGGGGGGCCACGGGGACCGGCTGGGAGAGCCTCCACTATGAAGA
>CAXTWM010000066.1:0-17902 GCA_964247915.1 uncultured Armatimonadales bacterium | reverse complement strand
CCTCACTCCTGTGCGCGGAGCCGTGACCATGACCCCGCCTCCTCCCGAAAACGCCGCGTTTGGCCCGGTGGCCCCCTACTATGACGCCCTGATGGCGGGCGTTCCTTACCGCTTCTGGGTGGATTACCTGGAGCGGCTGTGGGCGCTCCACGACCGGAAGCCGCACGAGGTTCTGGACCTGGCCTGCGGGACGGGGACCGTCTCGCGTCTGCTCGTCCCGCGCGGCTACGCCGTCACCGGCGTTGACCTGTCGGCGGGGATGCTGGACGTCGCCCGCCGCCGGACGGCCGAGGCCGGCCTGCCGGTCGCCTTCCACCGGCAGGACGCCGCCGCCTTCGACCTGGGCGCGGCGCGCTTCGACGCCGTCGTCTGCCTCTTCGACAGCCTGAACTACATCCTGGAGCCGGAGCGCCTGCAAGCGGCCTTCGCGCGCGTCCGCGCGCACCTCCGCCCCGGCGGCACGTTTACCTTCGACGTCAACACCGAGTACGCGCTGGCCGAGGGCATGTTCAACCAGAGCTGTATGCGGATGAACGAGCCGCTGCGCTACCGCTGGCGGTCGCGCTACGACGCCGAGACGCGGCTCTGCACCGTCCGCATGGATTTCTCCTATGACCCCGGAACGGGGGTGCGCGAGAGCTTCCTGGAGGTCCACCGGCAGCGCGCTTACGGCAAGGATGAACTGGCGCAATGGCTGCGCGAGGCCGGGTTTGCCGGGGTGACGGCCTACGATGCCTACTCCACGGACCCGCCGAAGAAGCGCTCCGACCGCCTCTTCTACTTCGCGGTCAAGCCGGACGAGGCTTAACGCAGGAAGCCCCGCCGTCACAGCGCTGTGACGGCGGGGCTTTTGTCTGAGCCTAGTTGCGGGACGCGCCCGACTGCTGCTCATGGCGCCGCAAGGCCAGCTCGGCCCGGCGCAGGCGCTCGCGGATCACCTCGGCGTTGTCCGAGGTGGAGGCGTGACGCAGGTGCTCATGCACTTCTTTGAGGTGCTGATGCTGCTGCTCGATCGTCGGGCTGCCGACGGTCTCCTGGGTGACGTTCGTTGACATGGTTCTCTCCTTCGAGAATGGGACTCCTCAACACTGAGGGTGCTGTCAGTATACCACGCTGTCCCGAAGAGTCAACGCCTTGAGGCTCCCCCGAGTTCCTCGAACATCACGGCGTCCTCTGTCGGGCGTATGCCTCGACTCCCATCAGGAGTGCTTCGGCCATCACCTGCTGCCCGGCGGGCGTTCGGATGAACCGATAATCGTGGGCGTTGGTCAGCACACACATCTCGACGGTGAGGGCGGGGACGTGCGAGAAGATGGAGCCGGTGAGCGCGCCCTGCTTGCCGCCGATGGCGGTCTGCGAGTCGCCCTTGATGCCGGCGTCGCGTTCCGCGCCGCCCAGCGCGGCGATGACGGCGGGATGAAAGACGAGCGCGGCGCGGCGGCTGGCGGCGATGACGGCGGGGGCCGGGCCGGTGACGCCGAAGCGCCTCCCCTGCCGGTCCGGGTAATAGGTCGCCAGCCCCGATTGTTCCCCGGAATCGCAGTGCAGCCGCAGGAGCAGGCCGGCGTGAGCGGCATTGGCGATCTCCGCCCGTCGCCGGTTCGCCACGACCTGCGATTCGCGCGCTTTCGTCAGCACGACCGTTGCGCCGTGGGCTTCCAGCAGTGCCTTCAGCCGCAACCCGACGACCCAGTTGACGTGCAACTCGGTCAGCCTGCCGTCGCGGCTGGCCGTGCCCTGGCTGGTCTCGGATGAGTGGCCGGGGTCTACACAGATGACAAACCCGTGCATCTTGTCGGCGTCGTCAGCCCGTACAGGGGGCGTCAACACGCCCGGAAGGAGCAGCAAAGCGAAGAAAGGCAGGCGAAGTCTCATGCGTGGGGGCGTACTCCGAGGTAAACTAACACACTCACGAGGATACCGGCCAACAAGCCCGCCAGCAAGGCGCCCTGGCGCGTCTTGATAGCTCCTGCCAGCGGGAAAAGGGCGCAGACGACGATGCAGGCCCAGATCGCCCCGCCGCGCGCGTGGAACAGCAGGGCGACCAGCCCGCCGAACAGGGCGCAGAGCGGCAGGACGAACAAGCCTTGCAGGAAGCCGGCGATGTTGGCGCGGGTGAGCATGGTAAGGATGCATCTCAGGCCGATACAAGGAGGGCGAGGAGACCTCGCCCCTACATCTGTTTGTAGGGGCGGGGTTCCCCCGCCCGTTCCCGCCGAGTCTTCGGCCTTACTTCTTCAGGTTGTAGAACGACTTCAGCCCGGCGAACGTCGCCGTGTCGCCCAGCGCCTCCTCGATCCGCAGGAGCTGGTTGTACTTGGCGACCCGATCCGTGCGGGCGGGGGCACCGGTCTTGATCTGGCCCGCGTTGGTCGCCACGACGATGTCCGCGATGGTCGCGTCCTCGGTCTCGCCCGACCGGTGGGAAACGACGGCGGTGTAGCCCGCCCGCTTCGCCAGCTCGATCGAGGCCAGCGTCTCGGTCAGCGTCCCGATCTGGTTGACCTTCACGAGAATCGAGTTCGCCGTCTGGGAGTCAATGCCCCGCTGGAGGAACTTGGTGTTGGTGACGAACAGGTCGTCGCCGACGAGCTGCACTTTGTGCCCGATGCGCTCGGTTAGCTTACGCCAGGTCGCCCAGTCGTCCTCAGCCAAGCCGTCTTCGATGGAGATGATCGGGTACTTCTCCACCAGGTCGGCGTAATAGTCCACGATCTGGTCGCCCGAAAGCGTCCGGCCTTCGCCCTTCAGGACGTACTGGCCGTCCTGGTAGAACTCGGACGCGGCGGGGTCCATCGCGATCATGACCTGCTCGCCCGCCTTGTACCCGGCCTTGTCCACGGCCTCCAGGATGACCTTGATGGCCTCCTCGTTGGACGGCAGGTTGGGGGCGAAGCCGCCCTCGTCGCCCACCGCCGTCGCCAGGCCGCGCGCGTGGAGGACGCCCTTCAGGGCGTGGTAAACGTCCGTGCCCATTTGCAGCGCCTCGGCGAACGACGACGCGCCGACCGGCATCGCCATGAACTCCTGCATGTCCACGTTGGAGTCGGCGTGCTTGCCGCCGTTCATGATGTTCATCATCGGGACGGGGAGCTGGCGGGCGTTCGTGCCGCCGATGTAGCGGTACAGGGGCATCCCCAGCCCGCGCGCGGCGGCCTTGGCGACGGCCAGCGAGACACCCAGGATCGCGTTCGCGCCCAGATTCTTCTTGTTGTCCGAGCCGTCCAGGTGGATCATCAGCTCGTCAATGGCGACCTGCTCCGTCGCGTCCAGGTCGATGAGTTCCGGCGCGATGCGCTCGTTGACGTTCTCGACGGCCTTCAGGACGCCCTTGCCGCCGTAGACCTTCTTGTCGCCGTCGCGCAGCTCGACCGCCTCGTTCGCGCCCGTGGACGCGCCCGACGGCACGCTCGCGCGCCCCAGGGTGCCGTCTTCGAGGTAAACATCCACCTCGATAGTGGGGTTGCCGCGCGAGTCCAAAATCTGCCGCGCCTGGACATTCGTGATTGCCGTAGACATAGTGGTTCGTGTTTCTCCTAAAGGGTGTTAATCATCGTCTTTTTGGGCCTGCTGCCTCGGCAGCCGCGCCCCGTCCCGTACAATAACTGGCGTACTTCATTGTCTGGATAAGAGGCGTTTTCCCGCGCAAGAGGGCACCGGCGTGGGAATGCAGACAGGGAATTGATCGCAGCGCGAGCACCCATGTACCACCGAATAGCGGCATCAGGCGACCTTTGTAGGAGGAAGAGGTAAGCGGCATCCAGTTCCGCCTCCGCCTCATCCGACAGCTCAACCTGGTATTCCATGCCGCGCACTCATATCCGCGAAAACTGCCTCCGCAGGCCGGTGTCTCCCCGCCGCAAAATCGTCCAAGCCCTTTTGGATGCCGGCGACGGACGCCGTATATTCCTCTGGGTCGTCGGGTGAGATGGGTTCCATGTCCCCAAAGAGGATCGCTTCATCCAGGAGCGACAGTAGGAATGTTTCCGGGTCCTGCCCGCGCTTTGATGCAATCTCGCGCAACTCTTTTTCTTGGGTATTAGGAATCTCCAGAGTGATAGTCATTTGTTTTCCCTAGTGTTTGGCGTCGGCTACGCATGGCGTCAGGCCGCGTTGGCTTCAGCCATTCGTCGCCATGCCGCAATATCTATAGAAAGCATTTCGTCAGCGATGGCCTCATCGGTCAGCCCCCGCTCACGCATTTCCGAGAGTGACCATGCCTCTGCCGAGGGCGACCAACCGTGTTCTTCTGTAGCCAGTTGGCGATACTTGTACGGCAGCATCAGGCCAAAGATCAGACACGCACTCTGGAAGCCTACCAAAAACGTGCTGGCGGCGGAGGACGAGTTGCTCCCTATGAACATCATTCTCCGCTCCCGTACTCGCTGCAACTCTTGAACGATTTTCAGGATACGCTCGTCCATGATGCCGCCCCCTTACCCATTCCACGAACGAGCGGAAGAAAGGCTGATGTGGTGTGGCCTGACACTCATTGTACCTCGTAAGTTGCTCTTTCACTTCCTCGTCGCCATCCCACGGCCGCGGGTTGACAATCCGCAGCCGATATTGTCACGCAGTTCGGAACTCCATTCAGTCAAAGTCCGTCGGCCAATCCGGGTGGCGGGCGTGGTCGAAGAAGCGCGCGATCTGCTCGGCGGTGACGCGCTCGACCGACAGCGGCGGGAGGGCATCCGGGGCGAAGAAGTCCACGCCGTCGGTTTCGCTGCTGAGGGCGGGATTGCCGCCGGTGATCTCGCAGCGAAAGAACGCTTTGTAAACGTGGAATGCCATCGGTGGGTGGCTGTGGAGGTTCCGGTCGTACAGCGCCAGCAGTTTGACGGCTTTCGCTTCGTATCCCGCTTCTTCCCGTATCTCCCGCTCCACGGCATGGCTCGGCGCATCACCGACGTCCGCCCAGCCGCCGGGCAGGGTCCACAGCCCGTCCGACCGCTCGCGGACCAGCAGCACCTTCTCGCCCTGAATGACGACGCCGCGCACGTCCACTTTGGGCGTCGCGTAGCCCTCTTCGGCTCGGAACAGGCGGGTGAGTTCCGGCGGCGACGCGCCAAGTGGGGCCGCCAGCATCTCGGCGGCGATCTCACGCAGTTCCTCATAGCGGGCGCGGTCGTAAGGGTCTTGGGCGTAGGTCAGCCCCGTCTGCGACAGCGCCTGTATTCGCTGCGCCCATCGTGCCAGCGCCTCGTTCAAGGCTAGGCTCCTTCCAGAACCGCCCGCGCCTGGGCGGCGAACGGGGAGCGCAGGGCGAGGGCGATCTGGGTCTCGACCAGACCTTCGGGTATGCCCATGTCGTAGCGGGCGCCCGCGACCTCGCAGGCCAGATACCGCCCGCGCTCCAAGAGCAGCTCCTGGGCCGAGGTGAGCTGGATCTCGCCCCGGACGCGCAGGTCGTGCCGGATCAGGTGCTCCAGGCAGTCGAAGATCGCGGGCGGGAAGGCGTGGGTGCCGAAGTGGACCAGGTACTCGCCGTCAGGCAGTCCCGGTGTTCGCAGATGTTCGCGGGCGTACTCAACGGCGGGCTTTTCGGACAGCGCGCGGAGTTCGTAGACCGGCGGCTGTGCGCCCGGCAGCGGGTCGCCCGCCAGAGTGCCGTAGAGGTAAAGCTGGCTTTCGGACACGCGGGACACCGACGTCATCGGGGCCTGGTACGTCTCATACGCCGCCAGCACCTGCCGGGCGCACCGCTGGTCGGTGTCCGAGAGATAGATATGGTCGCCCAGCGTCAGCAGGAACGGCTCGTCGCCCACCCACTGCCGCGCCTGGTACACGGCATGGCCGTAGCCTTCCTGTGCCTCCTGGACCACGAACGTCAGCCGCCCCGCCATGTCCGCCAGCGCGTCCGCCAGCATCGTCACCCACTTTCGGGCCGGCGAAACGTCGGGCGGCGACTGGCTGAAGTGCCGGCGCATCGGCTCGACGTTCGTGGGGTTGGCGATGATGCAAATCTCTTCGATGCCCGAGGCCAGCAGTTCCTCCACCAGAAGCTGCACGGTCGGCTTGGCGTAGCCGTCCACGTCCACCAGCGGGAACAGCTCCTTCTGGACCGTCTGCGAGGCGGGGTACTGCCGCGTGCCGCGTCCGGCCGCCGTAATGACTCCCTTGCGAATACGGGTCATGGCGAGTGTCTTACTCCTCGTCCCGCCAGAGCACGCGGATGTCTACGGCCCGCATCTCGGCCCGCCGGGCGGCCTCCAGGCCGGGGTCGCCGTCCTCATACACGATGCAGTCGGCGGGGGACGCGCCCAGCCGCTCGGCGGCCAGCAGGAACAGGTCCGGGGCGGGCTTGCCGTGCGTCACGTCGTCCGCCGTCACGATCACGTCGAACAGGGAGATCAGCCCCGTCGCCGTCAGGGTTTGGCGGACGACGCGCCCGAAGCCGCTGGACGCGACCGCCATCGGCACCTTGCCGTGGTGCGCCCGCGCGATGTCAGCGACGGCCTTGATCTCCTCGACGGTGTGCAGCATCTCTAAATAGCGCCGCTCCTTGTCCTCCTGCGTCCGCTCCGGGTCTAGCCCATAGCCGAACTCGCGGTTCAGGTCTTCGATGATGGCTTGGTTGGGCCACCCGCCCATCCGGTAGAAGTTCTCTTCCGTCAGGTCGGCCCCGAACGACTGGAGCGAAGCCGCCCACGCCTTGAAGTGGTTCGGCATGGTGTCGGCCAGTGTGCCGTCACAGTCGAAGATGAGGGCTTTGTAGGGCTGCGGCGGGGCGATGCGTGTGATGTCCATGTTTACCTGTGGCTTACTTAGTCAAAGACTCGATTTTAACTGGCGTTGTTGTTTAGGACAGTGACGACACCGTCACCCGATGGGTGACCCTCCGAGGTAAACGCTTCAAAGACTTGGTAGCCGAGACGCCGGTGAAGGTTGATAGAGCGGGGATTATCCGTCCCTGTACCGCCCAACAAACGAGGCAATTTAAGTTCCTCAAAGGCATGACGGATCATCGCTTGGCTGGCCTCGAAAGCGTAACTCTTGCCCCAGAACCGTTTACCGAATGCGAAACTCAGCTCCACCTCAACAGGGTTGAAGGGCGGGTTTGGCTCCTTTTCCCAGCGGTAAAAGTAGTTGTGGTAGGCATCCAACCGGATTTGTCCGATGAATGTGCCCTCATCTTTGAGCACCACGGCCCGTTTGGCGAAGGGGGCACCCATAAGCACTGCAAGCTGTACACCCTCTGCGACTTGCTCACGGGTGCGTGGCCCCCACACTTCCGCGCTGGAATATACCTCCCGATGAACGTCATCAACGTCATTCATGGTGAAAGGACGTATAACAAGCCGCTCTGTTTCCATTACCTTCATAAGCAACTCCTGTAGCGCAAGCCTTTAGTACCTGCACGGCTCAACTCATACTTTGGGCTGGCCGTAATAGGCATCCTTGCCGTGTTTTCGGAGAAAATGCTTGTCCAAGATGGCCTGCGGCGTGGTCGTCGCGTCGGGGTTCAGGGCCTCGGTCCGCAGGGCCAGGCCGGCGACTTCTTCCAGGATGACGGCGTTCTCGACGGCTTTGGCGACGGTCGTTCCCCAGGCGAACGGGGCGTGGTAGGACAGCAGGACGCCGGGCAGGTGCAGGGGGTCTAGGGCGTGGGACTGGAAGTGCTCGGCGATGACGACGCCCGTGTTCCACTCGTAAGCTTCGTGAATCTCCTCCGACGTCAGCGGGCGGCAGAGCGGGACGGGGCCGTAGAAGCTGTCGGCGTGGGTGGTGCCGTAGCAGGGAATCTCGCGGCAGGCCTGCGCCCAGCTTGTCGCGTGGCGCGAGTGCGTGTGGGCGATGCCGCCGATGGTGGGGAACCGCTGGTAAAGGCAGACGTGCGTCGGCGTGTCCGACGAGGGCCGCAGGCGCTCGCCCGGCAGAGGCTCGCCCGTCTCCAGGGAGACCAGCACGATGTCTTCCGGGCCGAGCTTGTCGTAGGCGACCCCGCTCGGCTTGATGGCGATGACCTCGCGTTCACGGTTGACGGCGCTGGCGTTTCCCCAGGTCAGCACGACCAGGCCCGACTCGACCAGCTTCATGTTGGCGAGGTAGACGGCTTCTTTCAGTTGGTGGACGAAGAGGTCAGACATGACGCACCTCGTCCCGGATCGCCAGCAGCGCCTTCATCACGCCCGAAAGGTCGTCCTGAGTCCCTCGGACGCCGAAAGCGTCGTGGATGCGGCGGTACAGCGCGTACAGGCGGTCGTAGACGGCCTGGTTTGCAGGGTCCGGCTGGAAGACGCGCGGGTTCAGGGCGGTCATGGCGTCCGTCGCCTCGGCAAACGAGGGATACGCCCCTGCCGCCACGGCCCCGGCGATGGCCGACCCCAGGGCCGCCGTCTGCGCGCTGCGGGAGATCGCGATGGGACGGCCCATGACGTCGGCGTAGATCTGCATCACCAGCGGGTTCTTGACCGAGATGCCGCCGCAGTTGATGATCTGCTCTACTTTCTGCCCAAACTCTTCAAACCGCTCCATGATGACGCGGGACCCAAAGGCCGTTGCCTCGATCCAGGCGCGGTACATCTCGGCGGGCGTCGTCTGCAAGGTCAGCCCGAGGATGCCCCCGGTCAGGCGCTGATCCACTAAAACAGTTCGGTTGCCGTTGTGCCAGTCCAGGGCGAGCAGGCCGCTCTCGCCGGGGCGCAGTTCCATCGCCCCCTCGGTCAGCGCCTCGTGCCCCTGTCCCCCCGGCTGGATGCCGCTGACGAACCAGTTGAAGATGTCGCCGACGGCGGACTGGCCGGCTTCCAGGCCGTAGAAGCCCGGCAGGATGGATTCGGGCACGATGCCGCACAGGCCGGGGATGTCCCCCAGGCCGCTGTCCAGGGGCGACACCATCATGTCGCAGGTAGACGTGCCGATGTTCTTGACCAAGACGCCCGGCCTGATGCCCGACCCGACGCCGCCCAGATGCGCGTCAAACGCGGCGACGGAGACGGGGATGCCAGCGGGCAGGCCCGTCCGCTGTGCCCATTCCTGACTCAGCGCCCCCGCGACCTCGCCGACATGGAAGGCACGGTCGGGGAGCGTCCGGCGCAGGCGCACCAGGCGCGGGTCCAATGCGTTCAGGAACTCCTCATCGGGGTAGCCACCCCATTCGGGGTGGAACATCGCCTTGTGGCCCGCCGCGCAGATGTCGCGCTTCAGGCGGTCCGGGTGCGTCTCGCCCGTCAGCACGGCGGGCAGCCAGTCGGAGTGCTCAACCCAGGTATAGGCCTCGTCAAAGACTTCGGGGTTCGCGCGCAGGCAGCGCAGGACCTTGGCCCAGTACCATTCGGCGCTATAAGTGCCGCCGCACTTGGCGAGGTAGTGGGGCCGGGTCTTCGCGGCCAGGGCGGTGATCTCGGCGGCCTCGGCGTGGCCCGTGTGGTCCTTCCAGAGATACACCATCGCGGCCATGTTGCCGTGGAATGCGGGCGTCAGGGCCAGCGGCGTCCCGTCCGCGTCCATGGGGATAGGAGTCGAGCCGGTCGTGTCCACGCCCAGCCCGATCACCTGGGTGGGCGCGAAGCCGGAATGCGACGCCGCCTGCTCCAAAACGCCCTTGATGACTGATTCTGCCCCGTCCAGATAGTCCTGCGGGTGCTGGCGGGCGACATCGGGGTCGCGCTCGTCCGTCAGGATGCCCGCCTTGCCGTGGGGGTAGGGGAAGACGCTGGACGCCAGTTCCTCCCCCATTTGAACATCCACGAGCAGCCCGCGCACAGAGCTGGTCCCGTAGTCCAGGCCGATGCTATACCGGGGCATGGGCAGGCTCCTTGTCACCTTCCTGGGGGAACTCGATCATGGCCTTGACGACCCCATCTCGGTAGTCCGCCACCATGTCAAAACCCTCCTGCGTTCGCGCAAATGGGAAGTGGTGCGTGACCATGACGCTGACGTCAATCTCCTTGTTCGCGATCATGTCTATCGCGCGCTGAACCGTGTGGTTCTGCCGGCGGACGTTCTGTACGCAGATCTCTTTGCGGCGCAAGAGGTTAATGTCGAACGAAATTCGGTCGGTGCTGGGGATGCCGATGAGCATCAGCTTCCCGCCGGGCTTGAGCATCTCGACGCCCTGGTCCATTGCCTCCTGCTTGCCGCTGCATTCAAACACGACGTCCAGCAGGTGGGGTTCGCGCGCTTTGACGGCAGCGACCACGTCTTCTGCGTCCGGGTTGCCGACCCAATCGGCCCCAGCGCGGGAGGCCATTTGGAGGCGGGCGTCAATCTTGTCCGTCATGTAAACGCGCCCCGCGCCCTGCGCCCTGGCGGGAAGCAGGACGCTCAGGCCGATCGGCCCCGCGCCCAGAATGCCGACGGCCGCGCCGGGCATGGGGACGGAGAGCGTGAGGGCGTAGACGCCGATGGAAAGCGGCTCCACGATGGCGGCCTCTTCAAACGTCATCGTGTCCGGAATGGGGTAGCAGCTTCGCTCGGGCAGAACCAGATACTCCGTCAGGCATCCCTCCACCTGTCCCGGACAGCCCAAGAAGTCCAAGGCGCGGCAGGTATGCGGGCGTCCCGCGAGGCACTGGTCGCACTCCCCGCAAGGCTGGGCCGGGTCGAAGGCGATCCGGTCGCCGGGTTTGACGCGCGTTACCCCCACGCCGACCTGGGCGACGACGCCCGCCCCCTCGTGGCCGACGGCCCACGGGTATTGGACGCGCTGGCTGCCGATGCCGCCCTCGGCAAAGTAGTGGACATCGGAGCCGCAGATGCCGACGCGGGCCATCTTGATCAGGACGTCGGTGTCCCGCGTCAAGGTGGGGGCGGGTACGTCCCGCGCCTCCATCCGCCGCAGTCCGGTCAGTTTCATTGCTTTCATAGTGTCAAACCAATTCGGTCCTCACTTGGAGAACCCTGAGCGCGAGCGGGTAGGGCCAGCTTGCGGTTCCGCTCCCGCCTCATCTGCTGCTTATACCTCTGCTTCGCCGAAGACGCTTTAGGCATCCGCTTACGCTTCCGTCTGCGCCACATCCACAACGCCTGCTCCCGCAAACGGTCAAATCGCTCCGAGTTCCCAGGTAATTTTGCCTCGCCGAATTGCCAGCATTCAAGAAAGGTCTCAGCAAAAGCGGAGTTCCCCTGCTGGATTAACTGCTCGACTCGGCCAAAGAACGGCTCAAAGTGCGTCTCCAAAACATGTTCTAAAACGCAGGTTGCGACGGCCTCTTGTGTGTCCTCAACAGGACACGAACCCCATTTCTCGATCAAAGGCCAAATGGTTTCGGGGGCAGTTTCCGAGTGTGCGCCAAGCGCGATAGCGGCTTGCCAGCGTATGTCCTCATTGGGTGAGGCCAAGCCCTCGTCAATCTCTTGCAACTGCTCGGCCGATACAAAGGTGTCTGACAAAGCATTAGGTGTCATCGGAGGCGCCACGCGGCCTCGCTCCACCGCAGTTCATTGCGGAAGGCCAACGGGGTGGTGTCTTTGTTAATCAACAGGCACTCGACCCCGGCCATCTCCGCCCAGTCCATCATCTGCTCGGCGCTGAGGGCGAGCGAGAAGCCGGTGTGGTGCGCCCCGCCCGCCAGTATCCACGTTTCGGCGGCGACGCGCAGGGACGGTTGCGGCTTCCACAAAACGCGGGCGACGGGGAGCTTAGGCATGGCCCGCTCGCCCTTCACGGCGTCCACCTCGTTGATGATCAGCCGGAAGCGGCTGCCCAGGTCTATCAGCGAGGCGTTGATGGCGGGTCCCGAAGCGCCGTCAAAGACCAGCCGGGCGGGGTCGGCCTTGCCGCCGATGCTCAAAGGGTGAACTTCAATACGGGGCCTGGTGGCCGCGATGGAGGGGCAGATCTCCAGCATGTGCGAGCCGAGCACCAGCTCATTGCCGGGTTCCAAATGGTAGGTGTAGTCCTCCATGAACGACGTTCCCTGCGGCAAGCCTTCCGCCATGAGCTTCATGGTGCGGACCAGCGCCGCCGTCTTCCAGTCGCCCTCGCCCGCGAACCCGAAGCCATCCCCCATCAGCCGCTGGGCGGCCAGACCCGGCAGTTGGGGCAGCCCGTGCAGGTCCTCAAACGTCGTCGTGAAGGCCCCAAACCTGCCTTCAGTCAGGAAGGCGCGCAGGCCCAATTCGATCCGCGCCTGCTCCCGCACCCGGTCGCGGGCCGGGCCGTCCGCCTGCACATCCGGCGCGAGTTCGTAAGTGTCGCCGTACTCTGCCATGAGGCTTGCGACTTCGGCGTCCGAGAAGCCGTTGACGCGCTCCACCAGATCGCCGACGCCGTAGCCGTTGACCGACCAGCCCAGCCGAATCTGCGCTTCCACCTTGTCGCCCTCGGTCACGGCGACCTGGCGCATGTTATCGCCGAAGCGGGCGACTTTGAGGTCCCGGCCCGCCGTGAAGCCAACGGCGGTCCGCGTCCAGCCCCCGATGTCCCCGCGCACTTCGGGGTCTTCCCAGTAGCCGACCACGACCTTGCGCGCGACTCCCATGCGGGCCCCGATGAACCCATACTCCCGGTCCCCGTGGGCGGACTGGTTCAGGTTCATAAAGTCCATATCAATGCCGTCCCAGGGGATGTCGCGGTTGAATTGGGTGTGCAGGTGCAGGAGCGGCTTGCGGAGTTCGGACAGCCCGGCGATCCACATCTTGGCGGGGGAAAAGGTGTGCATCCAGGTGATCAGCCCGGCGCACCCGTCGTCGGCGTTCGCCTGGCGGCACAGGGTCCGGATCGCGTCCGGGGTCGTCAGGACCGGCTTGAACACGACGCGGACGGGGATTTCCGACGCGCCTTCCAGCCCCGCCGCCATCTGGCGGGAATGCTCCGCCACCTGCTCCAGAGTCTCCGGGCCGTAGAGGTGCTGGCTTCCGGTGACGAACCAGACAACGTAGTCTTTCAGGGCGGGCATGAGTGCGGTTCCTTCGCCGTCGTGGGGATGACTCGGTCGAACAGCGCCATTATACCGAATGCGGGCGGGGCTGTCAAACGCGGCAGACAGAAAAAAGCCCCGCTACGGAGGCAGCGGGGACTTTTCTTGCGAACATTCCGGGTACTACTGCGCCGCGCCCGCATACTGGTCGGCGGACTCGACGCTGCCGCCGTTCACGCCGTTCTGCGGATTCGGGTTGACCTGCACCGGCGGCTGGTAGGCGCTCGGGTTGTTCGGGTCAAACCCGTTCCCCAATGCCTGCTGCGCCTGATCGGCGGGGACCTGGACGCCCCCCGCCGGGGCCTGGAGCCAGACGACGGTGTGGTTGGCGTCGTTCTTGCGGTAGTAGATGGCGCCCTGGTTCGGCCCTTTGTCTTCCCGGTAAAGCTGGGGATGGGCGCCCGCGCCGCCGTTCTGCGCCGCCTGCGCGTCCTGCTTCTTGTAGCGGGTGTACATGTAGTACAGCAGGGCCGCGCCCGCCAGCAGGACGACCTTCTGCTTGCCGGTCAGGCCCGCTTTGGCTGGCTGGGCGTTGGGCTGGGTGCTGGTCGTGTTATCAACCGGGGCGCTGGTGGATGTCTGGCTGGTGTCGTTGTTTTTGCTGCCGCAGCCCGCCGTCAGTGCCAGCGTCGGCAGGGCGAGGGAGGCGACGAGCGCCAGGGCGATCAGGCGCGAAGGAACGGGGCGCGAGGCGCGGGGGGCGCGTGTCATGGGCGATGTCTCCTCTGTGGGCCGCTCTGTGGAACGGCGTTCTGCTCGGGAATGTACCCCGCCCGGCAGGCGCTTAATCCCGTTTTACGCCTGGCAGGCCGGAATGGGGTATCATGGGCGGCATGAGCAGCGCCCTTCCGTCCGACCTGTCCTCCGACCAGCCCGTCTGCGTCGCTATCGTCATCTGCAACGAGATCATCGAGGACAAGCGTACTAGCAACAAGACGCTGGTGAGCCTGTTCAACTCGGTCGGTGTCCAGGCCCTGCCGGCGACGCACCCCCGGCTGTTCCTGATGGCCTCGCTGACCAACCTGCGGGAAGAACTGCCGGTTTCGTTCAGCATCAGGAGTCCGTCCGGGCGGGAGATCCTGCGGCTGGACGGCAAGGCCAGCAGCGGGGGCGACCCGCTGGCCGTGATAGACCTGGTCGTGGAGGTGCTGGGGCTGACCCTCGGGGAAGAGGGCGTACATTTCGTGGACGTGCTGACCGGCGACGCGCTCCTGGGCAGCCGCCGGTTCACCGTCAACCGGCTGGGCTGACCCGCTGGCCCGTCTCAAAGGACTCGATGGCGGCATACGCCAGCGCGAGCGCCCGGCGACCCGCTTCGGCAGGAACGGGCGGCGGCTGGCCGTTCTTGAACGCCGTCAGCATCGCTTCGATGTAAGCATCAAACGTCCGGTGGAACTCGCGGTCTCGGTCGTTGAAGTAGCCTGCCGACCAGACTTCGCCCGTTTCACTGCCGCTCTCCTGGAACGTGTAGCGGCGCACGGTGTCTTCGATCACGGCGCGGCCCGCCGTGCCGTTGATCTCCACATGATGCGTATTGGGGTAGGCGTAGGAGGAGTCATAGCTGCCCAAGAGCGTCCCGACCGCGCCGCTCGCGAACCGCAGGGCCAGGGCCAGCGTGCGGAAGCCGCCGCCCGTCTTGTCCGTCATCTGCGACATGACCGACTCGATGGGGCCGCACAGGAACTCCAGCATATCAAACCCGTGGCACTGCGTCTCGATCAGGTTGGCGTGGGGATGACCGCCCCCGCCCTCGCCGCCGAAGCGCCAGGTCGCGAAGACGAGCGGGCCGAGCCGCCCCGCCTCGATGGCCGCCTTCGCCTTCTGGACGGGCTGGGCGTAGCGGTGGTTGAAGTTGATCGCGAAGAACAGATCGCGCCGAGCCGCTTCTTCAATGAGCGTGTTCGCCTCGGCCATGTCGAAGACCAGCGGCTTTTCGGCCAGCAGCGGGTAGCCCGCCTGGATGACCTCCAGCGTCGCTTGGAAATGGCCCTGATTGGGCAGGGACAGGCTGACCAGATCGGGATGCTCCTTATCCAGCATCTCCCCGATGTCGGTATACGTCCGCGCCCCGAACTCCGCCGCCCGCGTCTGGGTCTTCTCCGGCGTCCGCCCAACGACCGCGCAGAACTCGACATCGCGCCGTTCCGAGAAAACCCGCGCGTGCTGCCGCCCCCAGCCCCCGGCCCCGATCAGGGCCACTTTGATGCGCTCTTTCGTCATTGCTCGATGATCACTTTCCCGGTCTCGCCGCCGAAGAAGGTCTCAAACGCCGTCTGGATTTCGCTCACCGGGTAGTGGTGCGTGATGATGGGCGCAAGATAATCCCGGTGCGCCCGCAGGCGTTCCAGGTTGGCCGGCAGTTCGTCGTACCGGAAATACTCGCTTCCCAGAACCGCGCGCTCGGTGGCGATGAGGTCGGGGGAAACGTTGAGCGTCAGCCCCTGCCCGTGCCCGACGCAGACCAGGACCCCGCGCTTGCCCAGCGCGTCTACTGCCGGCCGCCGGGCGGCTTCCTTGCCGCTGGTGTCTATGGCGGCATCCACTGTGGGAAGGCCACGTTCCCCCAGCCGAATGGGGATGCCGCCCAGCGTTTCGGCCAGCCTGAGCCGGTACGGGATGCTGTCGGTGATGTATACGGGAACGTCCGGCCCCAAGATCAGCTTCGCCATCGCCAGGACGCCCAACCCGATCGGCCCCGCGCCCGCCACGAGCAGCGTCTCGATGTCGGGCCGGACGGTCTGCGCGCGGGCGATGGAGTGCCCGCCGGTCCCCATGATGTCCAGCAGCATCGTCGCCTCGGAGAGCGAAACGTCCGGCGTCACTGGAAAGAAGATGTTCTCGTGGATCAGCTCATACGGCCCGTACCCGCCGTCGTGCGAGAACCCCATGTCGGCGCGCTTGGCCTCGCACTGATTGGTGTACCCGAGTCGGCACGACCGGCAGGCCCCGCAGAAGTCCATCAGGAAGACGACGCCCGGCGTCCCGACCCGCGTGTGCGTGTCCGGCCCCACGGCGGCAACGACGCCCGCCGCTTCGTGGCCGGGCGTGACCGAGGAGCCGCCGCCGAACTGCCCGCGCTCGGAGCCGCACAGGGCGTTGGCCTTCACTTGCAGGAGAAGCTGGCCCGGCCCCGGCTCGGGGACAGGCTTTTCGCCGACCTTGATTTGCCCGCCGCCGACGAACAGCGGGACGGGCATGGTGGTTGAGATGGACATGGGAGTTCCTATCCCCGGCGCACAGGCCCGGCACCGGAAGTGCCGGGACGGTCTATCCTTCAATCGCCGCCCGCCTCGTCTGGATCGCCTTCAGCCGGTCGGCGTCGAACTTGGGACGGCGGTCGAACGTGTAAATGCCATTCAGTTCGGGATAGATGTCCGTGAGCTGCGTGTAGCAGTAGCCGAACATGTGCGGGTTGTCCAGCAGGATGTCGCAGACATCCCCGAAGCGGCGGTAGAAGTCGTCCAGCGTCGTCGGGCCGCCGCCGTAGCCCCAGCTCGTGTCCGCCAGCGCCTGCTCGGACTCCATCACCCACTTGAAGCCGCCGAACTCGCTGACGAAATACGGCTGGCCCTCGTAGGGGACCGACCAGTTCGTGCCGTCGTTCTTGTGGACGATGCCCTCGTCCATCTGGGCGTGCCGCTTCTGGAACTTGACGATGCCGACCGAATAATCCTTCTCGTCAATGTAGTCGTGCGAGTCGTAGATGTCCGCCCCCCGGACCCGGTGCGAATAGCCGGACGTGTCCAGCACGGGCCGGGACGTGTCCATCGCCTTGGTCGCCAGGTACATGCCGTGCGTCACATCGTCCAGGTCTGTGATCGAGTCGCCGATCTTCTGCCAGGTCTCGTTCAGGGGGCACCAGCCGATGATGCTGGGGTGCGAGTAGTCCCGCGCCAGCGCCTCCAGCCACTGCGTCACATAGGTCACGCCCGGCTTCTGGTGATCCGAGGACGGCCCGTGCCCGCCGCAGCCCCAGTCGCCGAACTCGCCCCAGAGCAGGTAGCCCATGCGGTCGGCGTGGTACAAAAACCGCTCCTCGAAGACCTTCTGGTGCAGGCGCGCGCCGTTGAAGCCGACGTCCTGGCTCATCTGGATGTCGGCAATCAGCGCCTCGTCCGTGGGCGCGGTCATCACGCCGTCCGGGTAGTAGCCCTGGTCCAGCACGAGCCGCTGGAAAACACTCTCGCCGTTGATCTTGACCTTCTGCCCGTCAATGGCGACCGAGCGCAGGCCGGCGTAGCTCGTCGCCGAGTCCACAATCATGCCGTCCGCGTCGCGCAGGCTGATCTCGATGTCGTACAGGTGCGGGTCCGAGGCCGACCAGAGCCGCCGCCGGCCTTCGGGGATCGGAAGTGTCAGGCGCGGGGCTAGGTCCAGGTGGGCGGCCACGGACGCCGTCGCCACCTCGCCCTCAGCGTCTTTCACGGTCGCGTGCAGAGTCAGGCCGGGCCGGTTCCCCGTCAGCGGCTGCTCCAGGTAGAACGCGCCGTTCGCGACGTCCGGCGTCAGGCGCGGGCGGCGCAGCGAGACTTCGGGCACCGGCTCGATCCACACGGTCTGCCAGATGCCCGTCGTGCGGGTGTAGTGGCAGCCGTGCGGCGCGTACTGCTGGGACTGCTTGCCGCGCGGCTTGGGCGTCTTCCAGTCGTCGCGCGCCCGGACCACGACCGTGAACGTGTCCCCGCCGCCGACGGTCTTCAAATCCACCGAAAACGGCGTCCACCCGCCCCGGTGCCGCATGACCTCCTGGCCGTCCACCCAGACGGTCGCATCGTAATCCACCGCCCCGAAATGGAGCAGGACGTGGCGGCCCCGCCACTCTTCCGGCACCTGGACCGTTCGGCGATACCAGACGGCGAGCATGAAGTCGGTGTTTCCGACCCCGGACAGGGGCGACTCGGGGCAGAACGGGACCGTGATCTTGTCGGCCAAATGGCTGGAGACGAGGTTGCGCGCGTGGCCGCTGTCGCCGTTGTCTACTTCAAATTCCCATTCGCCGTTCAGGCAGAGCCAATCCGGGCGGACGAACTGCGGGCGGG
>CAXTWM010000065.1:0-17916 GCA_964247915.1 uncultured Armatimonadales bacterium | reverse complement strand
AGGTCGGCTCATGCCTCCTTATCGGCAACTCACGACTTTTGGGATAGACTGTAAGAATGTATCTCAAAACGCAGGTCTAGAGAGGAGCCTGCGACCGCGCCAAGTCTGGCGTCAAGAAGAGCCTGCTGGTTGAGGGCCACGGCAGGCGCCTTGCGGCTTGCATCAGCGGAGCCAACGTGCCCGACGGCAGGCTGTTGAAGGTGACGCTGGACGCGGTGGTCGTGGTGCGCCCAGCACCGACCGCCGAGGCCCCGCAGCATCTGTGCCTGGACAAAGGCTATGACAATGCCCCTGCCGAAGCCGTTGTTTTGGAGGCAGGCTATGTGCCCCATGTCCGGCGCATCGGCGAAGAAAAGCGCGATGAGCAAGGCCAGAAGACGCACCCCGCCCGCCGCTGGGTGGTGGAGCGTACCTTCGAGCGTACCTCCGCCTGGCTGTCGCGCTACCGCGTGATCCTGGTACGCTATGACAAGCGGGCTGACCGCTATCTGGCGATGATCAAGTTGGCCTCAGGCTTGCTCTGGTTCCGACACTGGCACGAACTCGACCCGGCGCTCTCGTTTTGAGATACATTCTAAAAGTTCATGCTGCATCCCAAACATTTAGTTGGCATAGCGGACAATGACGTTGCTTACCCGAAACGTTGCTTGTTGTCTGCCTCGCCGAATAACTCCATCGGGGTGTCCTCATTTACAACTTGCACTGCAGGGGACAAGGTAGTGGTGCTTGCCGAACCTCTTTCTAATCTCGTTGCTTCCCCCAGGACTATCCTTCGAGTTGTACGTTGGGAAGGAAATCCAGCGAAAAGAGCGCGAGGTGCATAGTCACGATCCTCTAACGGGAAGACAGGAAAGTGGCAGACCTGTCGGGGAGGTTTTGGAGGCGCCCAGGAATTAGTTGGCGAGATGAACCGGGTTTAATTATACCTCAGTCCGAGGGCATGGCGTATCTATAGTACCTCATCAGGGCGCTTATTAGTTAGGGTTGGTGGGACCGGCTCCTGGCTTGCAGGTTCCTTTCTCACGTTCGTTCGCTTCTCAACGATTGCCGCTGCTCATCATTGTTCAGCGGAAGCCAATCAGAAGTGGTATACTAACGCATCATGGCCAGAGTACCCATTCGGCAGACAACACGAAAGGCAGCCTTGGGCGCTACCGCTCGTCAGAGGGCACTCGTCGTGGGGGTGAGCGGATACCCTGCTCCGATTACCAAACTTCCGGCGGTGGCCGCTGACGTTCGGGCGATGGCAAAGTTGCTCGCCTCAAAAAACGGTGCCTTCTTGGGAACCGGGGTAACGGTTCTTACTGAGAAGCAGGCGACCCGAGGCAGCGTGTTGAAGGCCTTGCGTGCCGCCTTCACCGGGGCCAAAGCTGACGACACCATTTTCGTGTATATGGCCGGGCATGGCGGAGTGGAGGAAGACGGATACTACTTTGCGCCCTATGATGCTGTGGGCGGTCATTTGGCGGAGAGTGGGGTTTCTCTTGCGGAGATCAAGCGGCTGTTCGACCGTACCGCCAGCCGGCGCGTGTTCCTCTGGCTGGACTTTTGCCACTCCGGCGGCATCCTCGCTCGTGGAAGCACGGCTGATGATGTGTCAGTCATTCGCCGCTCAATCGGGGTTGTGAGTGGGCACGGCAAGATCATTGTCGCGGCCTGCACACCAACCCAATCAGCCTATGAAGACTCAACGATCGGCCATGGCTTGTTCACGCACGCCCTGGTGCGCGGCCTTAAGGGCGAGGCAAAATCCGCTCAAGGCGAAGTAACAGCGTCTTCGCTGTACGACTTCATCGACCACCAGGTCAAGCACCCCAAGCAGCAACCGACGTTCTTCGGGGAGATGTCAGGGCGGATCGTGCTCATGGAGTACCCCAACCGGGATGTCGCAACGACTGGCGGCAAGACGAAGCCCGCCACGACGAAAACACCGGCGAGGGTGCCGTCGGCAGGCTCGGTGAGCACGTCCGGCGATCTGCTCCTGCTGAACGGACGGATCTACCAGGCCCGCTCCGTCATTGAACAGAACGACGGAAGCGTTGTGCTCCAGGTGATTGCTAAAGACCCTGAAGAAGAAGCGTCTTTGAGAGGCTTGCGGAGCGACCGTTCTTTTCACTCGCGCACTGTCAGTTTTGCGTTCCGAAACCTCTCGTTCACAGGACAGGTGGGCGAAGTCTCGTCCGTAACGGCCGGTGTCAGGCCCGCTTGGTCGATCACCCTTAAGACGTCAGACAGCCATAACAACTATCCGTCCGAATTTGGCTACAACAACCTGTCGGTAGAAGAGCTTGTCGGGATGCGCGCGCGCCTCCTGCTGCTCGGTACAAAACCAGAAGGCTCGGGCGCATGGGGCGATACGATGCTGCTGCATTCTGTTCAAGGTCCTCTAAAGGAACTTGGGATTGACGAAGCCATCTTCACGAGGCTGGGGAAACTGCAACGTACATACACCGCTGACTTCCTCCGCCGCGCCCGCCTATGGGCGCTCTACTACTTGAAGGCGGGTAAAATCTGTGATGACGTTCTTGAACTGAAGTTGGGGCCAGTGAGGGCTGGTAAGATGGTCGTCCAGTTTCGCGGCACCCGCAAGAGCCGCTTTACTGGCGAAGCGCCACACGAGCTTGTGGTCAAAGGAGACTGCCCACTCAAATAGTGCATTCTTTTTCAATGCAACAATCGCCACGCGGCTTGTTTAGTAGCTGTATCTGGCGACGCCCTAGCCCGAAGATCAAGCGCCTGATACGTCAACCTGAGCCGAAGGTACTTCAGGTAGGGGAGTGTTTCTGATGTTGTGCAGCGGGAGGAACCAGTTGCATGACTGCACCCCGAATCGCTGGGGATTGTGCTGTGTTTCGATCAACGTGAAAGCTTGAAAATATGTGGGGACATATAGCATTTGTCTAATGCAGTTCGAATGTCGTCCCGCATGGCCCGCTTTTGGATAGTTCTCCTGGCAGTCGGCGTAAACATATTCTTTGACGATGGCGCCGGTCTGCGTCCCTTGCAGCCGCGTCCCCAGCACGTCAGGAACGCAGAACACCTTCGCCGAAACTGGGCTTGACTAGGGTGCCGGCGAGGTAGGCCTCAAGGTTAATTGAGGCTCGGGTAAATCGGGCTGAATTTTTACTTTCCGTAGACGGCTTATGTTAATATATGGTATACTGATAGACTAATATCAACAGTATATGCCGCACATCGCCGCAGAGATACTGAGAACAGTCGGGAGAGGCCGCCGTAACAGGTGGTTTCACAGCAAAAGTGAATCTTCGCAAACTTAGCCCTTTCATGTCAACCCACAACACTGAATATGATCGCCCACAGAAAGCGCCTTCTGTCGGCGGTACTCAGTTTTCTTTCTCATCAGTCCGTGATGAAGTTCTGTTACGACCATTCCTGCAAAATGACTTTGTTGAGGTGTGTGTTTTACTCCATGAACTGCCAGCTCTATACCCTGGGGGGGACGCTTGGCTGAAACGTCGTCTTAGTGACGCGCTGGCTGGTACGGCACGATGTACTGTCGCGGCGTCACCTCATGGGCTGGTAGGCATCGCGATTGAGACGCCAAAGGGGTACGGCCGCCTTAAGCTTTCCACGCTTTACATCCACCCGAATTTTCGTAGATCCGGGCTAGGAACAAGGATGTTGAATGCATGTCGCCAAACATGGAGGCTTGAAGGGATTAACCAGGTTCATGTAACAGTAGATGCCCGTCACACCGCCGCATTAGAACCCTTACTCATCCGTACCGGCTTCAAGTATACAGCTACTGAGCAGCACCGATATGGTGTCGGCCGTCACGAGACTGTTTTTCATTGGTGTCCCGGTCCCCATGCAAGCACGAACGATCCTCATGTCAATCCATTCTCGTTTCACCGAGGCAATCTACGATGGAACCAAACTCCACGAGTTTCGCCGGGTGCGGACATCCTTCTCTAGCGGTGATCGGGTCCTGATCTATGAACCCCTCCCCACGGGTTTGATCACGGGAGAGTTCATTGTCGGCATCGTCCTTTCCGGTTCTCCCGCTGATCTTATTCGCATGGAGGCTGATCCTTGGAGCCGCAGTGCGGCCGAGAAGTACCTTCAAGGCGCGTGCGTAGCATCCGCAGTTGAGATCCTTCAGGCCGTGAAGTGGGACAAGGGCACCGAAATAAATGAGATGTTGCCAGGCACGCGTCCTCCACAGTCCTATGTGTTTATCAAGGGGAGTAGGGAAAGGGAATGGGATTCTTTGCCGTAGTACGCGAGCAAGACCAACCTTTTGAGGTTGAACTCTGTCATCTGAACCTCTGGTCTCTGTCGGGGCTATTTCGCCGAGCCTTTTTCTGGGATGTGGGGCTTCAACTTAAGGCTGATGACGACAAGCAGTTGTCCAAGCTCAGTCTAGCGCTGCCGTTCAGTACTGAGTCGGGCGGAATGAAAGATCTTTCCGACTCTCTCAAGAGCCCGGAAGTGTCCGAACTCATTTTCGGCACGAGCGTAAGCATCTCTGGCTCAGAGATAAAATACGTGAAAGAGGATGGAACCTTCGATCTGGTGCTCGGGCAGATATCTGAGAACGATTCAAATCGTGAGAAGAAAAGGAGCGGCACCACCTTTTCGTATTGGAATCTTATTCTCGCTGAACCAATCCCGCCCGGCCAGAGGCGCTACATACGCGTAAGATTCGAGGTTTATAACTTAGGAAGAACGTGGATATGGAAGCCGTTCAAAAGCGGGGCGATCATAGACTTGAGAGTCGCCGACCTCCGCGAGACGATCAGTTTACAGCCGTGGAATGACCTCAAAAGTCGTATCATCCCTGTCACAGATTTATACCTTTTTGTCGTCACTCCTTCTTGGCTCCAGCATGCCTCGTCCAGCCCATCGCTCAAATATATGCGCCTGCTGGAAGGCAGGGTGTGGGAAAACTATCTCGGGCGTAAGACAGATTTCTTCCGGCTAGAAAAAATGGTGATCTACTACTGGCGAAAAGGCAGTGCCATAACGCCAGGAAATTTACTGGAGGCCAACGCATCTGGGAAGGAACTCAAGACGGACACTGTCAGCCCCTTCCGCGCGTTCCTCGACCTTGATAAGACGAACGTCATCTCCGCGGCAGGTAGTTTAGTTCTTACAGTGCTAGCAGTGTTTTTCGCAGCGCTTGTCGCTGGAATATATGGTTCACACCCCAAAGATTTGGTGGCTTTTTCCAACACAATCAAATCGAATGTGCGAGCGCATTATATACCTCTGTCTGCGTTTAGTCTGATGGCGCTAGTAAAGCAGATTAACGATAAATACAGATTTTATAGCGGAGTAATTCCCTGGGTCATAAAAAAAACATACAGGTTCGAGAAAGTGCTCTACAGGATCTGGCGATAAGCTTCAAGAGAGGTATGGGCGAAGCCTATCGCACCCATTGTAGAAGAGCTTTGTCGGAATGTTGACGCTACCGCTGTTGGCGAGGTGGATGCCGCAGAGCAGGTCGCCGCCGGCCAGCACGGACTGCGGCCTGCCGAACCCAGTGGCAAAACTGGGCGCAGGCTGGCGGCGAGGTCGCCCATGGGTGCCAGCCCCAAGGGAAGCTGCCCCTGTGAAGGCTGCCCCTGCGAGGGCCGGATCGGATCGACGGGGGCTGGCTCGCGGGGACGTGCCCGGTGAGCCGCTGCGCATGGCCGCCTGTATACCTGCGACCCCGCAGAAATCAGCGCCTCACACGGCGATTCGGCTCTCGCCTTCGCAGTGATCTGTCTTACCTCCGCTTTTTTCCTGTAGCCACGCAGGAGACATCTTGGTTTGCCTGTGGATAGGCAGGCAGGAGCTGGCGCACCCGACTCCAATAGGCTGGGTCCCCTAAAAAAGTTATAAACTCCGAAGGACCGGGCAGCCATCCTTCTGAATTTATAACCGACTCCAGTGAGGCCCCCGACCCGATCAGGTCCGGGGTCTCTTTTTGTTCCATCTCAACCTCACCTGGATTGCCTGCGGGAACGCCTTCGCTGTAGATCGGGTGGTTGTTCAGCAGGGACTCGAAGGCCAGCGTCAGCCTGGCGCTGACGATCTTCCGGTCCCGCACGACGATCTCCTCGAAGAAAAGCTTCAAGTAAGTACGCTTTAACGGCATCGGGGCCGCCTCGAAGGCGGCCTCGGCGTTGACGGCCAACCGCATCATCTGCTCAAACACTTTGACGTTCCCGTCTCGGCCCAGCTCCAGGCGCGCGATCTCCAGGCCGATCTTGTCCAGGCTCTCGGAGAGCTGCCCCGACTGGCGGCGGTAGGTGTCTTCCGTCGCCGCCCCGTCCAGGTACATCGTCTCCAGCCGCTCCCGGCGGTTCTCCAGGACGCCCCGCTGCGCCAGGAGTTCGCGCCGGCGCGTGTTCACCTCCCCGTGCGTCTCTGCGACGATCTCCCGCGCCCGCCGGATCACTTTGTCGGCGGTCTCAGGCGTGAGGGAGACGCTCCGCAGCAGGCTGCCCACCTGAGCGTCCAGTTCCTCCACGGGCACGTTCTGGCCGGCGTTGGAATGGTGCTGACGGTTCACGGGGCAGTGGTAATAGGATCGGCCCTTCTTCCCGTTGACGGAGGCCGTGAGCGAGGCGCCGCAGAGGCCGCACCGGAGCAGGCCGGAGAGCAGGAAGGTATGTTTCCGCATACGGTCAGCGTAGCGGTTGTGCGCCCCCAGCACCAGGCGGCAGCGCTGGAACGTCTCCTCGTCCGTCAGGGGCGGGTGGTTCCAGCGCCGCTCCTCCCCTTTGTACTCCGCGCGGCCGACGTAGAAGGGGTCCGTCAGCATCTTCCGCATCGAGGTTTTCGTCACCGGCCCGCCCCAAGTGCTGCGGAGGCCGAGCGCCTCCATCTCGGCGCACAGCGATTTCAGCGTGTGCCCGCCGGCCGCATACAGGGAGAACGCGCGGCTCACCAGCGGCCCGTTCGTCTCGTGGGAGACGATGATGCGCCGGTCGTTGGCCGAAACGGGGGAGGGGTTGTCGGCGTTGCGGTTGCCGCGCCGGGCGGGGCCGGGGGCCCCCCCCGCCGGGGCCTTGTGGGGGCTGGCGGGGCTGGTGTTGCGGCCGGTGATCTGCGGGTAGAGGGCGTTGGTGGCCGCCAGGATGGTGTCCAGGAAGACGCCCTCGGGGGTGTCGTCGATCATGGGCTGGTTCAGACTCTCCACGCGGACTCCCAGCTTCCTGAGTTGGGTCTTGATGACGAAGTGGTGTTCGGTCTTGCGCGCGAGGCGGTCGGTGTCGACCACGAGGACGGCGTCCACGTCCTGCTCCCCGCAGAACGCCAGCAGAGCCGCCAGTTCCGGCCGGTTCAGGTTGCTGCCGGAAAAGCCCGGATCGGCGAAAGCGCGCAGCAGCGTCCCGCCGCGCTGCTGCGCCTCGTGCGCGAGCTTAGCGAGCTGGTCTTCGATGGACTTCCCGCGTTCGGCCTGCTCGGAGGTTGAAACGCGGGCGTAAGCCACATACCGGGTTTGCATGACAGGGGGATGAAGGGCGGTTAAGAATGCTCAAGGGGAAGGTGCCTCGACGGACGACCCCTCACGGCGCCAAGCTCCGTGAGCGACTCACCCGCTCCAGGCATCGTTCAAAACCCTATCAGGAGTCGTGCGACGAGTCGAATCTACGGAAGGATCGGGAGGGGTCTCTGTCGGGTAGCGTTGCCGGTCCGCTGAGGGAGTGTGAGCCACAGCGTCCGGCTGTGTTGGCGCGGGAGCGTCCCCGGCCACGACAAGTCGTGCATGCTCCAGGTAAGCCCTCGCCAGTCTGTCCAGGAACAGCTCCGCCTCACATCGCGCGATAGGTTTAGGCCCTTGGTGCGCGAGGAGAGGGACCAATGCGGGGGAGGCCGCCGTTGCCTTACCCGTGTAGGGCTGATCCGGCGACCCCGCGATGCCTGCGCCGGAGGCGTTGACCGGGTGAAAGCTTCCGACTTGTTCTCGAGGCGGCTTCAGCATAGGGGGAAGGCTAATTAAGGTGTCAGCGTGTCGGCAGGGCTGGACCCACTGAGAAGGCGGATGATGGCCTGATCATGGGCGCATTCTCCTGAAGTCGCTCGTTCCGGGGTTGGTACGCAGCCACGGAGATAACAATGGCAGTCGCGCAACAGTGGTTGCATGTTCGGTTTATGTTTGGCAGGATGGCCTCACTTACCCGCCTAGCACATGGAGGCTATGACCAACCTTAAGCAGACGAAGGCTATGACCAGCAACGAGGCTTATCCACCGAACCCCCAGGATAAAGATCGGCAGCAACAAAATCCCCAGCAACAAAAACACCTCAAGAGTAACCCACCAGCCCGACCCCGGCTCCACAACCGCGTGCAAACGGTCATGGTCCACATCAGCCGCTACAGCTTCCAGGGACGCGCCCGGCTTGCCGCCGATGTCGGCGTGTCCCGCTCCACTATCAGCCGGCTCATCAACGGCCAGACCAGTTCCTCACACGCCCTGGTGCAGGCCGTCACGGATGCCTTGTCTGCCGGGCTGAAGAAGCCACTTGCGCCGCGCGACCTGTTTTCCTCGGATGGTTGCTACCCGGAGCGGTCCGGCTGCCGTCTCTGCTCGTGCGGCGGCTGCCTGCCGGAGAGCGCGTTTGACGTGCATGGCCGTCGGCGCGTGGAGTGGCTGAACGCCCGCCCCGGCGACTGGTCCCTCGCTCCGGGAATGAGTGGGGAGAACCGCTTGCAGAGCGGTTGAAGCAGGCACTGGAAGAGAACAGCCGCCTCTTGCTTTATAGGCCGTAACCTTCTACGAATCTACTTAACACCCGCTTCAAGATGAACCCAGACAACGTTTCTCCTCTTTCGCCTGCCACAGAGCGCCTTTGCGCTCGTCTCCGGGAAGAACTGCTCGCCCTTCCGTATGCCGCGTTTTTGCTGGTCATTGCTCGACTTCTTGAGCGGCAGGGGTATCGCGGGGTAAGCCTGCTCGGACGCAAAGGGTTTGTCGGCCGTAACCGAAGCGGCGGCTGGGATGTGGAAGCCATAGCACCGGGGCAGCAACTAGCGGCTTCCGGCCAACAGGGGCTACGCTGCATTATCCAGGTCAAGCAGTTTGATGAACTGGCAGTGCAGCAGCGAAGCGTGGATGAACTGCGGGGATGCGTGCTGCGGGCAGGGGCAGGGCTTGGCCTGCTGATCACGACCTCGCGCTTTTCGCCCGTGGCCCGGCAAGCGGCTCAGGCGTCTTCCCTGGCTCCCGTCGTTCTGCTGGACGGTGACGGGCTTCTGAGTCTGCTCCTGTCGCAGAGGCTGGGGGTACGCCAGAAGCCCAATGGCAAGTGGGAGATTGACCCGGAGTTCTTCCGCACTGTTCGCAGCCAGGCTGCCCGAAAGGCTCAAGAAGAAAAGGCTCAAGAAGAAAAGGCTAAAAAGGTGACGAAACGAAAGCAAAACCGGCTCCTTTCGAGTCCTGCCATCGCAGACTCTTGGCCTGACAACCGGCAGTGCTCACCGTGCGTGCCGCCGCAAAAGAGGCGGGTACTGCATCTCTCCATCGTTTTAGGCGATGATGACACCACGAAAAAAGCGGTATGACTGGACCCACTCACATCGCCCTGGGCGTCAGCACCGTCTGGCTGATGCGGATCATTCCGGGGGGCATAGGGCCGCTGTCTGTGCAAGACGGCAGCAGTCCCGGCCTGATTGTCGGGTGCGCCGCTCTCGGCGCGCTCCTGCCGGACCTGGATGCGACGCGCTCCACCGTCAAGTACCTGCGCCTCGGGGGACGCTTCCAGCCGTTCCTCTGGCCGGCCCGCGTTCTGTCGCGGGAACTCGGTCACCGGGGGCCGCTGCACTCACTCGCCGGGATCACACTGCTGTGGGTCTGGCTCGGCCTCCCGACGCTTCTGTGGCTGGGGTGGAAGCCGGCGTTTGCCTTGGCGCTTGGGATGCTCTCGCACCTGCTGGGGGACGCCAGCACCCGAAGCGGCATACCGCTGTTCTATCCCAAACGGGGACGGTGGCACCTCTTGCCGCCTTTCTACCGCCTTGTCACGGGGTCGGCAGCGGAAGAAGTCGTTTTCGGCGTGCTTCTCCTGCCGCTCTTTCTGCTCCTGTTCAGCCTGGTCCTTTCGCCTCAATGACTCCGGGATGCTAATGACTGTGCGACGCCCAGGATTTTACATTCACGATTCCATTCATCATCCCATTTGTAGCTTTACGCCCTATGAACCGAACTGTTTTCCGTGACGATGCCCTGGATGCTCCCAGGGTTCCTGCACGAAGCCTAACCGGCACTCCTTCACCTTACTTGTTGCAGGTCCATTCTCAAGCGGTTCTGTGCAGCCATCTGGCCCGTCTCCTGCATCATGCCCTGACGGACCTGGACTGGCCGTTCCTGCGCTTCAGCGACCGCAGCCGTTTGGAGCGAGCCTTGACGCGGCTGGGAAGCGACATTCCGCTGGTCTGGCTCATTGCCGGGCAGCCGCAGAACGGGCAAGCGCCCCATGTAAGCCAAGCGCCCCATGTAAGCGAAGCAAAACCTCTTAAAACAGAGCACCAGTCTAAAACGGAGCATCAGGAAAAGAATAATTCGTAGAAACGCACACCGCCGCGCCCACTGCGAGCCTGTCCCGTTTCAGGATCAAGTCGTCGGCGGCGAAGCGGCCCCGGCGCCGTGCCGACACGAGGTGGATGCACAGGCGGTGATGGCCGACGCGGCGGCGTGCAGGGCCAGGATACAGCTCCAATCGCTTCCAGCAATTTCCGGCGCATCTAAGCGCCTAGAGTCTGGCATGGCAGAGTCTGGCATGGCCGGGAAGCGTCTTCATAGTCATCTTTATTATAGTCATCTTCATCGTATTCATCTTCATCCACTCACCACCGGCTTATGATTTTATCATGATTTTATCTCGTCCTGATGAACAACGACCTGATGAACAACGAAGCGCAAGTCATCCTGGTGAGATATTGGGCAGAGACTTTCCGTTCGTGATCGAGCAGTACCAGGGTGAGCCTGGGGCGGGGGGATCGTTTCGGCCCGCCGCCCGGCTGCTGCTGACGTCTGCCTTCAGAGCGTCGGGCTTGTGGAGCGCTCTGCCGCCGGATGAGCTGCGGGACCTGATGCTCATGCTGACGTTTCTGACGCCCAATGGCCGTGTTCAGCCAACCTTGCCGGAGCTTGCCGGGGCGATGCAGGTGTCTCACGCGCAGGCCCACGCCCGGATGCTCCGGCTGTCCCGGCGCGTGTGGCGGGGACAGCCGCTGACTGTAGAGCTGAACCGGCAGAGCGGCCTGGATGCCTACCTGCCGGGCAGGCAGGTTCTAGGAAGTCGTCAGGAACAGAAAGAATTGGCGGTGTTGACGCAGACGGTTCTGACAGAGCCGCGGGCGGGCCGGGACGCGCTGATCGCCCAAAGCCGTGCCCGGTACGCCACGCCCCGCGCGGAGGTGGAGGCGGACATCTCCCGGCGGATGGGGTGGGGTGCGCCCGCCTTTGAGGATGATCCGCCGGAGGTGGCGGAAGAAAAGCGGACGCTGTACGACAAGCTTTCGGAGCAGGGGATGTCCAAAAGCCAGGCGCTGGATGTGCTGGATCGCTTTGATCTTGCCGTTATTCGATGCCAGCTTGAGTGGATGCCGCACCGGGCGGCGAAGAACCCCTCCCGCTACCTCGCGGCCGCCATTGAAAACAACTACGAAGCGCCCGTCGCCATCCGTCATGAAGGTAGGAAGGCGGCCGGGGCCGTGACGTTCGATCAATGACCAAAGGATCAACCTTCAAAGTATTAACTTTAACCGTAGCTTCACGCTGAACTTATGGATAAACCCCTCCGATTGCTATCTGGCAGCGCGGGACAGGAACCCTCGGCTGCGTCCGGGGGCACGACGCCCGTGCCCAACGGTCTGCTGGACCGGGTGATGCCGACGCTCCGGGACACGGAGCTGCGCGTGCTTCTTGTGGTCGTGCGCCAGACGCTGGGATGGCAGGACGGCTCGGACCCCTCCCGGCGCAAGGAAAGGGACTGGCTGACCCAGAGCCAGCTCAGGCGGCGCACCGGGCGGGCGTCTGAGGCGGTGTCCGCTGCGGTGGAGGCATTGGTCCGGGCCAAACTGATCGAGGTGCAGGATGGGCGGGGGAGGCCGCTGGTGACGCCCGCCGAGCGGAGGCGCTCTCTCGGCAAGCTTTACTACCGGCTCCGGCCGGAGTTGATCCAGAACAGCCTTTGGCTGCCGGAAAGCGAACACGCAAAACCGAACACAACAAAAGAAACAGAGACACAAAAATATAAAGGGAATAAAGAGCTTGTGGATAAGTCTGTGGAAAAGCCGCTACATGGAAAGCCGTTTGTCATTAGGACAAAGGGGTGGGAGAAGGTGGCAAACCGAAAATCGATCCCTGGGTAGTCGTATGGAGCCAGTTAGACATAATGAAAATCTTCTCACCACATACAGGAGTATTGAGTAAAAATTAAGAGTGTGTATAAAAAGTTAGCGTTTTGGCAATCGTGCTTCTATGAGCGAGCGACAGCCTTACTCTTCAGACCTGACGGACGCGCAGTGGCAACGGCTGGAACCGCTCCTGCCTGCCGTTCAGCGCGGCGGACGCCCTGCCCGCTACTCACGCCGAGAGATCGTATGTCCAGGGGGCCATTACTTCGGATCAACGCCATTTTGTACGTCACCCGCAACGGCTGCGCCTGGCGCAACCTGCCCCACGACCTGCCGCCCTGGTCGCTCGTGTACAACTACTTCTGGCGCTGGCAGCGTGACGGCCTCTGGCAAGCCGCGCACGAGCATCTGGTCGGCGATCTGCGCCAGAAGGCGGGCAGAAGCCGCCTGCCTTCCGCCGCCGTCCTAGACAGCCAGGGCGTCAAGACCGCCGAAAAAGGGGGCCGCACGGCTTCGTATTCTGATACTACGACGGCGGCAAGCGCATCAACGGGCGAAAGCGCCACCTGATCTTGGACACGCAGGGCCTCGTGCTGGGCTGCGTGGTCACGCCCGCGAACATCGGCGACCGTGAAGGGGCCAGGATGCTGATGCGCCGCCTGTGGCTCAGGTATCCGAACCTACACGTCTTCGCCGATGGCGGCTACGACGGGCCACTGGTCGAGTGGGCCAGGAACTGCTACGGCTACACGCTGGAGATCGTGGTCAAGCCCGCCGATCAGACGGGCTTCTCGGTAAGGGCTTCTCGGTAAGGGCTTCTCAGTGTTGCCGCGCCGCTGGGTCGTGGAGCGCACCTTTGCCTGGCTGGACCAGTGGCGGCGGCTGGCGAAGGATTATGAACAGTCGCCGCGTTCTGAGCAAGCCTTCATTCAGATCGCCATGATCGGCCTTATGCTCAACAGGTTCGACCCATGACCCTTTTTATACACACTCTAAGAGCCGCGCGGCGAGCGGTGCTGGGCGGTTTGCCGTGGCAGCGTTACCAGTTCCATCTCCAGCGGAACGCCTCGGCGGATGTGCCAAAGCAGGAGATGAAGGCGTCTGTGACCGCAGACCTGCGCGCCGTCTTCAACGCTCAGGACAGGACTCAGGCCGAGGCACTTCTCAAGCGAACGGTGCAGAAGTATGAAGCCACGGCTCCGAACCTTGCGGCCTGGCTGGAAGAGAACTTGCCCAAAGGCCTGGCCGTGTTCGCCTTTCCTGAGCCGCACCGCCTGTTGCGGACCACCAACGGCGTGGAGCGGGTCAACCGCGAGGTGAAGCGACGCACGCAGCTGGCGAGCATCTGCCCGAATGAGGCGTCATGCCTGCGCCAGACGAACGTTTCTGAGACGCTGAAATGGGTTCTCGCGGATAGAAGGCTTTGCGAAGAGCCACAAAGCTACCACAGGCATTGTTTGCGATAACACCAACGCACCACTGCGCCGTCCTCCACAAACTGCTGCGAACTGCGATGCATGTTCCCAACGAGACAGCTCGGCCGGCAAAGCGCCGAGACATCCTACAGAGGGCCATCGATCGCGCCCGCGGCTCTTTCCATAGACGGCAGCAGCGGGCGGAGAAATGAACCAGGCCCTCCGCGCGCAGGCGCGTCATCACGTCCCTGTTTTCTATGAACTACGCAAAGAAGGGGACCTCCACCAGAGGCCGGGAGATGTTGGAGATGCTGCCGCAGGAAAAACGCCTTGCGGCGTCATACGGTCACGCACCCGGTCGAGCATCCGCACGATCTGGTCCGCCTCGTCAGGCCCTCCTGTCGGGATCGAGTCGGGATTGACCCGTCAGTCCGCGCTGACCGCACGCCAGACTTTGGCCGGGACCACCCAGAGCCGCGTCCCGTCCTCACGCGCCCAGTGGATCGTCACGTCGCCGTCATAGATAACTCGATCCGCTGGCGGCATCGTGATCCGGACGTGGCTGGTGGAGGTCGCCGCATCGCCCTGAACCGTGATGGTGGGAGCAGTCTGTGTGACCCGTACCCCGCTGCTGCCCTGAAGCTTATAGAGGAGGGAACTCAGCGGTGGGTGGGCGCGGACCTGCGTCCCGCGCGGAGCCTTTGTCTCGTGGTACTTATGCGAAACGATCCGCGAGACGGCGAGGATGTCGCGCGACTCCACCGCCGTCCGGGCCGCCTCCAACTGGCTTGCGATCTGGACGCGGTCCGGGACTCTGGGTGCCGGCCGGACGGCCTGGAGGATGACCACGCCCAACACGATTAGGCCGAGCACCAGTGCGACACTGAGCAAAATCTTCAGGGGTACTTTCATGTGTGATTGTCCCTTCAAAGTAGAGCCTCTGGGTGAAGAGCCGGAGAAAAGGCAGGCACAGAAAGCTACCGCGTGTTAAAAGTCGCGGCTAAACCGGGGAGGGCACAGCCGGTTTGGGCGGACTGGCCTGATGTTGCGGCGGTCCCGAATGTATTACACCGCGTCCCGTCTCCCACCGTGTCGTCGCTCCCGGTGGAAACGGAAGACGCGGAGAGCCATTTCACATGGCCGTCCGCCAGGAGGAAGTCCGACTGATCCGCGTGCCGTCCGGTCAGGGCGTCTTCCTCGCCATCCTCCGTCCCGACGATGCTGTCGGACCCGCTCATGACACCCGTGGCGAACCGCCCGGTGCCATCCCAGCCGTCCGTGTTGCCATCGGAGGCGGGGGAACTGAAGTCGCCGGAACTCGCATCGTCCTCGCGCCCCGGCCTCGTCAGGTCCGTCCGGCACCCGGCGACCTCATGCAGCAGAACCGTCCTGCCGGGGCTGGTGAAGCCGGAAAGGCCCGTGACCGGCGCGTTGACGTTCAAGCCGTAGGAGAGGGGGAGGGCCACCGCCCCGGAAGGGCCGGCGCCGGACCCCGTGGGGTCGTCGGGGCAGTGGAAGACGCCGGCGCTCTTGACATAGGGATACAGCGCGCCGGCCCAGCCGACCCCGATCTCGCCGCCGGTGCCGCCGACGATCCCCTGCGTGCCGAAAGGGTAGCGCTCATTGTTATCCTGAGTGTACTGAGCCAGCGCCAATCCGAGCTGATGGAGGTTGCTCTGGCAGGAAGCGCGCCGGGCGTTTTCGCGGACCTTCCCGAAGACGGGCAGAAGAATGGCGGCAAGGATCGCCATGACGGCGATGACGACGAGCAGCTCAATCAGAGTGAAGCCGGGCCTAACAGCGTGTTTGTTGGGTTTGGCGCGGCGGCCTTTCCGGTCTGCGGGCGGTCTCATAATGCTTCCCCTCTGGCTCCGTTTCCTCATGGGCATCGTTCGTTCAAGCGAGGCGGCGGAATACGAGCGCGACGTTGTGCCCCCCAAAGCCCGAGTTGTTGGACAGGGCCACGTCAACGGGCAGAGCGCGCGCCCGGTTGGGGACATAATCGAGGTCGCACTCAGGATCGGGGTGCTCGTAGTTGATCGTCGGCGGCACGAGGCCGCGGTCAATCGCCAGCACGCAGGCGATCGCCTCGACCGCGCCGGCCGCCCCCATCATGTGCCCCGTCATGCTCTTGATCGAGGATATGGGCAGGCGGCGGGCGTGTTCCCCAAACACGGCCTTGTACGCCTGCGTCTCGCACGGGTCGCCGAGCGGGGTGGAGGTGCCATGGGCGTTGACGTAGTTGACTTCCTCCGGCTCGGTCGCGGCATCCTCCAGCGCCATTCGGAGGGCACGCGCGATCCCCTCGCCATCAGGGGAGGGGTGCGTGATGTGGAACGCATCGCTGCTCAGGCCGTACCCGGTGAGTTCCGCGTAGATGTGGGCCGCCCCGCGCCGCCGGGCGTGGTCGAGCGTTTCCAGGATCACGATGCCCGCCCCCTCGCCGATGACCATGCCGCTGCGGTCGCGGTCGAACGGGCGCGACGCTTTCTGCGGGCAGTCGTTGAACCGGGCCGTCATGGCTTTGGAATTGGCGAACGTGGCGATGCAGAGCGGCGTGATGGTCGCCTCGCTCGCGCCCGCGATCATCACGTCCGCCTGGCCGCGCCGGAGCACCTCCGCCGCGTCGCCGAGCGCGTTCGCGCCCGTGGCACAGGCGGTCACGACCGTCGAACTCGGCCCCCTGGCGCCGGTCAGGATTGAGACGTAGCCCGAGGCCATGTCCGCCACCATCAGGGGGATCAGGATCGGAGAAACCCGGCTGGGGCCGAGGCGGGCGAACTGCGCCGCCTCAGCCTCCAGCGACCCCAGGCCGCCGATGCCTGAGCCGATCAGCACGCCCACCTTGGTCGCGTTCTGCGCAGTGATCGCCACGCCCGCGTCGTTCAGGGCCATCCGCGAGGCGGCGACGGCGAACTGCGCGAATCGGTCCATGCGCTTGGCGTCGCGCCGCGTCATGTGGTCCGTGGGGTCGAAGCCCTTGACCTCGGCGGCGATCTGGACGTCGAAGCAGTCCGGGTCGAAGCGGGTGATGCGACCGACCCCGCTCCGGCCTTCAAGCATGGCCTGCCAGGATTCCTCGGCCCCGACGCCGAGCGGCGTCACCGCCCCGACCCCGGTGACGACGACGCGCTTCCTCCGGGCCGGTCTGTCAATTTCTGCGGAGTACATATCCTAATCCTCTGCTAATCCTCTGCGGGCCTGGCCGGGGACGGCGGCCTCGAAAACTGCGGCGTAACGGCTGGGCCTTTGAAATATCTTCTGGATGCGCCGCCCCAGCAACCCGCCCTGGACTCCGTCCATGTACCGGTGGTCGAGGGTGAAGCTGATCGTAACGCACTCGGCGACGACGACCTCCCCGTTGCGGACGATCGGGGCCGGGCGGGGCCGACCGATGCCGACGATCGCCGGGCACCGGCTATAGGGCGACAACGGGACCAGGGCGTTGTCAATCCCGAGAATGCCGAAGTTGCTGATGATCGCGGACCCGAAGCGGTCATCCGGTATGCCGAGCCGCCGCAGCGAGACGTTCAGCGTGTAGTGGGCGAAGTCCTGAAGGGACAGCGCGAGGCGGAGCAGCCAGACCGGCATCCGCGCCGTCTTGGCGTTGACCGCCTCGGTCTCCGCGTCCTCGCCGCGCCGCAGATTCCCGACCGCCGCCTCCGACAGACGCGCCAGCTCCCCCAGGCTCAGCGCCGGGACGTCGCGCACCGCGAAACCGGAGAGGTCCCGGCCGCGGGCCGTGTTCAGCGTCGTCGTGATGAAGACGTCGGTCCGTGAGCGCCGGTACAGGCCGTCCGCGCGCAGCAGGTGGTTCAGGTCGGGGTTCTCCTCCAGGCAGTACGCCACGACTTTGGCGACGAAATGGGTCAGCGACGGCTTGGGATCGGACGGGTACGCCCGCAGGAACGCCTGCGCCTCCTCCACGGGCAGATCGAGCCAGCTGTAGATGCTCGGGTCGCGCGGGTGCCGCCAGCTCGCCACGGCGACTTTCCGGTAGGTGGTGAGGCGCTGCTTCGCCCCGAGAGGTATGTGTTTCATCGTTGTTTTCCCAAGTATGCGCTATTCCTGGCTATGCTGCCGCGACAGGAAAATGGACCGACCCCGGCGAATCAGCCGCGTGTCAGGCGTCCGGCACCACCCATGAAGCTTCTGTTGATCCCCCATCAATACTTCCCGCCGAGGG
>CAXTWM010000064.1:0-17968 GCA_964247915.1 uncultured Armatimonadales bacterium | reverse complement strand
GGGTCTGCGGCGACCCCGGAATGCAGTACGACACCACCATCAACGACTGGCACACGGTTTCCAACACGGACCGTATTTATGCGAGTAATCCATGCGTGACCGGCGACACGCTGGTTGCGACCTCGGAGGGCTGGCAGCGCATCGACTCGCTCGTGGGACAGTCCGCCCGCATCATCGGGGCGGACGGTCAGCCGCATTTCGTGGATCGCATCTTCCCGACGGGCCATAAGCCCGTGTTCAACCTGCGGACACGAGCAGGCTTTGAAGTCGCCATCACCGGCAACCATCAGGTGCTCACGACCGAGCGGGGCGATGTGGCCGTGGAAAACCTACGGCTGGGTGAGCATGTGCAACTGGAAGGGGCCGGCTTCGGGCGTCGTGCGCTGAACGAAGCCCTTGCCCTGGCAATCGGCGTCGCGGTCGGTGACGGCTGCCTTTCTCGGCAGAACATCCGAGGGCGCGAGCAGGAGTACGTCATCCTGACCATGTCTCAGTCGGAAGCGCAGATCCTGGAGAAACTGGCTGCCGAACTGAACTACCAGAAGGACATCCTGCGCGCGGCTGGGCTTTGCGGTCATCCAGGGGCTGTGTCCGTCGTGCCGCAGTCCACATCAGGAACGTCACGCCTTGCCGTCGGCTCCGCCCCGGTCGTGGAATTGTTCAAGGAATTCGCCGTCTTGGACAAGGGCAGCAGCGCCAAGCAGTTCACGCCCGCCGCCTTCGATCTGGACCGGCCTACGCTGGCGACCGTCCTGCGCGGCTTGTTCACGGCAGACGGGACGGTGGCGAACTACGGCGACAAGAGCCAGTATGTCTCGCTGGACTCCACATCCCAAGACCTGCTCCAGCAGGTGCAAATGCTTCTGCTGTCGTTCGGCATCAAGTCCAGGCTGTACCTGGGGCGACGCGGCGGCAAGACGGAGGCCATGCTGCCGAACAGCGCGCGGGAGCCGCAGTCCTGCACCGTCCAGGAGATGCACTCGCTTCGCATCAGCAAGGCATCGCGCGTCATCTTTGAGCGGGAGATCGGCTTTGATCCCGCCAGCGTCAAGAGCGCGCGCCTGCGGGATATGAACCTGGCGTTCACGACCTACAAGGACACGCTGACAGATGAGGTAGTCTCTATCACAGAGGCAGGGACGGCAGACGTGTACGACCTGACGGAAGGCGTTACGCACCACTTCGTCGCGAATGGTCTCGTCGTCCACAATTGCAGTGAATTCATGCACCTCAACAGCACTGCTTGCAACCTCTCATCACTCAACCTGATGAAGTTCCGGCAGGAGGGGACGGCGGCTTTCGACACCGAATCGTTCGAGCACGCCGTCCGCCTGATGATCACCGCGCAGGAGATCGTCGTCGGCTTCGCCCATTACCCGACGCCACGGATCGAAGAACGCTCCCATGCGTTCCGGCCCCTTGGCCTGGGCTACGCCAACCTCGGCGCCCTGCTGATGGCGGCGGGCCTGCCCTACGACAGCGACGCGGGCCGGGCCTACGCCGGAGCCGTCACCGCCCTGATGACGGGCCGGGCCTACCACCAGTCCGCACAGATCGCCCGCGACTGCGGCGGGCCGTTCTCGGGCTTCGCCGAGAACCGCGACCCGATGCTGCGCGTCATGGGCAAGCACCGCGCCGCCGTGGACGACATCAACCCAGCCCTGATCCCCGACAACCTGCTCGCCGCCGCCCGCACCGCCTGGGACGATGCCGTTGGGGAAGGCAATCTACACGGCTACCGTAATGCACAATCCACAGTTTTGGCACCTACGGGTACTATAGGCTTCTTGATGGACTGTGACACGACGGGTATCGAGCCGGACATCGCCATCGTCAAGTACAAGTCGCTGGTCGGCGGCGGCATGATGAAGATCGTCAACCAGACCGTCCCCGAAGCCCTGGAGCGGCTCGGCTACGACCAGGCGCAGGTCGAAGGCATCCTCAAGTTCATTGACGGGCACGACACCATCGAGGGAGCGCCCGATCTGAGGCCCGAGCACCTGCCCATCTTTGACTGCGCCTTCCGCCCCATGAACGGGACGCGATCCATCCACTACCGGGGCCACATCAAGATGATGGCCGCCGCCCAGCCCTTCATTTCGGGCGCGATCTCAAAAACCGTCAATGTCCCCAACGACGCCACGCCCGAGGACATCGCCGAGACCTACCTGGAGTCGTGGAAGCTGGGCATCAAGGCCGTCGCCATCTACCGGGACGGCTCCAAGCGCACCCAGCCGCTGAACACCAGCCAGGAGAAGCCCGCCGAAAAACTCGACGGAAAGGCCGCGCCGATGGACGCGGCGACATCCGCCGCCCTCGCCCCGCCGAAGGCCGTCCGCCGCCGGCTGCCCGACGAGCGCGCGGGCCTCACACACAAGTTCAGCATCGGCGGCCACGAGGGCTACCTGACCGTCGGCCTGTACCCGGACACCAACCAGCCCGGCGAGATCTTCATCCGCATGTCCAAGGAGGGGTCCAGCATCTCCGGCCTGATGGACAGCTTCGCCACGGCGATCTCGCTGGCCTTGCAGTACGGCGTCCCGCTCTCGACCCTGGTGGACAAGTTCATCCACTCGCGCTTCGAGCCGTCCGGCTTCACCGGCAACAAAGAGATCCCGATGGCGAAGTCCGTCATGGACTACATCTTCCGCTATCTCGCCCTGCGCTTCCTGCAAAAAGAGGACCGGCACAACGTCGGCCTGCTCGCCGACCAGGACGACTCGGCCTACGCCGCCCCGGCCAAACTCCCGGCCCCACCGCCCGCGCATGACGCCAAGAGCGGCAGCCTGAGCAACGGGAACGGCACGAACGGGAACGGCAAAAACGGCAACGGCTCTAAGAGCGGCGGCGACATGGCGCACCTGGCCGAAACCAACACGGCGGCCATCACCGACCACGAGCGCGAGATCTACCGGATGCAGTCCGACGCCCCCCCCTGCCCCGAATGCGGCGCCATCACCATCCGCAGCGGAGCGTGCTACAAATGCCTGAGTTGCGGAACAAGCCTAGGCTGCTCGTAGTGTGAAACTAGATGAGGGCCGGAGGCAAACGCCTCCGGCCCTTCCACCTCATAGGGCAGGTTGAGGGGTAATCCGCGTCGGTTCAGGAGAATCCATGCTTAATCGTGAGGACGTGGCGCGTCTTTTAAGGCTGCAAGCGGACGCCTACGAGCTTTTGATGTGGCTCGGCAGGGAGAGCATCCTAAACCCCGATCTCCTCTCGCCCAGCGTCGTCACACTGCTGGGTGCGCCGGAGACAACAGCCCTCTGGCTGGAACAGCACCGAGAGCGCCTGCCGGCTGAACTGCTGCCAGCCGAACCTCCGGGCCTCTTCTCTTCATTGTTTTGCTCGTTCTTCTCTACGTCCTTCCAAGTCCGCCATTTGGAACTTGGAGAGCGCCTCTTGGACTCACGGCTGACCCTCGGTGCGGCGAAAAACCTGCCAAGCCGAATCGGACTGGAGCAGAGTCAGGCATTGGCGCTGAAACATCTCGCGGCGTTTGAGAGGATGCCGATTTCAGAGCAGGATGCCCGAAGGCTTGTCAAGCGGAAGGCGCTACGCGAAGCCGCCTTGCTCTGGGGTTATGTGTGGGAACTGGACCGGCGGGCCAAGAACAAGGGGAAAGGTCCTGTTGTACATCGGATATGGCAGACGCTTCCGCGCGAGGCGAAACGCTCACTGGACGTAGAGCGTGTGTGGGAGGCAAGACAGCAGATTCTCGCCGCTGTCCGCGAACATCTTGATACGCAGGCCGGTTCCAACGTGCCGGACGTGTGAAGGAGGTCAGCTGGCATTGTGGCGACGGGGCTGCTGTGACGCTGGCTACGCCGCCCGAAGCGGCGCGCGGGAGCGGAGGGAAGCCCCATGTAGATCCGGTCCCGCTCCGGTCCCGCTGCTCTTTGCCCCTTTGGACACAGCATGGTAAGGGCGTCTTCGGGCGCTTCTCCTTGCGGTAGGGGCGGCCTATCGCTATCGCGGAGTAAGCGTCGGCGACGGCAATTAGGCATGCCAGCAGGTCCGTCCTTTTGCCAGTGAAAATAGGCGCGTTCCCTAGTTCCCCGGTACCATGCTCCAAACTCATCTTATCTTCTGTGGCGACAACCTCCAAAAGCTGCGCGAACTGCCGGATGGGTGCGTTGCTCTGGTCTGCATCAATCCCCCATTCAATTCCAACCGTTTCTATGGGGTCTTGTGCGGTGAGGGATATTGCGTGTAGCAGAACGATGGTGGGGGAGGTCGCAGCCGGAACTCGCTGGGGCGGTTTATGAGCGGACAAGGCGCAGGCTGTCAAGCCTGCGCCTTGTCCCATGATGTACGGAAGCTACTGGCGGATTTAGGCGACACGTTAGGCGGGGAGGCGGGCAGCACTTCGCTGAGACGGGAACGGGGCTACTGACGGCGGCGCAGGAAGGAGGCGGAGATACGCATCTCCTCGCGGTACTTGACGACGGTGCGGCGGGCGACGGTGAAGCCGCGCTCCTGGAGGGCGTCCACCAGCGCCTGGTCGCTCAGGGGCAGGCCCGGCGTTTCCTCGGCGACGAGGGCCGCGATGATGCCCTTCAGCGTGACGGCGTTCTCGAAGAAGATGTCGAACGAGACGACGTCCTGGGACGGGAGCTGGACGTACTTGTAGAGCAGGGCGCGGCTAATGGTGGACTCGTGCATCCCCACCATCTTCGCCAGGCGGGTGCGGGTCAGGGGGCGCAGGAACGCGCGCTGGCCGGTCTCGAGGAAGCCCTGCTGGCACTCGATCAGGGCCATCGTGATCTTCTGGATCGTGCGCCGGCGCTGCTGCAAGTTCCTCAGGAACATGTTGGCGCGCTCGACGTAGGCGACGACGTGCTTCTGGTGGTCGGCGGACAGCCGCACCGCCCCGTCTCGGGCCGGCTCGCCGCCGTGGCGGCTCGCCCGGATCGCGTCGTAAAGGCTGCGGTAGTAGGGGTTGACCTGCAAGGTCGTGTTGTCGAAGCCGAGCACCTCGACGGCGAAGCCGACGCCGCTGCGCTTGATGATGACGTCCGCGCGGATGCCCCGACTCTGGCCGTTCTGGTGGTCCCAGGGCATCCGAAAGCCCGCCGCCGGGTTCGGCTTGAGCTTCTTGGTGATGAAGTCCAGGGCCGCATCCAGGCGCCTGGCGCTGACGCCCAATTTGCGGGTGAGCGGCCCGCTCCGGCGCTGGATCAGGGCCTCCCAGTGGTGGGTGATGAGGGTCTGCGCGAGCGGGTCGAACGATTTCTCCTCGCCCTCTTCGCGCAGATGGCGCATCTGGAGCAGCAGGCACTCGCGCAGGTCGCGCGCGCCGACGCCGGGCGGGTCGCAGGCCTGGAGGCGCTCGACGCCCTGGGTGATCAGGCGGCACGGCACGCGCAGCACGGCGCAGGCCTCGTCCACATCAATCTGGAGCCAGCCGCGCTCGTTGAGGCTGTCCACCAGGTATTCGGCGACCAGGACCTCTTCGGGCGTCCGCGACGTGGCGCGCAGGTGCATCAGGAGATGGTCCGCCAGCGACGTCTGCGTGCGGGCCAGCATCAGCGGGTCGAACTCGCCCTCGCCGTCCCCCTGCCCGAACTCGTTCTCGGCCCGCGCGGCCAGCCGCTCGTCCTCGGCGGTCTCCTCGCCGCGCGCGGCCAGGACCGCCAGGCTCTCGGCCAGGGACGGGCCGAGGTCGTCGTTGCGGTTCTGCTCGGAGTGGCTCGACTCGGAGAGCGGGTGCGAGTCGCGGCTGAACGGGCAGTGCGCGCAGGACCCGACCCGGCTGCCCGGACACAGGCGGCAGCCGCCCTCGCCCGCGTCCGGCCCGTCGTCAATGCGGTCCAGGGCGGGGTTCTCCTGCTGTTCCTGCTCGATGGCCTGTTGCAGCTCCAGGGTGGAGCACTGCAGCAGAGCATTGGCCTGGATCAGATGGGGCGCGAGCTTCTGAACCTGAGTCTGGCGCTGTGTGTTCTCCTGACGTAACTGCACGGTCTCGGGTCGCCTCTCACGATCAACGGCCTAACAGGGCGCCGTCCTTCTGTCCCCATTGTCGGCAGAATGGGGATGCGCGTGTAGGGGCGCGATGCGTCGCGCCCTCTCCTCATCGCGCTTCCTGCGGTCACAGCTTCGTCTTGAAGTACGCGATGGTCTCCTTCAGGCCCTCTTCCAGCGGGACGCGCGGCTCCCAGCCCAGCAGGGTGCGTGCCTTGGTGATGTCCGGGCGGCGCTGCTTGGGGTCGTCCGCCGTCGGCAGCGGGACGTGGACGACCGCGCTGGCGCTGCCGGTCGCCTTCAAAATCTCTTCGGCGAACTCCAGCATCGTGCGCTCGATCGGGTTTCCGACGTTGATCGGCCCGGACTGTTCCGAGACGGAGAGTTTGAAGATGCCGTCGATCAGGTCCGAAACGTAGCAGAACGAGCGGGTCTGCTTGCCGTCGCCGAAGACCGTCAGAGGCTCCCCCCGGAGGGCCTGGCTGATGAAGGCGGGCACGACGCGGCCGTCTTTGAGGCGCATCCGGGGTCCGTAGGTGTTGAAGATGCGGACGATCTTGGCGTCCATGCCGAACTTGCGGCGGTACGCGAAGGTCACGGCCTCGGCGTAGCGCTTGGCCTCGTCGTAGACGGCGCGCGTGCCGTTCGGGTTGACGTTGCCGAAATATTCTTCCGGCTGGGGGTGGACCGTCGGGTCGCCGTAGACTTCCGAGGTGGAGGCCACCAGGAACCGCGCGCCCTTGTCCCGCGCCAAGTCCAGGGTGTGGTGCGTGCCGACCGAGCCGACCAGCAGAGTCTCCAGCGGCAGCTCCAGATAGTCCACCGGGCTGGCCGGGGACGCGAAGTGGTAGACCAGGTCCACCGGCCCCGGCACGGTGTAGGGCTGGGTGATGTCCTGCCGGACGTACTCGAAGCGCGAGTCCCCCCGCAGGTGCGCGATGTTGTCCTCGCTGCCCGTGACCAGGTTGTCCACGGCCACCACGTCGTAGCCTTCCGCCAGCAGGCGGTCGGACAGATGCGATCCCAAAAATCCGGCCCCGCCGGTAATCACTGCACGCGCCATTCGGCCTCCCAATTCTGAGGGTAGTTACCCCATGCTATTATAAAGGAGATAGGGGCCAATGTCAAGGAAGGGGGTGTTAAATCTGAAACAAGCGGCCCGTGTCCGTTGTCTACAACGAATGTGTCAGGCCCTCCGTTTGCCAAAGACCGGGGATTCGTGTTAAACTTCAAAGGCCGGTTTCGCGTATGGTAATATATATGATGTCTTCTACTGCCGGCCGCCGCGCCGCGCTCGCGCTCGCCCTGCTGTCTTGCGCGGCGTTCTGCCCACCGGACGTGGCCGCGCCCGCCGCGAAAAAGGGCGCCAAGAAAAGTTCATCGCCGCCAAACCTGAGCGGGACCATCGAAAGCCCGACCATCCAGATCGGCGACCCGAAGCTGCCCGGCAAACTGCTCGCCGTCGTCAAGGCGGGCGGGTTCAGGGGCGTCTCGGCGGACCAGGGCGCTCTCGGCAACATGACTCAGGTCCACGCGCTGCTCTACCAGAAGGGCAAGCAGTCGGCCACTCTTGATGCGCCCGTCGCCCACTTCAGTCAGAACAGCGCCACGAAAAACGTCGTCGCCGTCGGCACGGGCGGGGTCGTCATCCGGTCGCTGGCGGAGCCGGGAACGAGGCTGACGGCGGACGTCGTCACCTGGTACGCCGGCCTCAACAAGATCGTCGCGACGGGCCACGTCGTTTACCACAACGTCAAAGCGGGGTGGGACGTTCAGGGACCGACGATGACCGCCGACACCCAACTCCGGTCGGTGGGCGGCGCAAGAGGCCGCGCGTTCGGCAAGTTTTAGGGGCCTCGATCGAACGAGCGGGGCTGATGAGGACTCTTTGAACAAAAATCGCGCTTCTCTTATAACCGTCCGTGTGATCGCGCTGGTGGGTGCTTTGTGGGGCCTTGCTCCGATGTCTGGGTCCGCGCAGAAGGTGGGCAAGACGACTTCCAGCCTCAAGATAGGGGCAGTGGTCATAGACTTCGGCCACTTCCTTCTGATGGGCAGCCAGGGGCGCTTTTCGGCGGGCGTCAGGATGACTTCCGCTCAGTATGACCTGACGGCGGAAGATGTTCAGGCCACCCAGGCGTCGCCCCGGAGCGGGCACAGCGGGCTGGCGGGGGCGACGGCGGATGGGAGCCGGGCCAAAAAGACGCAGGTGATTGCCCACATCAAGCAGCCCCTGCAAGGCGAGGAATTCACGATCTCCGCCGACCACGCCGTCTACGTCCCCGACTACTCGCGCCCCGACGGCGGCAGGATAGATTTCACGGGCCACGTCACGGTCGTCGGCATGTCCGGGTTCCTCACGGGACCCGCGCCCGGAGACTTCGGGAACGGGCCGGTCACGATCCTGCTGGGGCATGGGGACGACTACCCGCAGCTCCAGACAGGCCCCGGCCACATCGTCGTGACGCCCGCGCAGTGATCAGGACACCAAAAGAACCATGCCCATCCTACGCGCCGAAAGGCTCCAGAAAACCTACAAAGGCCGCAAGGTCGTCAACGGCGTCTCCGTCGAGATCAACCCCGGCGAGATCGTCGGGCTGCTCGGGCCGAACGGGGCGGGCAAGACCACGTCGTTCTACATGATGGTCGGCCTGGTCAAGCCCGACGGCGGGCGCGTCCTGCTCGACGACAAGGGGATCACGCGCCTGCCGATGTACCGCCGCGCCCACGCCGGCATCGGCTATCTCGCCCAGGAGCCGAGCGCCTTCCGGGGCCTGACGGCGGAGCAGAACATCATGCTGGTCCTGGAGATGCTGCCCGGCCTGTCGGCGAAGGAGCGCAAGGCGCGGCTGGAGGACCTGCTGGAGAGCCTGGACATGGCCCCCCGACGCCACACGCTGGCCCGGCAGCTTTCGGGCGGCGAGCGACGGCGCATCGAGATCGCCCGCGTCCTGGCGACCCGGCCCGCGTTCATCCTGCTCGACGAGCCGTTCACGGGCGTGGACCCCATCGCCATCAACGATTTGCAGGACATCATTGACGACCTCAAGACGCGCGGCATCGGCGTCCTGATCACCGACCACAACGTCCACGCGACGCTGGCGATCACAGACCGCGCTTACATCATCTCGGAAGGCGAGATCAAGACCTCGGGCACAGCGGAAGAATTGGTGCAGGACCCCATCGCCCAGAAATATTATCTCGGCCAGAACATGACGCTGACCATGCGGCGCGGGCCGGGCGGGACGTTGATGATATGATAAAGATGATATGACAGGTATAGCATGAACGCACTCTCGGTCAAACTGCTGGACCGGCTGATCCTGAACGACCTTCTTCCGAAGTTGGCGGGGAGCATCGCCGTCTTCTCCGCTGTTTTCCTGATCACCGGGCCGCTGCTCGCCGCGTCCCGCTTCCAGGCGCTCGGTTTCCCCTGGTGGGTCATCGCGCAGTTCTTCGGCTGGGACTTCCTTCAGTTCGTCCGCTACACCTTCCCGATGGGGATGCTGCTGGCCGCCCTGCTGGGGTTCGACCGGCTTTCGCGCGACAGCGAGGTGGTCGCCCTGTTCGCGGGCGGCATCTCGTTCCTGCGGATCATCGCCCCCGTGGTCGGCCTGGGGCTGGCGGTCAGCCTGGTCAATTACGTCTTCAACGACCGGATCGCCACCTACGCGACCGCGCGGGTCGCGGACTTCAACAGCCACCGCCAGGACATCATCGGCGAGACGACGCGCCCGCTGGACCTGGCAAACCGCTCGGACGGCAAACTGCAAGTGACCGTACATGTGGAGAAAGGCTATGACGTCATCGCCAAGGCGCTGCGTCAGGTGACGATCACTGTCTACAGCCCGGACGGCCGCCCCAGCAAGCTCTTCTACGCCGACCGTGCCATCGCGCGCGGCAGCGGCTTCAAGACCTGGACACTGTACGACGGCTATGTCGTCAACTGTCAGGGGATTCCCGTCACCAGCCCCTTCCCGAAGCTGCAAACGAGCGAGATCAACAAGACGCCGGAGAACATGACGTTCTTGCAGCGGGACCCGGAGACGCTGGACTTCCATGATCTGCAAAAACAGATCAACGAGCTGAAGGCCGGGGGCGGCGACAGCACCGACATCCGCAACGCCGAGGTCGGGCTGTGGTTCAAGGTTTCGCTGCCCTTCTCGTGCCTGATCTTCGGCATGGTCGGCGCTCCGCTCGGCCTGCGCTCGCCCCGGTCGGGCAAAGTCGGCGGAATGGTCTGGGCGCTGCCAATCATGCTGGGGTACTACGTCATCTACATGACCATGAGCAACGCCGCAGTCGGCGGGGCCGTCCCGCCGATCCTGGCGGCCTGGCTGCCGAATCTGCTGGGCTTGGTCGTAGGGGCGGGCCTGATCTGGAAGGCGTCGCGCTGAGGAAATGGGACTGAAGGTTTAAAGTCAAATGGGCGCGGTAGTCTTTTTCGCTTTTATCCTGTTCGTCATGGGCGGCGTCACCGCCTACATGGGCGACCGGCTGGGCAGCTATATCGGCAAAAAGCGGCACTCGACGTTCGGGCTGCGCCCCCGGCACACGGCCATGCTGTGGACCGTCGTTTCGGGCGGGGCCATCGCCGTGGGGACGCTGGGGCTGTTCCTGGCCCTGAACCGGACGTTCAGCACCGCCCTGGTGCGCGGCCCGCAACTGCTGGAAACGAACAGCCTGCTGGATCGGCAGAACCGGAATCTGACCAGGCACAACCTCGATACCGAGCGGCAGGCGCAGGCGGACAACGCGCGGGCGAGCCAGGCCCAGGCGCAGGCGGACGCCGCCCAGGTGCGGGCGACGCAGGCGCAGGAAGCGCTGTCACAGGTCAGATCCACGCTGGGGCAGGCCCAGAGCAGCCTGGCCCTGAGCAAGAACACGCTGGCGCAGCGTCAGACGGCCCTGACGGTCGCGGAAAAGCAGTTGGTCGCCGTGCGCGGCAACCTCAGCAGCACGGGCGCGGACCTGGCGCGGGCACGGAAGCAGGTCCACCTGGCCTGGCTCGGCGTCAAAGAAGCGCGAAAGCAGTACCAGCGCGCCGACGTTCAGTATGTTGAAGCCAGCAAGGATGTGCTGAGGCTGGCGACCAGACAAGACGCGCTCCGCGACGAGCAGGTCAAACTGATCGCCGAGAACGGGCGCCTCACTCGCCAGAACCAGGACCAGCAGAGCCTCCTCCTGGCGTCACAGGGCCGCCCGCTGGTCTTCCATCAGGCGGAGGAGCTGGGGCGCACCGTTGTCTCGGCCGGCCAGACGCCCGATGCGCTGCGGCGCGAGCTGGCCGTGTTCCTGGACCAGATCGAGCTGGCCGCCCGCCAGCGCGGCGCGGGCGGCCTGGACAACTCGCCCGCCGTCGTCATCGCCCCGCCGGGCGAAGGCGCGGACAGCAGCGCGCAAGCGCGCGAAACCGTCCTGGACGCCCTCTCGGAGAGCATCGCCGCCCAGGGCGGCGGCCTGCCCAGCGTCGTCGTGGTCGCCGACGCCCGCTACAACACGTTCAAAGGCGAGCCGGTCAAGCTGGACCTGAAGCCCTATGCTAACGCCCTGGTCTTCTCCCGAGGCACGGTCATCGCCGCCGCCGCCCTGGACGGCGCGCAGCCGGACGACGTCATCCTCAAGCGCCTGCAAGCCTTCCTGACCGGGCAGGTCCGCACGGCGGCGCTGGCGGGCGGCATCATCCCGGTCCGCGACCCTCAATCCGGCGAGCCGCTGGTCGGCCAGCCCATTGACACCCCGACCTCGCTGGCGCTGGTCAAGCAGATTCAGCAGGCCGGGCCGGGCGCGCACGTCACCGCCGCCGCCGCCGCCGACACCTACAGCGCCGACCTGCTGCGCCTGGACCTGCGCGTCACGCCCGCCCCCGGCCTGCCCCGAGCCAGTGCGGCGCGGCAATGACGGAAGCCCCGATCGAGACCCCGCGCGAAACCCTGCTCGCCGTGGACCCCGGACGCGCCAAGTGTGGGCTGGCCGTGGTCGCCGGCCCCGAAGAAGAGGGCCGCGCGCCGCGCTGCCTGGAGCGGGCCGTCGTGGAGACGGCCCGGCTGACGCTAGCCGTGGCCGCCATCCTGCGGCGGCGGCCCGACATCCGCCGAATCCTCCTCGGCGGCGGCACGAACAGCGCGACTCTGCGGCGTGCTTTGGAAGCGACGTTCCCCCGCATCCCCCTCCAGACCGTGGACGAGCACAACACGTCCGCCCGCGCCCGGCAGCGGTTCGTCCGGGAAAACCCCGCGCCCGGCTGGCGGCGGCTGCTGCCGTCCGGCCTGCGCTCCCCCGAGGTCCCCTACGACGATTACGCCGCCCTGATGCTGGCGGAAGATTATTTTCAAAAAAAAACGACACAGGATACAAATTCGTGAAACATACGCCCCCGGCGTTTGTCACACGGGTTGGGAACAGCCGCAAGGCTGATCCGCACCGCCGTTCCTCCATGGGGGAGGACGGTACGCATCCGGTGTCACCCTCGAACGCGCCACAGGCGGGACCGACCCGCGCAAGGCGGCATCGCGACACGCGAGGCGATCTGAATTTCTGCCCCGGACCTGCAAGGCAACATGGATACTTGTGGACGAAGGGACGGGAGGCCGGACCGTTAGCCTATCGCGCTCTGCTCATTTGCGCTCGTCGTTTCCCCTGGCTTCGGAGCCGCGCCGGGATGCGAGACGTTCGCTAGGAGGAGAAACGCTCCATGAAGAAGTCATTGGTACTTCTCGCCGGCGCCAGCATGGCCTTTTTGGGCCTGCCCGCCGTGTCCCACGCTCAGGCGGCCAGCGGCCCGTTCGCTGACGTCCCCACCGACCACTGGGCCTACCAGTCGGTGGACACCCTTCAGAAAGCCGGCATCGTGATCGGCTACCCCGACGGCACCTACGGTGGCCGCCGGCCCATGACCCGCTACGAGTTCGCGGTCGCCATCGCCCGCCTGCTCGCCCGGCAGCAGACCGGCACCGGCGCCGGTGATCTGGCGGCCCTGCGCTCCGACCTGGAAGGCCGCATCGCCGGCAACACGGCGGCGATTGACGCCCTCCGCACCCTGGTCAACGGCTTCAGCACCGAGCTGACCCGGCTCGGCCAGGACGTCAGCGCTATCAACGCCCGCCTGGACGGCCTGGAAGCGCGCGTCAACGCGCTGGACAATCGCCTGAACCGCGACGAGGGCGTCCTCGGCGCAGTCTTCAACGAGCAGAACCGCGTCAAAATCAACGGTGAGGTGAACCTCATCGCGGAAGGCCGCTCCTCGCGCCACCGCAACGCCAACGGCACCTACTCCTCGTTCCTGGACGAGAACGGCGGCCGCTACGGCGCGTCCGGCGCCAACGACCGCCTGCTGGCGTCCTCGGACGTCTACCACGACATCCTGCTCAACATCCGCGGCAAGCTGTCGGACACCGCCACCGCCAACGTGGCCCTGGACTTCGGCAACTATCTGAGTCAGGTCGGCAACACGGCCGCCTTCCCCGGCTACTCCGCCGGCGGGGCCGCTCCCACCTTTCTCGCCCCCGGCAGCCTGACCGCCGCCAACCAGTACGCCAACGTCTACAAGGCGTACCTGGATGCCGCCGTCAAGCTGGGACCCCTGGGCGGGGCGGAATTGCTCGTGGGCCGCTTCGGCAACCAGTACACCAAGTACACGCTGAAGCAGGTGGATGCCGACATCTACACCAACCTGACCCAGACCGACTCCGGTGACATCATCGGCGACGGCGCGGCGGTCAACTTCAAGGCCGGCCCGGCCCATGTGAGCGCCTTCGCCATCAAGGACACCGCCATCCAGTTCTCCGAGCTGTACGGCGGCTCCCAGGGGACGCAGTTCAACCCCGCCGTGCCCGCTACCGGCGTTCCGGGCAACCCGTTTGCTCCGGTGACTCCGGGGACGCCCGCCTTCTTCTCCAACAGCCAGACGCGGCCCGGCGGCCTGATCGCCGCCAACCACGCGGCCACCCTGGATGAAGGGGTCGGCGGCCGGGTGACGTTCGGCGCCCCCGAGGGCGCGGTCCTGGGCGCGACGGTCGAGTACTTCGGCCTGACCAACCCCGGCCTCAACGGGCTGGGGCCGGATGACGGCGTCACCGACCCGAACAAGTCCACCCAGTCAACGAATCTGGGCCAGGGGAACGGCCAGTTCAACCGCCTGGCGGTCTACGGTGCGGACTTCAACGGCGCCCTGCCGTTCGGCGTCCCCGGCGTCAAGAAGGGCGGCATCCTGCTGGATGCCAACTACAACGTCTCGGCGCACGGCTTCGCGCACGGCTTCGCCAACGTCGGGTCGGGCTACCGCTACCAGTCCACGGACGACCAGATCGGGTTCTCCGTCGGCGGCCTCCACCTCAAGGGCGGCTACCAGTACATCGGGCCGGAGTATTCGGCTCCCGGCTACTGGGGCAGGGTCGGCGCATGGACCAACCCGACCAACGTTCGCGGCCCCGTCGTCTCCGCCAAGTATGCGTTCACGCCCAAGTTGAGCCTGAACGCCGACGCGCAGTTCTACAAGGCCGCCTACGGGTCCAACAGCAACGGCACGCCGATCAACTCGCCGCTGCACCAGAACGACCACCTGAGCCGCTACCAGGTCGGCCTGGGCTACGGCCTGACCAGCGCCTACGGCGTGGACCTGGGCTACGAGAACGTCCGGTACGACCTGCGTAACAACGACGGCGTGCTGGCCCGCGCCGGCAAGCCGAGCGAGACCTACGTCAACATCGGCCTGGGCCACACGATCAGCAACAACGCCAGCGTCAAGCTGCTGTACCAGATCGTCCACTACGACGACCACGGCACGGGCTTCGATCAGGCGTCCGAGGCCGGCAACAACGGCAAGTCGGACGGCAGCGTCGCGATCGGCCAGTTCCAGCTCAAGTTCTAAGTCCCCTCCGGGACCCGAGGAATGACCCCCGAGGCTTCGGCCTCGGGGGTTTTCTTTTTGTGTGCCGTTTGTTCATTGAGAGACGGGAAACAAAACGTGGGCGAGGGGCGTCAAAATCCTGTCCCCGCGATAAGTCGCGACGACGGGACATTCAAGGAGCAACCATCATGCGAGCCGCAAACAATATCCATACCAGACTCATCGCCGCTGGGCTGGCCGGGACGATCTTCGGGGCGATCCTGACGGCGGGCGTGGCCCGCGCCGACCTGCTCGGCTCGGTCCTCAAAGGCGCGGGCATCGGCGTCCTCGTCAAGCAGTTCCAGCGGCCCCTCAACGACGGCATCAACAAGCTGACGGGGACGGCGGGGCCGGCGCGCGACGAGGCGACCAAAGTGGTCCCCATCGTCAGCATCGGCCAGGGTGGCTATGTCGGCGCGGTCCAGGTGTCCGGCCCGCAGGAGCAGGTGAGCCGCGTGCAGGCGGTCGGCCAGGTGGAGGGGAGCGTGGTCGGCGACCGCTTCCGCTTGAAGGCGCTGATCCCGATTGACACCGAAAAGCCGCAGAACCTCCAGAGCATCCGCCGGGTCAAGGGCGTCGGCGTCAGCGCCATCGTGGACGTGCGGATTTAGGGGACGTTCGGAAAGAGAAGGCCCGGCCTTGAAAGGCCGGGCTGTAAGAGCACGAAGCCCCTCCGGGGCTGAAGATTGGCCTGCGACGGCTTTTCCTCAGCCCCGGAGGGGCTTCGTGCCTTTTTAGCTCGCCCTCTCAAGGCCGGGTTCGCTCACGGCACCGTCACCGTGACCGTCTGCGTGGCCGTATTGCCCGCCTGGTCCAGCGCCTGCACCTCGACTGTGTGCTTGCCGGACGAGAGCGCGGGCAGGGTCAGCGTGAAAGGCTCGGAGGACGAGTCGAACAGGCCGTCGTCCGCCGAGGCGGCCACCGCGTCGCCGCCGTCCACCTTGGCCTGAACGGCCTTGACAAAGGCCAGGCCCGTCGCCGCCGTCCCGCGCAGCGTGGCGGTCCGGTCGGCCCCTACGACCGGTGTTCCCAGTGTCAATCTGGGCGCGGCGTTGGCGACCAGGAAGGGGGCGGACACGGCTTTGGCGGTGAGGGCATCGGTCGGGTTGCTCGGCCTGTCGCTGGCCGTCACCCGGACCTGATACGTCCCGTCCGGCACTTCCGTCGTGTCCCAGGAGAACGACGTGTCTTTCAGCCCCGTCGCGCCCGCTGCTGCCTTCGCATCGCTGCCCGACCCACCCGCACTTGCGGTCTCCCGCGCCGCTGTGGCCTTGATCTGCGCCTGGATCTGGGCGCGGACGGCGGGCGGCAGGTTGGGCTGTTTGTCCAGGTTCGCCTGCGACTCGGCGGCGGTGGCCGTGCTCTTGGGCTTGGCCCCGTCCGGCGTCGCGCGCTTCTTGATCGGCGTCCAGGTCTGGCCCCCGTCGCCGGAATAAGCGGCGTCGTAGACCAGCGTGTCCTTGTCGGGGTCGCTGCCCGTCCACTGGAGCAGGGCGGACTTGGAAACGGCGTCGCCGCCCGTCGGCTTGACGATGCCCACGACCGGCGCGTGGTTGTGCGGCAGGTAATAGACGCTGACGTCGCGCAGCTTGGGGGCGGTCCCGGCGTCGCCGCTCAGGAGCGCCTGGTACTGGAGGTAGCGGGCGGGGGGCGAGGTGACGGTCTGGCCGTGCGCGTCCGTGTACGGGGCTGACCAGGCGCTCCACGACTCGTCGGGCCGCTCCACGTCGCCGGACCGGGTCTGGAGGGTGACGCCCGCGCCCGCCGGGGCGTCCGCCGACCAGGCGATGGTGCCCCAGCGCGAGCGTCCCCCGGTGTCGTGGACGGTGGACTGGAACGTCCCTTGCAGGGCGCTCCCACTCCCCGCGCCGATCTTGTAGACGCTGCCCACCGTCCCCGTCCCGGCATAGATCGCACCGCCCGCCGTGTCCAGGGCCAGGCTCAGGAACTGCTCGTCCGCGTTGGCGACATACGACTGCACGGTGTCGTCCGTGTTGATCTTGTAGACGGTGCTGCCCGAAACGGCGTACACGGCGTCATTGGCGTCCGTTCTGAGGCTCCCGATGCCTGGCGAGGACCGCCCCAGCAGCCGCTTGGCCATGCCGTCCGGCGCGACCCGGTAGACGGTCCCGGTCGTGGACGTTCCCGCGTAGACGTTCCCCTGCGAGTCAGTCGCCAGGGCGCTGATGTTCGGCTCCGGGGCGTCGTACAGCACGCTGCTCTTGCCGTCCGGCGTGATCTTGTAGATGATGCCGTCCGGCGAACTCCCCGCATAGATGTTGCCGTCCTTGTCCGTGGCGAGCGAGAGGATGTTGGCCTCGGGTGAAGTGAACAACGGCTGGCCTTGATAAGTGCCGTCGGCGTTGCGGTGGCGCATGGAGAATCTTTCCCCGATCCCGCCCGCCATACCTGTGAGCTTGCTCTGCCCTTGCCTACTCACAACCGAGCCTGTGGCGTATCCATAGCCGCTCAGGACGTAGACGCGGCCTGTGCCGCCGCCGGTCGCAACCAGTACATCACCGTGGTATGGGTCGTAGGTTAATCCCGTGACGTACTTCTCCTGCGCGGTGAAGACCTTTGCACCTTTGCCATCCGGCCCGATCTTGAAGACGATGCCGTTGGGAAGGGTGCCGGCATAGAGGTTGCCGCTGTTGTCCAGCGCCAGCGAGGTCACTTCCAGTTCTTTTGTCTGGAAAAACGGCGACATTCTGCCCGCCGCGTCCATCTTATAGATCACGCCGCCGTCGCCCGTGCCGAGGTACAGGCTGCCCTTACCGTCCGGCAGCATCGCCCAGATGTAGCTTTCCGAGGTGTCGGCGACCTTCTGCAACGACGGGGCCAGGCGCACATCGCCCAGGCTGGTCACGGCGACGTTCTTCAATGTCCCCGCCGCGAAGTCGCTCATCGCGCCCTGACGCCAGACGGACGGCAGGCGTCCGACCGGCTTGATGGCGGCGGGGGCGTCCGTGTCATCCGAAGAAGCCCCCCCCGCCCCCAATTCTGGGGGAGCCGGATTTTTGCCGGAGGGGGCCTGCGGCGAAGCGGTGGGCGTTCCCGAAGCCGCCACTGACGTTTGATCACTCGCTTTTCCCCGTCCGGCCCCCCCAGGATTGGGGG
>CAXTWM010000063.1:0-18012 GCA_964247915.1 uncultured Armatimonadales bacterium | reverse complement strand
CCCCTATCCTCCCAGCCCCCAATCCTGGCGCAACTGCACCCGACGGGGCAGCAGGAGAGGAACCCACCCCGCCGCAAGCAATGTCAGGGGAACCTACCCCGCTGCAAGCAGCTTCCCCTCCCGAAGCGGGAAGGGAGAGCGGGAAGGCAGTCGTGAAGTCTCGTCTTCTTGATAGTGCCTCTAACAGTGCCTCTTTAGCAGAACAGACCTCCGACAGCCCCGAAAGACCGAACGATCACCTTCCCGCCCCGCCTTCCCGTTTCGGGAGGGTCGCCGCTGGCGGCGGGGTAGGTCTCCTCGCCGCCGCCTGGGGCCTGGGCACCGCCCTCCTGCTCCTGTGGCTCGGCGTCTGCCAATGCCACCTCACCCGCCTGCGCCGACGCGCTTGCCCCGTCACGGCTGGTCCTATTTCTGACATGCTTGCCGGCTTGACGCCGCGCCCGCTCGCCTTGCTGTCCCACCCGTCCGTTCGCAGCCCCTTTCTGGCGGGACTGCAACATCCGGCTATCTTCCTGCCGACGACCCATGACACCGACTTCGACCCGACCTCTCTGCGGGCCATCCTCGCCCATGAACTCGCCCACCTCGCCCGCCGCGACAATGCCTGGACACTCGCCGCCCGCCTTCTCTGCGCCGTCCTGTGGCCCCAGCCCCTCCTGTGGGTCCTGTGCCGCCGCCTGGAACAGATCGGCGAGGAAGCCTGCGACCAGGCCGTGCTCGCCCAGAACTGCCCGCCCCGCGCCTACGCCGACTGCCTCCTCTCCCTGGCCGAGCGCCACCCGCTCGGACGCCGCGAGCGCGCCCTGGGCGCGGGCGTCGCCCCCTTCCGCTCCTCGCTGGGCCAGCGCATTGGCCGCATCCTCGACAAAGGAACCCTCGCCATGTCCACCGTCACCCCCCGCCTGCGGCTCACCGTCGCCGCCCTATCCCTCGCCGCCGCCCTGGGCGGTGCGTTTTTGGTCTCGTCCGCCCCGGCACAAACCGCCACTCCTGCCCCGCAGGGAGTGAGTTCACCTCAGCGGGCTTTTGCTCCCGCGTCACCATCCGACGATCGCAAGGCCATCCTGACGTCCCTAGATGCCAAGATTTTGTCAGCCCGAATCCTTCGGCAAAGGGTTGTGCACGAACTGGCAGATATTCAAAGAGCCTCCACAAGCACCACGCCAGCGCATCAAATAAAGCGGGCGCAGTTGTCCCGGAATTACGAACTGACTGAAGTACTACTGAACTCGTTGTTAGAAGCAAGAGCAGAGGTCGCAGCGGGTACTAAGGCCAACACACCGCCGACGGCACCCACTCCACTCAGCCAAGCCCGCTTCCTGGCTGGCCTAACTCCCGTGCAGGGGCCAGGCGTCGTGGTAACGCTTAACGACAGCCGAAAACCGTTATCCAATATGCCGACCGGCATAGCACCGGCCAACATCATCCACGACACCGACATCAACCAGGTCGTCAACGAGCTGAAAGCCGCCGGAGCGGAGGCTATCGCCGTCAACGACCAGCGGCTTGTCGCCACCAGTTCCATTCGCTGCATGGGTCCTACCGTGTTCATTAACTTCGTCCCAACGGCGCCACCCTTTGTCATCAAGGCCATCGGCAACCCGAAGACGCTGGCGGGGGCCATGAACATTCCAGGCGGCGTAGGGACGCAGCTCAAGGCGTATGACCCGGCCATGTTCTCGGTTCGGGAAGCGGGGCCGCTGAGACTGCCCGCCTATTCCGGCAACAGTGAGCCGCGTTACGCGCGGCCCGCCGGTCTGAGGGGTGATGCCGAGTCGGTTCTGAGAAGCCGGTTTACCGATTCGGTCAAGCAGATCGGCACACAGCCGGTCGGCCCGCCGCCGCCAATGATAAGGGTCGCCTCCGAACCGAAGAGCCTGCCGGATTGGACAAAGTACGCCGGCAGTCACCTTCCCATGAACACGACCGATCTCCATTGTTATCTCAACATGAAGCAGATCGCCCTCGCGATCTGGGGCTACACCTACCATCACAACGACCGGTTCCCGGACGCGGATCGCTGGATGGACGAGATCAAGCCCTACCTGAAGACCGAGGAGTATTACCACGACCCCGCTGCGCCCAACTCAGAGCGGTATAGCTACGCCTACAACCGCAACCTATCCGGCGCGGCGGCGGATCGGGTGAGCAATATGTCTGAGACCGTCATGCTGTTCGAGAGCCGCCTGAACGTCAGGAACGCGAGCGACACCGGGCAGTCGCTCATCACCCCCCCGCGCCACGCCGGGCACCAGGATTTCGTGTTCGTGAATATAGGCGGACCGGCCGGGAACGTCCGCCCCTCGTTCGCGCTGCACATCGCCCCGGCAGGCTTTTATTCCACGGCTTCCCCGGACCGACTTGCCGAAGCGCAGAAACGAACGCTGGCCCGGCTCGTGTCGGAACAAAGCGCACTCCCCCATGTTAATCAGGAGTTCGAGGGAGAACTGCGCCAGGCGCTGCCGCAGGCGGACACGTCAAAGCTGACTCAGGCCCGCCACCTGGAAATGAGCATCGGCCTTCAGGTCATGGAGTTGCAGAACATCAAGAAGCTCCGCGACATGCCCAAACGGAACCGCCCCAGCAGCCTGAGTTCGGACTGGCGCCACAAGGAGAGATGGACGCAGTCTCAACTGCGCCCTTTGCTCGCTCAGGAAGCTCAACTGCTCCCCGGCGTCCCCGGCCCACAGCTCGCCAGGCTTCATTCCGTGGCCGCCTCCATGACAGTATTGCAACTCAACGTAATGGGTTCGCAGTCACAAATCACGAGGCTCAACAAGGAAAGGCAGCGACGGCGGCAGCCAAACGCAAGGCTCTGACTTCCGCAGGGTTATCGCGGGTGATGGCCCGCCTTCAGGCAGCAAGGGCGCCCTTTGCTGCGTAGCGGGGTATACTCAGAGCATGGTACAAGTGACTTGGGAAGATGCCGCTTCGAACTTGGGCCGGCTGCTGGAAGAAGTCAAGCAGGGGGAAGAATTCGTAATCACTCGCGACAACGCACCCCTGGCACGCCTGTCGCCGGTTCCCGCGACCCGTCAGCCGGGGAGCGCGGTGGGTATCGTCACTTACATCGCGGAGGACTTCGATGCGCCGCTGGAAGACTTCCGGGAGTACCAATAATGCGGCTGCTTCTGGACACTCATATCTTGCTTTGGTTCCTGCTGACGCCTGGAAAACTCAGCGCGACGGCTCTGGCAGCGATTCAGCAGGCAGAGAATCAGGTCTACGTCAGCCTCGCCAGCGCGTGGGAGATGAGCATCAAAACTGGGCTTGGCAAACTGAGCCTCACACAGCCGATTGAGTCGTTCATCCTTGATCAAACGCAGCGCAACCGCTTTGACATCCTCCCGATTACGCTGGCGCACATCGCCGCTGTCGAGCGGCTGCCCCATCATCACCGCGATCCGTTCGACCGGCTGCTGATCGCGCAAAGCCTCGTGGAAGACATCCCGTTCATTTCCGCAGACAGCAGCATCCACGCTTACCCCATTACGCATCTTTGGTGACGCCCTGCTCCCCGGCGGGGGCGGCTTCTGCTTGGCGGTGAAGGTAGACCCAAAATACTGGGTCTATCCAAGTAGGGTCATCCGCCGGGCCTGAGCCTGTCGCTCCCTGTCGGCGGCTTTTGGGATGTGGAAAGGGAGGTTGTTATGCTGGTGAACAGGAACGCCGTGGTTTTGGCTCTCGCCTTGGCGCTCGTGCCGCAGGGCGCGCGGCCCGACGGGGCTTATTTCCCGACGCTGACCCAGTGGAAGCAGGGGCGCGAGCGGGCGCTCATCACGGAGCCGCAGCAGAAGGCGGCGGTCTTCTACCGGGGCGGGCGCGAACAGCTCATCATCAGCCCTTCCTACCAGGGGCCGCCGGGCGGGTTCGCCTGGGTGGTCCCCGTCCCCGCCCGGCCCCAGGTCAAAGTCCTGCGCGGCGCGCTGTTCCACGAGCTGGCCCGCGTCGTCGAGCCGGCCCCGCCCCCGGTCCGCCGCCGGGCGCTGGAGGCGGTCGGGGCAGCCGCCCCGGCGGGCCGGGCGGTGACGGTGCTGGAGCGCGAGACCGTGGGCGCGTATGACGTGAGCGTGCTGGCGGCGACCGACGGCAATGCCCTCCAGACGTGGCTGGCCCGGAACGGGTACGCGCTGCCCGGCGTTGCCCGGCGCCCGCTGGCCGAATACGTCCGCGAACGGTGGACGTTCGTCGCCTGCCGCGTCAAGACGCCCGCCAACGCGCGCGGCTTGGGGCAGGGTACGCTGGCCCCGCTCAGTCTGACCTTCCCGTCCCCCGGCCCCGTCTATCCCATGCGCCTGTCGTCGGTCAACCCCCGCCCGTTCCGCCTGCTCCTGTACCTGCTCCGCGTCCCGGACGGGGCCGACCCCATTGCCGCATCCTGGCCCGGCCCGCGCCCGCCATACCTGCGCGCCGCCTCCGTCTCGCCCGCAGACGCGCCCGGCCTCTACCCTACCCTCGCGGGCTTCGACGCTCAGACCCTGAACATCCTGTGGACCGAAACGACGGTCGCCCCGCAGGACTGCACGCGCGATTATGTTTGGCGGCTTCACGGGGGACTCCGGTAAGGGGTGAAGCAGGTATAATGCCCGTAAGCCCCGGCCGGATCAGGAGCGAGCCGCCATCAGGTGTCTCTGCCGCCCCTTCCACACGCGGTTGAGAAGGCGCTATCTGAACGCTCGTCCTCCCCATCGGCCCGGCTACGGGGCTTGCTTTTTCCGGCGGTGATCAGACGTAAACGGGCGGAGGCGGACTATGGGCGGTTCCCATGTTGTCGAGGCGCTGCTTGCCGTCGGGTTTGAGTTCGGGGTCATCCTGCTCCTCATCCTCTGGGCGGCGGCGATCCAGAAACGGCGGCTGGCGGTAGGGCTTATGAACGACATCATCATCAAAGACACGCACCGGGGCTTGTGGTACGAGGACGGCGTGTTGACGCGCATTTTAGAAGCAGGCCGGTACGTCCTCCCCAGGCCGCGCCTGTTCGGGCGCGTCCCAAAGGTGGAGGTCGTGCTGGTGGATGTGCGCGAGCGGGACCTGACGATCAAGGGGCAGGAGATCCTGACGGCGGACAAGGTGGCGATTCGGGTCAGCATCATCGTCCAGTTCCGCGTCACCGACCCGCGCGCCGCCCTGCATGAAGTGGAGAAGTACGAGGACCGGCTCTACAGCGACGTCCAGCTCGCCGCCCGCCGCTCGCTGGCCTCGATGCCTTTGGAAGAAATCCTAACGAACCGCAACCAGCTTTCCGAGGACATCCTGCGGGACGTCAAGGAGGTCGCGGCCACCTACGGCGTCGCCATCTTCCGGGCTGACGTCAAAGACCTGATCTTCCCCGGCAACTTGCAGGAGATCATGAACAAGGTGCTGGCGGCGGAGCGCATGAGCGAGGCGCAGCTCGTGGAGGCGCGGACCAAAGCCGATGTCCAACGGATCGAGGCGCAGGCCAAAACGGAGACTCAGCGGCTCCAGGCCGACGCTCTGGCCGGAGCGCAGCGGCTGGCGGCGGCGACCGAGGCGGAAACGCAGGCGATCAGGACCCAGGCCGAGGTGGACAGCCTGCGCGCCCAAAACCAGGCCGCGCAGGCGTACACCACCCACCCCGCCCTGCTGCGCCTGCGGGAACTGGAAACGCTGCGCGAGCTGGCGAAGTCCGCCCAGGCGCGCATCTACATCGGCTTCGACAAGCACAGCCGCCCGGCGGACGAGGCCGGCGGCGAATAACGACAAGAAGAAGGAAAAGACAATGGCCCTGACCATCCAGGAATATGCCGCCCGCGCGCTGGAAGAACGCGCCGAGGCTCTGATCGCGGTCGCCCTGGCAACGCCCGAAGATCAGCGCGAGTGGAGGCCCCTGGACCGGGGGCGCACCGCGCGGGACCAGATGGTCGAGTGCGCCGCCCTGAACGGGGGCGTGGCGGCTCTGGTGCGGGCGCGGGCGTGGGATGATTCGCTGGTCGAGAAGGACCGGCAGGCGCGGGCCGCTCTGGACACGATGGACAAGGCGGCCCGCGCCCTGCGGGAGAACACGCGGGCGCTGACCGACGCCGTGCGGGCGACGCCGGACGAGCACCTGGCGACCGAGGTCCCGCTGCCGTGGCTGGAAGCGCCCATCTCCCTGGCCGACCTGTTCCTGCTGATGCTCTGGAACATGTCTTACCATGAAGGCCAGATCGTCTACATCCAGCATCTGGGCAAGCCCTAACGACATCAGTGTGACACTTCCAGGCCCCACCATGAGCGACCGTCACAGAAAAAAAGGCCGCCCCCGACATTTTATGTCGGGGGCGGCCTTTTCTTGAGAAGGCGTCAGTAGGCCCCGTGCGCGGTCAGGACGGCGGGGATGGTGCGGGCGATCAGGAGGAGGTTGAGGGCAAAGGACTGGCGATGGATGTATTCCAGGTCCAGGTCCATCGCCTGCTCGAAGGTGAGGTTCGCGCGGCCCGAAACCTGCCACAAGCCGGTCAGGCCGGGCGTCACCGAAAGCCGCAGGTGCTGCTCCGGGGAATACAGGGCGACCTCACGGGGGAGCGCGGGGCGCGGCCCGACCAGGGACATTTCCCCGAACAGGATGTTCAGGAGCTGCGGCAGCTCGTCGAATGAGGACTTCCGCAGCCAGCGACCCGCGCGGGTGACGCGGGGGTCCTGGCGCATCTTGAAGACGGGGCCGGTGCGCTCGTTCGCGCCGAGCAGGATTTCAAGCCGCTGCTCGGCGTCGGTGTACATCGAGCGGAACTTGAAAACGGAGAACTCGCGGCCGTTCTTGCCGACGCGGCGCTGAATGAACAGGACCGGGCCGGGACTGTCGAGCCGAATCCAGAGGGCGATCAGGACGAACGGTACGAACATCGCCACCAGGGCGGCGGAAGAAAGGACGATGTCCAGGGCACGGCGCGCGAAGGCGTCGAGGCGGGACGGCTCGTTGCGCGACGGCCCGTTCTGAGGGAGGACGTACCGTGCCGCCGTATGGGCCGACACCTGGGATGGGGCTTGGCTTGAATGGGTCGAGACTGGAACGCTCATAGATTTTTTCCTCGGCTCAATAAACTTTTCCCTCGGCTCAGTGATATTCCAGTATTTACACAGTGCATAAATCGTGCCAACTCATCAGTTATTGCCTCCCGGCGAAAAAAGTTATTTGAGACGGTCGTTGTCTTAGGCGGAGCACTGTAAGACCGGGTACAAACAAGCGAGTATCCGAGTATTCACGCCCGGAAACCGGGTAAAATACGCTACTTCTATTCCCGCGAGACGACCCGATGAACCCATCTTTTTCCCAGACGAAGTGGCTCCGGATCGCTGACCCCGGCTACCCGGACAACGCCGTTCACCCCGCCGCCCCCAGCTTCAAATCCCACGTCATCGTTCCCAAGCGCGTTTCGCGCTGGGACAAGGTTTGGTGGGCAATCGCCACCCAAAGAGTTTGCGACGGGTGGGGGTAGACTGGACGGGCGGCGGGGCGGCAGAAGTGACGGAGCAACAGAAATGGACATCCCATTTGCAACGAGGTCAGAATTCCTGGGCGTCTGTGAACAGGCTTTGACCGCACAGCACGAGAGGCTAAACAGGGGGGAGCAAGTAGATGTGCCGTTAGAGCTAGGAGGCTATAACGGACACCTGATCGTGACAATCCGGCCAGGCGTGACAGCCGCCTTTCAGGCAGAATGGGAATCGAAGGATAAATCGCGCTTTCCCAGCCGCATCAAGGCCGCCGCAACTGCACTTCGCAACTGCGGCTACACGGGCAGTTTCAAGATCTGCCACGATAACGGCGAGTTATCCATTAGACCTCTTGCATAAAGTCTCACCCGGCCTAAAGGCCGGGTCTGCCAGTGCAGAAGGGGCGGCCCATCTGTATAGCCCGGCCCTTCAGGGCTGGGGGGACTTATGCGAGAGGTCTACTATCAGGGTGCTCCACGAGAGGCCAGAGAAGTGAACATCCGCCCTTATCAGCCGCCAGATGAAGAACAGGTCGTTGAACTATGGCGCTTGTGCGGCCTTGTTGTGCCGCCAAACGACCCAGGTCAAGACATCGAGCGCAAAATGCAGGTGCAGCCGGAGCTGTTCCTGGTGGGCATTGTCGAGGAGCGCATCGCGGCGACGGTCATGGCGGGCTATGACGGCCATCGCGGGTGGCTCTACGCGCTGGCCGTGGCCCCTGACCGGCAACGTCAGGGGCTGGGGCGGCAGGTGGTGGAAGAAGCCGAGGCTAGGCTGAAGGCGCTGGGCTGCCACAAAGTCAACCTTCAGGTGCGCGCCTCTAATGCTGCCGTCCTCGGGTTCTACGAGAGCCTGGGCTTCTCGGTGGAGGACCGGGTGAGTCTGGGCAAGCGGCTGTGATAGGCCGGAGGCGGCAGGGTGAAGTTGCCAGAAGCTACCGTCAAGAAGAAGCATCCCCGCTGAGGCACTCTTCCAGGGCGGGCAGATGTTTCCCGCTCCATTCCGTGATGGCCTCCAAAACAGGCAGCGCAAGGCCCGCTGGCGCGTTTTTGTTTGCTGCACCTGATTATGCGCGAACACTGTTTACACTATAATATTTGTTGTGTTTTAATTTACCCTACACTTGATAATATGAAGTGCAGGTGTCATAATTTGTTCATTGAAGCCACCGGGCTGTGACTTGACACAGCCCTACACCTCGCGAAAGGGTCACCATGAAAATCGCCACGCTCATCGCCCGCAGCCTGCTCGGCCTGATGTTCCTGGTTTTTGGGCTGAACGGGTTCCTCCACTTCCTCCACCAGCCGCCGCCGCCGGCCGGCCCGGCAGGGCAGTACCTCGGGGCGCTGTCCGCCTCGCATCTCATGGCGGCGGTGTTCCTGCTGCAACTGATCGGCGGCGCGCTGCTGCTGGCGAACCGGTTCGTCCCCATCGCGCTCGTGCTGCTCGGGCCGGTCATCGTGAACATCCTCCTGTACCACGCCCTGATGGACCCAGCAGGCATTCCGCCCGGACTAGTGACACTGGTGCTCTGGGGGATCGTTTTTTACGGGGTGCGGGCGGCGTTCGCGGGCGTCTTTGCGATGCGCGTGGGAACCCCGGACGCGGCGCAGGAGGGGAGACTCCATGCAGCTCGGCATTGACAGCTTCGCCGCGTTCTCGGACGACGGTACGGGCGTTCAGGTCAGCGCGCCCGAGGCGATGCGCCTGCTGCTCGAACGGATCGAACACGCCGACCAGGCGGGCCTGGACGTGTTCGGGATCGGGGAACACCACCGCCCCGAGTTCCTCGACTCCGCCCCCGCCGTGATCCTGGCGGCGGCGGCGGCGCGCACGCGCCGCATCCGGCTGACCAGCGCCGTCTCGGTGCTCAGTGCGGCCGATCCCGTCCGCGTCTTCCAGAGCTTCGCCACCCTTGATCTTCTCTCGCAGGGCCGGGCGGAGATGGTCGTCGGGCGCGGCTCGTTCACCGAGGCGTTCCCCCTGTTCGGCCTGAAACTTCAAGACTACGACTCGCTCTTCGCGGAGAAATTGGACCTGCTCCTGAACATCCGTGACAACGAGCACGTCCACTGGTCCGGCAGGCACCGCGCCGCCCTTACCGGCCAGGGCGTCTACCCGCGCCCCGTGCAGGACCCGCTGCCGATCTGGCTGGGGGTCGGCGGGACGCCCGCGTCGTTTGTCCGCGCCGGGGCGCACGGGCTGCCGCTGATGGTCGCGATCATCGGCGGGGAGACGCACCGCTTCCGCCCGCTCGTTGACCTCTACCGCGAGGCTGGGAAGCGGGCGGGTCACTCCCCCGATCAACTGAAGGTCGGCCTGCACTCATTGGGATACGTCGCGGAGACGACTGAGGAGGCCGTGGCCGACTTCTTCCCAGGCTACGCCCAGATATTCACCAAGATCGGCCAGGAGCGCGGCTGGCCGCCGGTGACGCGCGCCCACTTCGACGCCCAGAGGGGGCCGCGCGGCGCTTTCTTGATCGGGAACCCAGAAGAAGTGGCCGAGAAGATCCTGCGGCACAGTGAGTCGCTGGGCGGACTCGCCCGCGTGACCTTCCAGATGGACAACGCGAATCTGCCCCACGCCAAGTTCCTCAAGGCCATCGAACTGCTCGGCGCCCGCGTCGCGCCCGCCCTGCGCTAGCGGTCCGCCGTCAGAAGCGTCACCGAATCGGCGGGCAGGAGGAAGTCCCGGCCCGCCGTTCCCATATCCGCCTCGCCCGCCGCCGTCAGTTGCTGCCGCATTGCCCGGCCGGAGACCCACCCCGTCAGCGTGACTCGCCGCTGCCGGGGCGAGCGGTTGATCAGCAGCAGCGACTTCCGGCGCGTGGCCGTTTTGACGGCGTAGACGGCAACCGTTTTGGGGTCGGAACTGGCGGCGGACACGACCGCGCCGACCATGTCGGTGTTCAGCCAGTGGAACAGGGTCGCGCTGGGGCGCAGGCGGTACTGGTCGTCCATCTTGCCGTAGATGCCGTCACACTCGTTCCAGGCCGCTGTCGCCGACGCGCCGTGCGTGACGGCGCCCGTCATGGCGAGGGCGTCAAAGACCGCGCCTCTGGCGTCCGTCATGCGCGGGTCGCGCGTCTCCCAGGTGTAGCTGATGTTGTATTCGTCGCAGAAGACCGGGAGCGGGCGGCCGGGACGCTCGGCATTGACGGCGGCGGTGATGGCCTTCGCGGCGTCGCCGAAGCCCTGCGCGCGGTCGAAGATGACCTCGTCGCTGTCCGACGCGCTGCCGCTGGCGTAGGCGTGGTAGGAGAAGAAATCCAGGACCGGCCCCGCCGCGCGGACGAAGCGGCGCATCACCGGAATCAGGTCGGGCCGCTCCATCGCCGGGCCGCCGACGCGGATCGTCGGGTCGGCGGCCTTCATGGCGGCGGCGCACCGTCTGTAGATGCCCGCCAGTTCCTCCACCCGGTCCGGCTTTTGCGGGTCCTTCAGCGGCCCCCAGCCGCCTCCCTGATGGAAGCGGACGAAGTAGCGTTCGTCCTGCTCATTGGTCACCTCCCACAGCAGGCCGGGGCGCCGGCAGTCCTGCCCCACGATCCGCACCAGATCGGCGCACAGGCGGGCGAAGGCATCAGATTGATCGGCCCCCAGAAAGCCGTCCGGGTCCGCCATCCAGTCCGGCCAGGTGGGGATGTTGATGAGCAGCGTCGCGCCCGGCGGGAACCCGGCCAGGGCCGCCTTGACCTTCGCCGCGTCCCAGCGGTGACGGGCCTCGTCAATCCAGCCGGTCGTGTTCTTCGCCGAATCGCCCATCAGGCCCCCGTTGTGCAGCCGCAGCAGGCCCGGCGCCATGTATCCGAGGTTCTTCTGATAAGCGGGATTCGTCGTGATGGCGGGATCGAACCCCCGGAAGGCGTTCAGGCCGTAGGCGCGCGGCGTCGCCTGGGCTATGACCGTTTTCCAATCCACGGTGACGGCGATCGGCGCGTCTTGATCGGCCCGCGCCATGCCGGCCCAGGGGCCGCATAACAGGAAAGACAGAGCCGCCAGCATTGACTTCCAGAGCATGATGACCTATTCCCTCAGTGACACCGAATGACCCGCCTCGCAGCGGAGCGGGCACTGTCTTACACATGACAAGGCCGGAACCCTTGTGCAGAGTTCCGGCTTTGCTGACGGGTGTGCCCCTGACCCGGTCTCAGCGTTTGCCAAGTCCCACGATGATCTTTTTTGCCACCTTGTTCACGCCGGGCGGCCCGACGCTCGGCAGCACTCCCAGCGTTTCCGCCGTCGCCGCCGTCTTGAGTACCGTCTTGCCGCCGTTGACCAGGGATTTTGTCACGGGGTAGGTCGCAGCCCCCACGGCTTTCCCCAGGTTGACCTTTGGGAGACGAATCCGGGGCAGCAGGTGCGGGCCAGCCATCGCCTGCGCGGCAAGGAAGACAGTCATCGAGACGGCGGCGAGACATGAAGATAAGGGTCGTATCACGGGTTTGGCTCCCTGCGGTGCGTGGGAAAAGTGTCGCTCAACGCTATTATCGGCAGATCGGAGCAGGTTTCCAGCGGCCCCAGGCGCATTGTATCACAATCAGGCAGGGATGGCAAATCGCAGGAGGAAAAGGGGATGGTTGGTGGCGCGGGGTTCCAGTCTCAGCAGCATTTCCGCTTGCCCGAAACAAAAGTCGCCCGCCGCTGTCAGTGAGAGCGGCGGGCGGCATCGGTTCAGAAGGGCAGCGGCTCAGTGGGCCGTGTGCGCCTTGATCTCGTGGCGGGTGAGCGCGCCCGCCCCGATTGCCGACATGGTCGGATGCCGCTGGGCAAAGTCCAGCTTCTGGCCGTGCATCTTGCGGTTGCGCGCGGCGACCTTCAGCGCGTGGTGGGTCGCCAGGCCGGCGGCGATGCCCGTCGCGGTCGGGTGCCGCTGGATCATGTTGGGCCGGTGGGCCATCTGCGCGAACGACGCGGTGGCGGGCACGAGCAGGGCCAGGGTGGCCGGCAGCAGGGCGAGCGTTGCCTTGCGGGTACGAATGGTCATGGTGTTTCCTCCAGGCATTACAGCGAAACGCGCGCCCGAAAAGTTCCAAGCGCGGCGCATCTTTTTTTGTTTCTTCGACAGCCCGTTCATGCCCGATTTTGGCGCGGGCCAAACCCGCCGCGCGGGAGAAGGATTCGGCCCTGGAGGCGGCGAACGGGCCGTGCAGCAATGAAGCCGATGCGCCCCCGAAAGTTATCCTCAGAGTTTGTCATGCCACACCCGATGCACTCCCGACCCCGGATCAGGCGGGGCACAGGCCGGTGACGACTCGCCCCAGGGGAAGGGCATCATGGCGGGCGCGGTGGGCGAGACGCTCGGCCCGGCTGGGAAAGAAACCCCGCCCCCTGCCCTGGGGCGGCGTCGGGATCGTCCTGCTTCTTCTGGTCGCCCTGCCCACGGCCTGTGACGTGGCCGTCGCCCGCGTCTTCCCCGGCCTGGTGGCCTGGCTCCAATATGTCGTCACGGGCGTCTACGCCCTGACCAGCGTGATGCTGGTCTGGGAAGCGGCGGCGGCCTGGCGGCTCAAGGCAGCGGAGCGTCGCGAGGCAGCGTCGGCGGGTGAGGCATTGCCGCTGCCCGCCTGCACCGCCATCATCGCCGCTTACCTGCCCAACGAGCAGGACATCATCCTGGAGACGGTCCGGCACATGCTGTCTTCGGTGGACGTGCCCCCGGACCGCTTCCAGGTCATCCTCGCCTACAACACGCCCGAATCGCTCGCCGTCGAGGCCGACTTGCAGGAGGTCGCCGCGCGCGACCCGCGCCTGCTTCTTCTGCGCGTTGGGGGCAGCCGGAGCAAGGCCGAGAACGTCAACGCCGCCCTGGGCGCGGCGACTGGGGAGATCGTCGCCGTCTACGACGCCGACCACCTGCCCGCCCCGGACTGCTTCTGCCGCGCCTGGCGGCGGATTTCTGCGGGCGCGGACATGGTGCAGGGGCGGTGCGTCATTCGCAACCACGAGCCGAACTGGCTGACTCGGACGGTCGCCGTCGAGTTCGACACGATCTACGCGGTCTCGCACCCCGGACGGGCCTTCCTCAGCGGGACGGCGATCTTCGGCGGCTCCAACGGCTACTGGCGGCGCGAGACGCTGGCGCGGCTCGAGATGAACCCGGCCATGCTGACCGAGGACATCGACGTCAGCGTCCGGTCGCTCCTGTCGGGCTGCCGGCTGGTCCACGACCGCGGCCTGGTGTCCGCCGAGATGGCGCCGCTCCAGATTGACCACTGGATCAACCAGCGCAAGCGCTGGGCGCAGGGCTGGCTGGAAGTCGCGCTCAAACACACCGGGGCGCTGATGCGCTCGCCGCACTTCACGCCGCGCCAGAAGGCGCTGTGGTTTTACCTGCTGGCCTGGCGCGAGGTCTACCCGGCTCTGGCGATCCAGTTCTTCCCCCTCGTCCTCACCTCGGCCCTGACGGGGATCAGGATTCACTGGTTCGGCAGCCCGTGGCTGGTCGCCGCCGCCGTCCTGAACTGGGGCAGCGGCCCGTTCGTCCTGCTGGCGACCTACGCCTGCGCCCCGCCCCGCGCCCGCCGGGGGCTGGGGGCGTGGTACTGGGTGCATGGCCTGTTCAGCCTGGTCTACACGACGGGGAAAGTCCTCGTGACCCTAGTGGCGCAGGTCAGTCATTTACAGCGGGATCGGGAATGGGTGACGACGCCCCGCACAGGGCCGCAGACGCTCGGAAAGACAGACACCGAAACGGCAGCGGTTTTGGAGGAGTCTGATATAAACGGCCCGTCGGAGGAATGCCGTGCTGAACCCGACAGCACACAAGTCGGGCCGAAGTGACCGGATTACCCACCCGACGTTAGAGCCGTGGCCCTTTGTACAGCGGGTTCCACTCTTTGACGTCAGCTAACGTGTATTCCGGCTCGTCAGGGCCATAAGCGCCTGCCAGCCCTTGTGCCGACAGACGAAGCCAATCCGCGCGCTCCTCATCGTCCAGTGCAGACAGCACGGTCACGGTCAGGGGCGTGTTCGGCTCCAGTGGGTATGGTTCATCAAGGACGATTTGGTTTCCGTCAAAGTGGGCGGTCAGCACAACGGCACTCATGGTCAGTTTCCTACTCCACATACTCGCGCAGGCGGCACTTGCTGGGGTGGCGGAGCTTCTTGAGGGCTTTGGCCTCGATCTGCCGGATGCGCTCGCGCGTCACCTGGAAGTGGCGGCCCACTTCTTCCAGCGTGTGGGGATAGCCGTCGTCCAGCCCGAAGCGCATCTTGAGGACGTCCCGCTCGCGGGCGGTGAGGGCGCTGAGGGCCTCATCAATCTTCTCACGCAGCAGCATGAAGGTCGCGGAGTCGTTAGGGGATTTGGAGTCTTCGTCTTGCAGGAAGTCCGACAGGCGGCTGTCCTCCTCCTCGCCGACGGGGGTTTCGAGCGACAGCGGCTCGGGGGCGATGCGGATGATCTCGGTCACGCGCTCCACGGACAGGTCCATCTCTATCGCGATCTCGTCCACCGTCGCCTCGCGGCCCAGGGTCTGGAGGAGGTGGCTGCTGGTCTTGACCAGGCGGTTGATGGTCTCGACCATGTGGACGGGGATGCGGATCGTCCGGCCCTGGTCGGCGATGGCCCGCGTGATCGCCTGCCGTATCCACCAGGTCGCGTAGGTGCTGAACTTATAGCCCTTGCGGTAGTCGAATTTCTCGACCGCCCGGATCAGCCCAATGTTGCCCTCCTGGATGAGATCGGGGAACGACATGCCGCGCAGCGTGTAGCGCTTGGCGATGGAAACGACCAGGCGCAGGTTGGCCTGCGTCAGAATGGCCTTGGCGTCCTGGTCACCGCGCTCGATCCGCTTGGCGAGCCGGATCTCCTCGTCCAGCGACAGCAGGTGCGTCCGCCCGACCTCACGCAGCCACATCCGCACCGAGTCGTCGAGCGGCAGCCCTTCCAGGGCCGCCAGATCGTCCGCCGTCAGCTCCGGCTCGTCTGAGGAAGGGCGGCCGTCCTCGGCGTAGGCGGCGGACGCCATCTCGGCGGCGCGGCGCACGACGGGGGCGTCTTCGTCCATGAATTGCAGGACATCGTCCAGCGGATGGCTCATGCCTTCGGCGCGACCGTCCGCCCCGTCCGCACCCAGCTCCATCATCCGGCCATCCTGCGGCGGCGGCCCATCCCGTTCCGGGCGCGCGTCGGCCCCGGCATCGCCGGCTGCTGTCTGAGCGGCCACACTGCTCACTTCCTTCGTCAGCACGTTCATTTCCCCTCGCGCGGCATCGGGGACTTCTGCGTCCCTTTCAGCTCACTTAACAGCCGTTTGAGTTCCAGGTGCGCTTCGGCGTCCGCCGTTCCGTTTCCTATGCGTACCATCAACTCTGAAAGTGTCTGCTCTTTTGCGTAGCCCTTCAGATAAGCGATCTCGCCCGCTAGCGACTCCGGCGTCAGCGGTTCCTCACTACTGTTCATCAGAAGGTCCGCCAGCAGGTCCGCCCTCGGATCTTCCCCTAAAGCGGCGAGTACCACTTTCGGATCAAGCGTCCCCGCTTCTGAATAATGCTCATACAGATAGGCCGCCAGTGCCCGTGCTCGCTCTGTGACGAACTCACCGGCCCTCATCTCTGACAGAGCCAGCCCCGCCAGGGCCGGATCATCACTGACGAGGGCGCAGAGCAGGTGGCGCTCCGCCTTCTCGATTGCCCCTCCCCCTTTGGGCGGCGGGGGTGCGGGCTGAGATTGACGGCGGGGATAGTAGGAGGCCGCCCCATTAGTCCCGCCGTTTTGCCCCGCCATGTGACTGGCAATGTCCTGCCGGATGTGCTCCTCGGCAAAGGCCGCGCCCGAGCTATAGTATGGATGGTAAGGCGCGAGCAGCTTGACGTACTGCTCGCGCTCCAAGATGCTGGGCACCGAGGCCAGTATGGGCCGCGCCTTGTTGAACAGCGCGACCCGGTCCCGCTCGGTCTCGGCGGGGCCTTTGCGGATCAGCCGCTTGATGCGGTACTCGGTCAGCGGCAGGGCCGTCTCCATCGCCTGCTCGAAGACGCGCCGCTTGCCCGATTTCAACAGACTGTCCGGGTCCTCGCCTTCGGGCAGGTCGAGGACGCGCACGTCCACTTCCTGCGCCTCGAATATCTGAGCGGCCCGGCCCGCCGCCTTCAGCCCCGCCGAGTCGGCGTCAAAGGCCAGAAGCACGACGGACGCCAGCCGCGCCAGCGTCTGCACATGCTCCTCGGTCAGCGACGTGCCCAGCGTGGCCACGACGTTCTCGAAACCGGCCTGGTGGCACGCGATCACGTCGGTGTAGCCCTCGACGACCACGGCCTGCTCCCGCGCGGCGATGGCCTTGCGCGCCCGCCACAGGCCGTACATCTCCCGCCCTTTGGAGAAGAGGGGCGTTTCGGGCGAGTTCCAGTATTTGGGCTGGTTGGGCTTCGCCTCGCCGATCAGCCGCCCGCCAAAAGCGATGGGGCGCTCATGCACGTCCAGGATCGGGAAGACCAGCCGCCCGCGCAGCTTGTCGAACGTGCCGCGCTCGCCGACCGTCACCAGCCCCGCCTTCTCGGCATCCGCCATGCTGACGCCGTTGCGGGTCAGGAAGCGGCACAGGCCGTCCCACTCGTCGGCGGCGAAGCCGAGCTGGAAGCTCTCCTGGGCGGCATGGGCCAGCCCGCGCTCCTGCAAGTATTCCCGCGCCGCGGGGGACCGCGCCAGGACGTCGCGGTAGAAGCGCAGGGCCAGGCCGTTGATGAACCGGAGCCGGTCCTTCGACCCGGCCTCCGAGGGGGCGATCGAGGCACCCCCGTCGTCCGCGCGCGCGGGGCGGCGGGTGAGCGTCACGCCCGCCTGCAAGGCCAGCCGCTCCAGGGCCTCGGGGAAGGTCAGATTTTCGATCTTCTGGACGAACTTGAAGACGTCGCCGCCCTCGCCGCACTGCCCGAAGCACTTCCAGTAGCCGATCTCGGGGCTGACCACGAACGACGGCGTCTTCTCCTGGTGGAACGGGCACAGGCCCTTGAGCTGACGGCCCGCCCGCTTGAGCGTCACATAGCGTTCAACGACCGAGACGAGGTCCGTCCGCGTCCGCACCTCATCAATGTCGCTGCGGTCCGCCATGAGGGGTCCCCGTTAGTCCGGCGCCGCGACGATGATCCCGACCAGCCTCTGGTTCAGGAACTGGAACCCGCAGTGCAGCGTGTTTTTGTAGTCGGTGTTGAGGATCGATCCCGCATTGGAATGCCCGTCGGGGAAGCCGTAGCGCGCGACCACCTGCGAGTAGGTCGTCCCCAGCTTGATGCCGCGCGCGGTCCCGTAAGCGCCGCTGTAGCCGGTCTCGCGGATCTGCACCACGCGCTTGTCCGGCGAGATCGTGAACTCCAGATCGCCGCCCATCGGCCGGTCATAAACCAGGGTCACCGCAGGCGGTCCGCCCGCCGTCCCGCCCGTCGCGTCGGTCGCTGCCCCGCCGACGCCACCCGGATAGCCGCCGCCGCCGCCGGGGTAACCGCCGCCGCCGCCGGGGTAACCACCACCGCCGGGGTAACCGCCGCCGGTGGGAACGCCTTGAAAGCCCGGCAGAAGGCCGACGCCTGCGTTGCCACCCCCGCTGCCAGCCGAAGCAAGCCCGGAGGTCTGTGG
>CAXTWM010000062.1:0-18297 GCA_964247915.1 uncultured Armatimonadales bacterium | reverse complement strand
GGGCGGGGTTTGGCGAGCCTGTCGGGGGGGGGGGGCTGGGGGGGACCCCGGTTGGTCCAGTGGACCTTGTCTTTGGAGGAGAACTGCTGCGTCCCCGGTCCCGTCCCATAAATCCAGTACGTCCCGTCTTTGGCCTTAATCATCGTGGACGGGTCGCGGACCAGGCAGTCCGTCTCCACGGCGCGGGCCGGGGCGAGGGCCAGCAGGAAAGCCGCAGTGGCGAGGAGCCGCAGTGAGAAGGTGAACGGGTGCAATCGGGTCGTTGACGGCATTGGGAATGAACTCTCTTCATTGGGAAATTAGTTGGCGTCATCACCAGTAAGTGCATCCTATCACATTGAGTCTGGCGTCATTTTCGTCTTTGTAAGTGAGCGTGGAGAAGCGGCTCAAAGCTTCTCGCACTGCCCGCACAGGCGTATCTTCGCTGCCGATAAGTTCGGCGATTTGCGTCATAAGCAGGCTGTCCTCCGCATTGTCCTCTGCCAAATCTCCGAGGTCCATGCAGAGACTATCGCCTGACATTCTTTGCAGCGAAGGCAGAAAATCGGCAGAAATCCGGCTGTATAAGTCAGTCCCCACGATCCGCTCTAACCGGGACTCATTTTGCCTAAAGGTCTCAAAGGCTTGCTGCTTGCTTGCCACAAGTTTTGGCTCGTAGTCCATACCCCTGGGGTGTCCATGTGCGAACAACACATCGACAAGTTTCACATCATCTGGCCGAAAGAAAAAGAACCAGGACAAAGGGATATTATGGCGAGAGTCATAATACCGCTGGCTGTTCGTATCTAGTTCGGTCCATGTGCGGGGATCATTGGGGGCGCAGTCGGAGCAAAAAAGGTAAGCGCGGTTTGCCATCGTAACTGCTACCCCCCGATGTGGGACATCTCCACTTTGGGCCGCCGGGCCGTCTCCTCCGTCCGCACCTCGGAGTAGCGGTCCGTCCGGGCGTTCCAGATGCCGCGCACCTTGTCGGCGATCTCCGCATCCGACGCCTCGCCGCGCAATAGCGCGCGCAGATCGAAGCCTTCGGCGGAGAAGAGGCAGGTATACAGGCGGCCCTCGGCGGACAGGCGGGCGCGGGAGCAGTCGCCGCAGAAGGGCTGGGTGACGGAGGAAATAACGCCGACCTCGCCGCCGCCGTCCAAATAGCGGAAACGGGAGGCGACCTCGCCGGGGTAGTTCGGGGCGACGGGCTGGAGCGGCAGTTCCAGGCCGATGCGGCGGACGATCTCGGAGGCGGGGATGACGTCGCCGAGCCGCCAGCCGTTCGTCGCGCCCACGTCCATGAACTCGATGAAGCGCAGGATGCAGCCGGTGCCGTGGAAGCGATGTGCCATCGGGACGATACTCTCCTCGTTGACGCCGCGCTGGACCACCATGTTGACCTTGACCGGCCCCAGCCCCGCCGCCTGGGCGGCGTCAATGCCGTCCAGGACGCGCGCGACGGGGAAGGCCACGTCGTTCATGCTCTGGAACACCGAATCGTCCAGCGAGTCAAGGCTGACGGTGACGCGGCTCAGGCCGGCGTCTTTGAGCGCCCGCGCCTTTTTCGCCAGCAGCGCGCCGTTAGTCGTCAGGGTCAGGTCGCGCAGGCCCGGCAAGGGCGCGAGCATGGCGACCAGTTTCTCCAAGTCACGGCGGACCAGCGGCTCGCCGCCCGTCAGGCGTATCTTCTCGACGCCCAGGGCGAGGAAGACACGGGCCAGCCGCGTGATCTCTTCAAAGCTCAGGAGGTGCGCGGGGGGTAGGAAGGCGAAGTCGCGGCCAAAGACCTCCTTCGGCATACAGTAGGTGCAGCGGAAGTTGCAGCGGTCCGTGACCGAGATCCGCAGGTCGCGCAGCGGCCGGCGGAGTGAGTCCAGGACGGGGAGTGGGATCGGGGCGAACATATTCCCTATTCTACCCGTTCCAGCGCGATTGACGTTCCATTCCCAGACCGAAAATCGTAGGCGTGGGGCGTTGACGCGGGGGCGGCGATTGAGGTATAATCTGCGTCCCAAGTGAGGTATTTCTTGAGACGTTCCTCACAAGGCATCCCCCGCCGCGCCGGTGCGGCTGGCCCAACCCAAGTCAAGACGTTCGGGGGACCAGCCCGGCGCCCGCCGACCTCACCCGCATCGTTTTTGAACACCGCTCTGACCGTTGACTTATCTGACCGTTGACTTAGAAGAGGAACCGTCCCCGCCATGACGACTGGTTTGCCCCCCAAGCAGGGGCTGTATGACCCGGATTTCGAACACGACTCCTGCGGCGCGGGATTCGTCGTCAACATCAAAGGCAAGAAGTCCCACGAGATCATCAGCCAGGCCCTCACCATCCTCCGCAACCTCGCCCACCGGGGCGCCTGCGGCAGCGAGGCGAACTCGGGCGACGGCGCGGGCATTCTGATCCAGGTCCCGCACGCCTTTTTGGCGCGCGAGATGGCGGCGCGGGGCGTCACGCTGCCCCCGGCGGGCGAGTACGCGGTCGGCACGGCCTTTCTGCCCGCCGAGCAGGCCGCGCGCGCGGCCTGTGAGGGGATTCTGGAGTCCACGACCGCCCAGGAGGGGCAGCGGTTTTTGGGCTGGCGCGACGTGCCGACGGACAACTCCACCCTGGGCGAGACGGCTGTCGCCGCCCAGCCGGTCATCCGCCAGTTCTTCATCGGGAAGGGCGAGGGCATCACGGATGTGCTGCACTTCGAGCGCAAGCTGTGCGTCGTCCGCAAGCGCTCCGCCCACACCGTCCGCCAGGAGAAGCTGGGCGGCAGCGACAAGTTCTACGTCCCTTCCCTCTCGTCCCGCACCCTGATCTACAAGGGGATGCTGATGCCGGAGCAGGTCTCGGAATTCTACCCTGACCTGGACGATCCGGACATGGCGAGCGCGCTGGCCCTGGTCCACTCGCGCTTCAGCACGAACACCTTCCCCTCCTGGGACCGGGCGCACCCGTACCGCATGATCGCCCACAACGGCGAGATCAACACGATTCGGGGGAACGTCAACTGGCTGCGCGCCCGGCAGGCGCAGTTCGCGTCGGCCCTGTTCGGCGAGGACCTGCCCAAGATGCTGCCGGTCATCAACGACGAGGGCAGCGACTCGGGCCGGTTCGACAACTGCCTGGAGTTCCTGACTCTGGCGGGCCGGTCCCTGCCCCATGCCGTGATGATGATGATCCCGGAGCCGTGGGCGAACCACGAGAGCATGAGCGCGGAAAAGAAGGCGTTCTACCAGTACCATTCGTGCCTGATGGAACCCTGGGACGGCCCCGCGTCCATCGGCTTCACCGACGGCGTCCAGATCGGGGCGGTCTTGGACCGGAACGGCCTGCGGCCCTCGCGCTACTATGTCACCAAGGACGACCTGGTCATCATGGCTTCGGAAGTCGGCGTGCTGGACATCGCGCCGGACCGCATCTTGTCCAAGGGTCGCTTGCAGCCGGGCCGCATGTTCCTCGTAGACACCGCCCAGGGCCGAATCGTCGCCGACGAGGAGATCAAGGAGGGCATCGCCCGCGAGAACCCGTACCGCGAATGGCTCGACGCCAACCTCGTCAGGCTGTCGGACCTGCCGGAACCCACGGACGTGCCCACGACCACGCACGAGACCGTCTTGCAGCGCCAGCAGGCGTTCGGCTACACGTTTGAAGATCTGCGGATTCTGATGGCGCCGATGGCCCGCAACGGCATCGAGGCCATCGGCTCGATGGGGACGGACACGCCGCTGGCCGTCCTTTCGGACAAGCCGCAGTCCTTGTTCAACTACTTCCAGCAGCTCTTCGCCCAGGTTACCAACCCCCCGATCGACTGCATCCGCGAGGAGATCGTCACGTCGGCGGCCATGACCATCGGCAGCGAGCGGAACCTACTGGACCCCGGCCCGGCGAACTGCAACCTGATCGCGCTCGACTCGCCCATCCTGACCAACGACGACCTGGCGAAGCTGCTCCAGATCACGCGGCCCGGCTTCGAGGCGGTCAAGCTGCCGATCCTGTTCCCTGCGCGGGGCGGCGCGGAGGGCCTGGTGGCCGCGATGGACACCCTGTTCGCCCAGGCCGACCAGGCCATCGCGGCGGGCAAGAACATCCTGGTCCTGTCCGACCGGGGGATCGACCACGACCACGCGCCGATCCCCGCACTGCTGGCCTGCGCGGGCCTGCACCACCACCTGATCCGCGAGGGGACGCGGACGCGCATCGGGCTGGTGCTCGAATCGGGCGAGCCGCGCGAGGTGCATCACTTCTCGCTCCTGGTCGGCTACGGCGTCGCCGCCATCAACCCGTACCTGGCCTTCGAGACTATTGACGATGCCATCCGCGAGGACCTGCTGCGGGACGTCACGCCCCCCGAGGCCAAGAAGAACTACGTCAAGGCCGTCGTCAAGGGCATCGTCAAGGTCATCTCCAAGATGGGCATTTCGACGGTCGAGAGCTACTGCGGGGCGCAGATATTCGAGGCCATCGGCCTGCACCCGTCGGTCATCAACCGCTACTTCACCCGGACGGCTTCGCGCATCGGCGGCGTCGGCATGGACGTCCTCGCCCGCGAGGCGGCGATCCGCCACGCCCACGCCTTCCCGGACCGGGGCGAGCAGCCGCGCACGCTGGACGTCGGCGGCAATTACCAGTGGCGGGCGGACGGCGAGTACCACCTGTTCAGCCCACAGACCGTCCACAAGCTGCAACTGGCGGTCCGCACGGGCGACTACGCCGCCTTCAAGGAGTATTCGGGCCTGGTCAACGAGCAGCTTGAGAAGCGGGCGACCCTGCGCGGCCTGCTGGGGCTGAAGCTCGCCGACGTCCCGGTTCCCCTGGACGAAGTGGAACCCTGGACGAACATCGTCCGGCGGTTCAAGACCGGCGCCATGTCCTACGGCTCGATCAGCGGGGAGGCGCACGAGGCGCTGGCGATCGCCATGAACCGCATCGGCGGCAAGTCCAACACGGGCGAGGGCGGCGAGGACCCCGCGCGCTACATCCCGGACGCCAACGGGGACTCGCGCAACTCGGCGATCAAGCAGGTCGCGTCGGGCCGCTTCGGGGTCACGTCCCATTACCTGGTCAACGCCCAGGAACTCCAGATCAAGATGGCGCAGGGGGCCAAGCCCGGCGAGGGCGGCCAGCTCCCCGGCCCGAAGGTCTACCCGTGGATCGCCAAGGTGCGCTTTTCGACGCCCGGCGTCGGCCTGATCTCGCCGCCGCCGCACCACGACATCTACTCCATCGAGGACCTGGCCGAACTGATCCATGACCTGAAGAACGCCAACACCCAGGCCCGCATCAGCGTCAAGCTGGTCGCTGAGGTCGGCGTCGGGACCATCGCGGCGGGCGTCGCCAAGGCCAAGGCCGACGTCGTCCTGATCAGCGGCCACGACGGCGGCACGGGGGCGTCCCCGCAGACCTCCATCAAGCACGCCGGCATCCCGTGGGAATTGGGGCTGGCCGAGACGCACCAGACGCTGGTGCTGAACAACCTGCGCTCGCGCATCGCCGTCGAAACGGACGGCCAGCTCAAGACGGGGCGGGACGTGGTCATCGCGGCCCTGCTGGGGGCCGAGGAATTCGGCTTCGCGACGGCCCCGCTGGTCTCGCTGGGCTGCATCATGATGCGCGTCTGCCACCTGAACACCTGCCCGGTCGGGGTCGCCACGCAGGACCCCGAGCTTCGCAAGAACTTTACCGGCGACTCGGCCCACGCGGTCAACTTCATGCGCTTCATCGCCGAAGAGGTCCGCGAGATCATGGCCGGGATGGGCTGCCGGACCCTGGAAGAGTTGATCGGACATACCGACCGGCTGGAAGCGGGCCGCGCGGTGGACCACTGGAAGACGCGCGGCCTGGACTTCTCGCACTTGTTTCACCAGCCCGACGTCGCGGAGGGCGTGGGCCGGTTCAAGCAGATGGAGCAGGACCACGGGCTGGCCGGCGCGCTGGACAACACCACCCTGCTCGCGCTGTGCGCGCCCGCTCTGGAGCGGGGCGAACGGGTGGAAGCGACGCTCCCCATCAAGAACACCGACCGCGTCGTCGGCACCATCGTCGGCAGCGAACTGACGCGGCGGTACGGGCCGCAGGGGCTGCCCGAGGACACGATCCGGCTGACCTTTGACGGCTCGGCGGGCCAGTCGTTCGGCGCGTTCGTCCCGTCCGGCATGACGCTCCTGCTGCGGGGCGACGCCAACGACTATCTGGGCAAGGGGCTGTCCGGCGGCAAGATCGTCATCACGCCGCCCGCCGGCTCGACCTTCGTGCCGCGCGAGAACATCATCATCGGCAACACGGCTTTGTACGGCGCGACGTCAGGCGAGGTCTCGATCCGGGGCGGGGCGGGCGAGCGGTTCGCCGTCCGCAATTCCGGCGCGAACGCCGTGGTGGAGGCGGTCGGCGACCACGGCTGCGAGTACATGACGGGGGGCCGCGTCGTCGTGCTGGGGCCGACGGGCCGCAACTTCGCGGCGGGCATGTCCGGCGGCATCGCCTACGTCCTGGACGAAGCCGGCGACTTCGCGACCCGCTGCAACACGCAGATGGTCGGCCTGGAGAAGCTGGAAGACTTGGCCGAGATCGAGGAGGTCCGCCAGATGATCCGCCGCTACGTCGAGGATACCGGTGCGGACCACGCCCAGTCCCTCCTGGACCGCTGGGAAGAGACCGTGACGAAGCTCGTCAAGGTGATCCCCCACGACTACAAGCGGATGCAGGAAGCTATCGCGCGCGTGGAGGCGTCCGGCCTGAGCGGCGAGGAAGCCCTGCTGGCGGCCTTCGAAGACAACGCGCGCAGCACCGCGCGGGCGGGCGGCGGCTAATTCTACGGCTGATTAGACACACGAGACTCACATCTATGGGAAAACCCACCGGCTTTATCGAATACCTGCGCGAACTCCCCCTGGACCGGACGGCGACCGACCGCATCCGGGACTGGAAGGAGTTCCACCTGCACTTGGGCGAAAAGAAGCTCCGGGAGCAGGGCGCGCGCTGCATGGACTGCGGCATCCCCTTCTGCCACACGGGGACGCTGCTGAACAACATGGCGTCCGGCTGCCCGATCAACAACCTCATCCCCGAATGGAACGACCTGGTCTACCGGGGGCTGTGGCGCGAGGCGCTGGACCGGCTGCACAAGACCAACAACTTCCCCGAGTTCACCGGCCGCGTCTGCCCCGCCCCCTGCGAGGGGGCCTGCGTCCTGGGCATCAGCGCCCCGCCGGTCACGATCAAGAACATCGAGTGCGCCATCGTGGACAAGGGCTGGGAGGAGGGCTGGATCGTCCCCGAGCCGCCCCAATCCCGCACCGGCAAGCGCGTCGCCGTCATCGGCTCCGGCCCCGCCGGGCTGTGCGCCGCCGCCCAGCTCAACAAGGCGGGGCATCTGGTCACGGTCTTCGAGCGCGGCGACCGCGTCGGCGGCCTGCTGACCTACGGCATCCCCAACATGAAGCTCGGCAAGGAACTCGTGGACCGCCGCGTCGGTCAGATGGAGCAGGAGGGAATCGCCTTCCTCCTGAACACCGAGGTCGGCAAGGACTACGCCGCCGACCGGCTATTGCAGGAGTTCGACGCCGTCGTCCTGGCGACCGGCGCGACCAAGCCGCGCGGCCTGTCCGGCATCGAGGGCAGCGAGCTGGGCGGCATCCACTTCGCGATGGACTTCCTGACGGCTAATACCCAGAACGTCCTGACCGGCGAGCCGAACGGGAACTTCGTCTCCGCCGAGGGCAAAGACGTGGTCGTCATCGGAGGCGGCGACACCGGCACGGACTGCGTCGGGACTTCGATGCGGCACGGCTGCCGCAGCCTGGTCCAGCTTGAAATCCTGCCCAAGCCGCCCATGTCGCGCGCCCCGGACAACCCGTGGCCGCAGTGGCCCAAAGTGTACCGGCTGGACTACGGCCAGGAGGAGGCGCTGGCCGTCTTCGGCAGCGACCCGCGCGTCTACTGCACCACGGCCAAAAAGTTCGTCGGCGACGACAGCGGCCAGGTCAAAGAAGTTCACACCGTCGAGCTGGACTGGCAGAAAAACGAGAAAGGCCAGTTCGTCCCCGTCGAGATTCCCGGCTCGGAGAAGGTCTCGCCGGCCCAGCTCGTCCTGCTGGCGATGGGCTTCCTCGGCCCCGAAGACGCCCTTTTGGAGCAGCTTGGCGTCGCCCGCGACGCCCGCTCCAATGTCAAGGCGGACTACGGCAAGTATACGACCAGCATCCCCGGCGTCTTCGCGGCGGGCGACGCCCGGCGCGGCCAGAGCCTGGTCGTCTGGGCCTTCAACGAGGGCCGCGAGGCCGCCCGCGAGTGCGACCGCTACCTGATGGGCGAGACGAACCTGCCTTGATATTCTTCGGGCATGGATCAGTGGTCTCGGGAGGCGTTTGCAATGAGCTACCGTGAGTTCGGCATCGGTCGTACAAGCGTGGTCAAAGTCCACGAACTCGACTTGAACGATTTCACGGCAACGCAGTTGCTGCCCAATTTAAATCCCGGCGTTCTGACACAGCACCCGGAGTGGGTTGATCCTCGGACGTATGATCCGGAAACGGGCCGCGTGTTCCTGAGCGTCCACACATGGGTGGTATGGCACGAGGGCAAAGTCATCCTGATTGACACAGGGGCCGGCAACGCCACGGACCGGCCGACAATGAAGGTGCTGGACCATCTGCATCAGCCCTACCTTGAGCGGCTGGAAGCGGTCGGTGTGGAGCCGGAAGATGTTGATTACATCCTCCTGACGCACATACACGCCGATCATGTGGGCTGGAATACGCGCTGGAATGGCGGGCGGTGGGTGCCTGCTTTTCCTAACGCGACTGTCATCTGCTCGGATCTGGAATGGCGGTATGGAGCCGCGCTGGCCGCAGGCGATGAAGCGGCGACGGTGGTGGTCAAGGAGGAGGCAGGCTTGGGTCAGCCCTTACGCCCTCCGGTTCCCGGCGTCTTCAGTGACAGCATGGCGCCGCTTGAAGCGGTAGGACATTTAAAGCGCATAAAGGTTGACGGCAGCGAAGTGCTTGAAGGCGTCCGCTTCTTGTCAACGCCGGGGCATAGCATTGATCACGCGGCCATCTCGATCACCTCGCAGGGGAGTCAGGCTGTTTTCGGCGGGGATGTCGTGCATCATCCCTTCGAGTTGTATGACACGGGCCTCGTTTCTATGTTCTGCGAGTTCCCCGAGGCGGCACGACTCTCGCGGCGGTGGCTCATGCAGCATATCGTAGAGACGGACGCTCTGTATTTCAGCAGTCACTTTCCTGCGGCCTCCGTCGGCAAGATCACGCAGGTCAACGATCGCTTGATGTGGAACTTCAGGGACTAACAGATCACGACATTCTAATTCGAGGAGCGATGAAGCCCCTGTTTTTGCTCGGGTGTCCAGGCGCGTTTCAGCGCGCCCTGGCCCATGAGCAGAATCGGGGCTTCTTTTTTGGAACACCACCTATGACACCCAACAACCAAGCTGGCGAGCGCCAAGAACTGATTGACTACATCAAGCTCAAGCTGATGGTCGCGGGCGGCGAGATGGGCCGGGACGATTTCGTGTCCCGTCTTGCCATCCCTCACGAGGTCGTCGCACACCTCAAGGAGCGCATCCGGCTGTCCTACGGCGAGCCTAGCCCCATTGACGCCCGCGCGCAGGCGTTCCTGGACCGCTACCTGGCCGACGTCTCGCCCGACCCGCCGATCCGGCTGCCCGGCCTGGGGCAGAGCTTCATCCTGGACCGGCCCGGCATGGCGCGCGAACTGTCCCTGCCCGAGAACGGCGACCACTTCGAGTCGGACATCGTCAGCTCCTACCGGCTGGGGAACGGCCAGGGCGTCCTGCACAACCCCAAGAGCGACCGGCGGACGACGCAGGGCGTCTTCCATGTGGCCGAGGGCGGCGCTCCCATCCCCTCAGACAAGGTCGCCGTCCCCAAGGCCGCCTTCGCCGGCCTGCTCCGCGCCGCCCTGGACGCCCCGCGCTCCCTGCTCAGTCTGCCGTTCGCCGCCCAAGGCGGGCACCCCATCGAGACGTTCGTGTCGCTGATGACGCGCCCCCTCGTCGTGCCCGGCGTCCCCGGCGTGACGCCGCGCAAGACGATGGAGGTCCGCTTCCTGGTTCCGGGCAACCTGGTCAGCAACGTGGACTTCATCGAGCGCATCTTCGGCAACGGCGGCGACCCGCACCTGCCCGAGAGCGACGCCGGGCTGGACATCGAGGGCTGGACCGGGCACACGGGCTACGTCATCCTCGCGCCGCACCTCCCGACGCTGACCAAGAAGGAACTCGGCCTGCCGCACTTCGACGACGCCACCGACCGCCAGAAGCGGGACCGGATGTGCTGGGCGTCCCCGGACGAGCGGTACAACAACGGCGACGCCTTCAAGGTCACGGCCCGCGACGCGCAGGGGGTCATGGTCACGGTGATCGCCGACAACTACTACGGCTACTGCAAGAAAGAGGTCAAGACCCAGATCAGCTTCGCCGCCGACCTGCTGGGCATGGTCGAGGAGGAGCACGCGGGCGGCGCGCTGGTCCACCCCCGGTACGACCTGGGCAAGCTGTTCAGCGTCGCCACGCACCTGCCCAAGTCGGGGCACACCTTCGAGAACGTCCGGCGGCTCTTCGGCGACCGGATGGAGATCCAGAAGGAGGGGTACGGCATTGACAAGCGCCACCCGGACATCTACTACGTCCCCGAGAACGTCGAGATCAACCTGAACACGCAGACCGTCCGCTGGCAGAACCTGAGCGGGCGGCACACGCTGCCGCTCGACCCGGAGATCACCTACGTCGTCCCGGCGGGCTACAAGATTCGGCTGGAAAAGGAGGCCGACTCGGGCCAGTGGCGGCTCGTCGGCACCACGGCGGAAGGGACCCTGTGCCACAAGCCCAGCACGGTCTCGGGCGGCGGCAAGTCCGAGATCTCCAAGTCCATCTCGGACTCGATCATGCACGCCCCGTTCTTCATCGCGGACTTCCACAGGGACATGGACGCCGTCGGGGAGCTGCTGGCGCACGACTATTCCGACCGGTTCCGGGACCGGCGCGGCGGGGACAGCCGCCCGATCCTCAGCCCCGACCGCTCGCTCGGCTCGGTCATCAAGCTGCTCACGCGGTCGGGGACGCTCTACACGGACGCCTACAACGAGTGGCTGGAGGCAATCCCCCACCCCATCCGCGAGCTGGTCTACCTCGTCAAGCGATTCTATCAGCCCGAAATGGGTGACAACTGGCGCGAGCAGTTCAGCGTGGACGTGGTCAACGGACGCCCCGGCAATGAGCTACGCTTCCGGGGCGAGAAGCTGGTCACTCACTACGCCCGCGTCGGCTTCACGGGGGACGGCAACTGGCGCATCTTCACCCTGCGCTCCGACTTCGTCCCCGCCGAGAAGCTGCAACTGGAGGACGACATTACGGCCTCGGTCGTCGTCCCCGCCGCCCTCCTGCCCAACCGCAACGCGCGGTACGACGGCCCCGCCGGCTTCAAGATCGTGGAGAATGTGGAGAGCCGCCTGTTCCAGCGGCCCGACGAGGCCATCCACCGGGGGTACGACACGCTGACCGAGGCGCATTTCGCGCTGCCGGACAACTTCTTCTCGAACTACGCGCCCTTGACCCAGGCGGACGCCCAGAAGCTAGTCGCCTCGGCGATCACCCTGGGCGAGTTCACCGCCCCCATGCAGGAGGTCATCCGACAGGCCGCCGAGACGCCGGGCTATTTCGTCTCCTCGGCCCACCCCCGGATCGTGGACGGCAAGCCGACCAAGAACCCGCGCTACCTGCAAATCCGCGCAGACCTGATGGACCCCAGGCCGACCTACCTATCCGAGACCGGGATGCGCCTGTACCGGCAGGCACCGCCCGACCAGCCCCTGCCCGCGCCTGTCAACGCCGTCCTGCCGGGCCGCCGCCTGAACCCGCCCGAGCCGGGCATCCGCTCGCTGGCCGTCTACAACCCGATCCACTACCAGGAGACGCCCGAGCTGTTCATGGAGCTGATCAGCAGTCTGACCGGCAAGTCGCCCTCCACGACCGGGGCCGGCTCGGAAGGCGCGCTGACCAAAGGCCCGTTCAACGCCATGCCGCCGATCATTGACCTGAACAACGCCCTGGTTTCGCACATCCTGACCGGCGCCCAGGCGTTTGCCACGGCGGCGGGCTTCGTCGGCCCGCACTTCCGCGTGGACCACGACGTCAGCCTGCTGATCCCCGAGATCTGGTCGCGCATGGAGGTCTCGGAGCGCGACCCGCAGTACCTCATCGCCAACAACTACCTCGAAAAGCTGGAAGACTTCCAGAGCGGCGACAAGACGGTCCTGGCGAGCCGCCTGGGCTATCGCATCACGCCGCACTTCGTCCGCACCTTCTTCGGCATCGTCTTCGACAACCCCAACGACGTGTTCACGCGGGAAATGCTCCGCCCCGAGACGCAGGACCCGGCTTCGTTCGCCGACGGCATAGACAACATCGTCTCCACCCAGAAGCGGATCGCCGAGAACTACTTCAGCGACGGCTCGTTCGCCCTCGCCTGCCCGCCGCTCCGCGCCCTGCTGCACATCATGCGCGACGGCGTGTATGAGGGCAAGGGCATCAACGACCCCGACCTGCGCGCCCTCTTCACCCGCGACGCGCTCTGGGAGAGCGACTGGTATCAGGAGCGCCTCCAGAGCCAGCAGGCCGTCGAGGTCCGCCTGTGGAAGCGCCACATCCGCACCCTGCGCGACTTCCTGAGCAGGCCCAACCCGCTCTCCCCCGCCTTGCGCCAGGACGTGACGGCGCGGCTGGGCCGGGCGCAGGCGCAGTGCGAACGGGCCGAGCGGGCCGAATACGTCCAATCCCTGCGCGGCTTCCTCGGCGCCGACCCCAGCGTGCTGATGGAGAAGTAGGGGCAAGTCCGGGCGGCATGAGGCTTTTTATCATGTCGCCCGCCGGGAAGCATTCCGGCCGCTGCTGCCGGACTTCGGACCTGCCCTCCCCCACCCCACGGCGGGGGCCGCCGTCGGCGCACGCGGGCCGCGCCGAGCCTTGCCGTCCCTGCCCGGCACCCGCGCGCCGGGCAGCGCCCTGCAAGCGCCCGCCTTGAAGCCGGGCCAGGTGTTGTGGAAGAACTGGCCGCGCTAGGCGGCTCTGAGCAGAGCCGGGCGCGGCTTACCTGTCTGGTCCCGCTGGCCCGGTTGGGCTTCCGCCCCCGCGACTTTGAACTGGGCCACGGCGCCGTCCAGCGCCTGAGCGACCCCGGACAACTTCCCAGCGGACGCCACCAGCCCTTCGACGGCCGCGCTTTGCTGCGCCGTCGTCATCGCCACCGTCTGGATCGAGACCGACACCTGCTCCGCCGAGGCCGACATTTCTTCGGCCGCCGCACTGCTTTCCTCCACCACAGCGGCAGCCTCGGCGATGGCCTGCGACACCCCTCCGGCGCTCGCGCTCATCCCCTCCGCCGCTGTGCCGATGTTCTGCACCTGCCGGCGCAGCTCGCCGACGACGCCCTGGATGTCCCTCAGGTCGTTCCCCGCTTGCTCGGCCAGCGCCACGCCAGCGGCCACGTCTCGATTCCCCGCCTCGATGGCCGAGACCGCCTGCGCGGTGCGGCTCTGGACCTGACCGATCACGCCCGCGATCTCGCGAGTCGCCGAGGAAGAACGCTCCGAGAGTTTACGCACCTCGTCGGCCACGACCGCGAAGCCGCGACCCGCCTCCCCGGCCCGCGCCGCCTCGATGGCCGCGTTCAGCGCCAGCAGGTTTGTCTGGGACGCGATCTCGTCTATGGTGGAAACGATGCCCCCGATCTGCGCCGACGCCCGCCCCAGTTCCTGGATCACCTCGGACGTGTCCGTGACGGTCCGGCGGATACGCCCCATGCCCGCCACGGTTTCCGACACCGCCCGGCCGCCCTTTTCCGCCGCGGCGTCCGCCTTCTCCGCGGCGTGCGCCGCCCCCTCGGCGTCGCGGGCGACGCCCACGACGGAGTCGGCGAGCTGCTTGATCAGGTCCGCGCTTTCCGCCAGTGAGCGCGCCTGGGCGCCGGACCCCTGGGCAATCTCGCCGGCCCCGCGCGCCGACTGCTCGGAGGCCTGCGAAACCTCCCCCATGGTCGCCGTGATCTCGTCAGTCCCCGCCCCCACCTGGCTGCTGGCCGCCACGAGGGCTTCGGAAGCCGCCGCGACGTGTGCCGACGACTGCTGAAGGCCGCGCACCAGTGCCGAAAGGGAAGCCTGCGAGGTACGGAACGAGCAGATCATGTCCTGCACCTGGACCAGCAGGGAGTCGAAGGTCTGCGCCATCACCCCGAACTCGTCCCGGCTGTTCAGCCCCAACGGCTTCGCCCCGATGGCGATCTCCACCGTCAGGTCACCCCCCGCCAGCGCGCCGACCGCACGATTCAGATCCGTGATGCAGACGCCGTTCAGCATCGCCAGGCTTTCCGACACCTGTGCCAGCGTCTCGGTCATGTAGCGCGTGATGCGGATCGCAACGAACGTGCCCAGCACGAGGGAAAGCGCCAGCAGCCCAAAGACCAGCAGCCGGCCCGTGGAATAGGCACGGAGCGCCTCGGCGCTGCGCGCCTGCCCCTGCTCATGGTTCCAGTCATAAAGACCATCCAGTGCGTCGCGCACCGATACGAACTCCTCCGCCATGCGCCCGTTGAGCAGGGCCATCGCCTGCCCTTCCTGATGCGCCCGGCTGAGTGTCAGCAGGGTCCGGTCATCCGCCAGATACCCTCCCCAGGCAGACTTGAGGGCGTTCAGCTTTTCGCGCTCCGCCGGCGCGTCGGCATTGGCGCTATAACCCTGAATCGCCTTGTTGGACTCGGTGATCTCATCGGCCATCTCGCCTTCGGCGCGCTTTTTTGCGCCGTCCGTGCGGGCGTTGACGTGCTGATACTCATACAGCCGGGTCTGCCGCACCGTGTCGTTCAAGCCGCTGACGCGCTCCGTGCCGCCCATGGTGTCCGTGACGATGAGACGGACCAGGGCGTTCAGATGCGCCATGCGCGTGACGGCCACGACGCCGACGATCAGTGCCAGCAGCAGGCAAAGCCCGAAGCCAAGGCCGAATTTGTGCCCGGTCTTCAGGTCGCGGAACCCATTCATAGTGACCTCTTTCCGTGAAACCCAGTTGACATGCGGGGCCGGTTCAGCCTCGCCTTGCCGTAATTATGCCGGTTCAGGCGCACCTCCGCAGGTGTATGGCCGCTGTTTCTCGCAGAAAGATTCGCTCGCAGACCATGAAAGCCCGGTAATCATGCCAATCCACAATCCGGCGGCGCTGGCCGAAGATTGTTCTTACGGGCGGAACGCTGAGTGAAAGCCGTTCTCGATCGGCGCCTCGTCAGCGGTCGCCCGAGAACATAATCAGAAAATCATGGAAGCTGAGGTTGTCATGAGGGCACCTATCAAAATCAAGACCGGGCTGCTGGCCGGGGCGCTTTGCGCCCTGGGCGTCCCCGCGCTGGCCGGGCCGCCCTACAACGTGGACGACCCCGGAACGGCAGAATACCAGCACATCGAGGAAAACACCGCCTACACCACCAGCCGGACCGCCGACGCCCGCTCCGATGAGCCTTCGACCGAGATCAACTATAGCTTCTCCAAGACCATCCAGCTGACACTGGGTTCGGGGATGGCTTCGCAGCGACTGACGGGCGCCCGGCCCGTGGCGGGGATGGCCGACAGCAGCGCCGAGTTCAAATGGCGCTTCCGCGAAGAAGATGCCAAAACGCCCGGCCTCTCGCTGCACTACTTCCTGAAGATCCCGACCGCCAGCGCCGCGCGCGGTTTGGGTTCGGGCAAATTCGACCACGCCCTCCTGCTGGCCGCCGGCAAGCAGGTGGGGCGTGTTTATGCCTTCGGCAATCTCGGCGGCTCCCTGCCGGGGGCGCCGGACGAGCGGAATAACCTCATCCTGGGCGGCGCGGTTTCCTACCAGCTCACGGCGGCGATGACACTCGGCGGCCAGGTCTACGGCAACACGTCGGCCGCCGTGGGCGAAGGGGGGAATCTGTCCTGGGGGCTGACGGCGACCCGCGACCTGCTGCCGGGGCGAACGCTGCTGCTTCAGGTGGGCCGCAGCACACAAGGCCCGTCGAATCTGAACGTCTACGCGGGCCTCCAGTTCATCCTGGACACGCGCCAGGGGCGGAAAAGGGACAAGCCGTAAGAGGCTCAGACTAGGCCCCGACTCCGCCACCGCGACTCCTCCGTTGGGTTCGCGCCTGGGCCGAAGAAGGCGAGCACCGAATCGTGGTGCTCGCCTTTTGCGGTTTGAGCGGTCTTTATCCGCTGTCACATGGGCGCGGGCGGCTTGACGCTCCGGCGAAAAACCCCGGCGGGTCATACCTGCCGGGGCTTGCCGAACCAGTCCGTGTCAATCCCGCGAGCCATGAGGAGTTCCGACAACTGCCCGATGTGGCCCTGAAGGTGGCGCAGGTTCATCAGCTCGTGCGAGAGCTTGCTCATGCCCTTGTACCAGCCGATGCCGGTTTCCGGCGCCTCCAGGTCGAGGGCATCCACGGTGGGGTCAATGAGCGAGTCAATGTAAGCGAGATAGTCCAGGACCTGTTCTTTCGTGTAGGGCGGGAAGTCTTCAGGCAGCTCATAGGGTTCCAGGCGGAAGGGCTTCTGCCAGAGTTCGGGACAGCCCTCCGGCCGATCCGGCCAGAGTTGGTAAACGTCTTCGCTTTGGCCCAGATAGAGGTGGGTGAAGTAGGCGGCGTGGAAGGCGATCCGCCAGAATGCGCGCCAGAACGGGCGCATGTCGGTGTGGGACGTCCAGAGGTCGTCCGGGCATTTCTCAACGCACTCGGCGAGCATAGTGAGTCTGGCGTGGTACTGCTCCTGGAGGGCTTGGCGGAGGATCACGGTGTTTCCTCCCCATCGGGTAGTTCGGTGACGGCGGGTAGTTCGGTGATGGCCTGCACGGGCGTCGTCCCGGCGGGGTACTGCTGCGCCCGGAAGGCCTTCTCCTGTGCCTTCTGCCGGGCTTCCATCTGTGTCAGACGTTTCTGAAGGGCCTTGATCTCGGCGTCTTTTTGGGCGGCATCGTTCTTTAAAGCCTTCACTTCCGCCGTCACCGCCCGCAGCGTTTCGGCGAGGGCCGACGCGGCGGGTGGGCGTCCTGCGGGCGGCGGAGCCGCCTTGACAGGGGCGGCCTCACGATAGATGCCGTACCCACTGCCCGGCGCTGTTTTCTTGCCGGGGCGCAAGGCTTTGCCGGGCGTGGTTGCCTTGGCGCCGCCTTGCACTTCCGGGCGGGTAGTCGGCCTGCTGGTTGACTTGCTGTTCATGTTTTTCGTCTTTCTGTTCCGGGCCGCCTCTGCCTAGCCCTTCACCGCGCCTGCCGTGAGGCCGGCGACGAACTCTTTTTGGAGGATGAGGAAGAGGACCATCACCGGCAGGACGCTGACCAGGGTGCCGGCCATCAGCATCCCGTACTGGCTGCCGTAGATGCCGATCATCTGGTTGAGCGCGATAGGCAGCGTGTACTTGTCGTCGTGGTGGAGCAGGATCTGGGGCCACAGGAAGTTGTTCCACGCCCCCATGAAGCTGATCAGGCAGAACGCGCCGATCATCGGGCGTGAGACGGGCATGACGATGTCCCAGTAGATGCGGAACTCGGAGCAGCCGTCTAGGCGGGCGGCTTGCAGCAGCTCGTTGGGCACCTGCATGATAGACTGGCGGAACAAAAAGATGCCGAAGACGCTGACCGCGCCGGGGATGATCAGCCCGACGCGGGTGTCCACCAGGCCTAGGTGGTAGAGCTGCTCGTAGAGCGGCGCCATGACGACCTGGCCTGGGATGAGCAGGGTGGTCAGCATCAGCACCATGACGACCTTTTTGCCCACGAACTCGTACTTGGCGAGCGCGAAGCCGGCCAGCGAGGAGAAGAAGAGCTGGACGATGACGGTCGCGCCGGTGACATAAATGCTGTTGACCAGGTAGCGCAGGAACGGCACCTTGGTGAACAGGTCGCGGTAGTTCTCGGCGGAGAAGCGCGGCGCGAAGAAGGTGTAGTGGAACAGGTCGTCCGGCCCCTTCGTGGTCGCCGCGACGAGCCACACCAGGGGCATCAGGGCCACGACGGCGCAGACGAGTAGCAGGAAGACGGTCAGGGCGCGGCCCAGGCCCGCACCGGCGCGCAGGCTCATCCCCCGGCGTGCGGGCAGGACCGGCGGGTGATTCATCTCGATCATTCGTTTGCACCCTTCCAGGCCCCGGTGATCCGCATCTGGAACAGGCTGATGAGGAGCAGGCCCAGGGCGAGCACCCAGCCGACGGCCGAAGCGTAGCCCAGGTCGCCGATCATGAAGCCGTTCATGTACAGGTAGGACACGATGGTCAGGCCGGAGT